>JBDRDK010000028.1:0-28159 GCA_043820855.1 bacterium
GATTTACATATTCATTCAAAATATAGTCGAGCAACTTCTCCGAAACTAAATTTCGAAGAACTAACTAAATGGTCTGTTTATAAGGGTATAAATTTATTAGCAACCGGAGATTTTACTCACCCGTTTTGGATGACTGAAATTAAAAAGAATTTAGAGCAAGACGGTTCTGGTTTTTTAATACCCAAAAACACTAAAAATACCCTGAAATATATTCTCTCAGTAGAAATATCCAATATATACCAAAAAGCCGGAAAACTGCGGAAAATTCATACTGTAATTCTCGCGCCAGATTTAAAAACAGCAGATAAAATCAATCAAGCTTTAGCAAAAATAGGAAAACTGGGTTCTGATGGTAGGCCGATTTTCGGACAAGATGTTTATGATACTGTAAGAATGCTTTGGTCAATAAATCCCAGTATTATTATAATCCCAGCACATATATGGACTCCTTGGTTTTCATTGTTTGGTTCTAAATCGGGTTTTGAATCAATAGAGGAATGTTTTGGAGATCTGTCAAATAAAATTTTTGCACTTGAAACTGGCTTATCAAGTGATCCAGAAATGAATTGGCGAATATCAAGTCTCGACCGCTTTAGTTTGGTATCAAATTCCGATGCTCACTCTGCTCAAAAACTTGGAAGAGAAGCTAATGTGTTTGATATTTCTGACGGAAAATTAACTTTTAATAAATTATCCGACATATTACAAAAAAAAGACAACAACAGTTTTATAAGTACAATTGAATTTTATCCACAGGAAGGTAAATATCACTTTGACGGTCATCGTAATTGCGGAGTTGTGTTTTCACCAGAAGAAACAAAAAAACATAAAACAATTTGTCCAAAGTGCAAAAGACCTTTAACAGTAGGGGTGATGAATAGAGTTGATTCTTTTGCTGATAGAGGGTCCGGGTTTATTCCCAAAAACTCTCCAAAAGTTAGACATATTATCCCGCTTATGGAGATTATATCGGATGTTATCGGAACGGGGGTTTCGTCAAAAGCAGTTTTAGATATTTATTTTGAATTGGTTCATTCTTTTAACAACGAATTCAAGATTTTATTGGGAGTTGATTATAGAGATTTAGAAAAAGTCACGAGTCCTGAAATTGCTCAAGCAATTATTAATGTTCGACAAGGCAGGGTAAAAATCGAACCTGGTTATGATGGAGAGTTCGGGAGAATCGCAGTAGATAAAACTAAAATAAAAGAAATTCGTCAAAAACAAGAAAAATTGTTTTGAAATATTATTTAGTTTATTGATATACTGGGATAGTATAAAAATGATAACATAAGTACCATGAATAAAGATATATACACTATAGTTCTTGCAGCAGGTAAGGGTACAAGAATGAACTCTGATTTGCCAAAAGTTCTACACAAAATTTGCGGCAGACCGATTACCTCCTATACTTTAGATATCTTAAATCAACTAAAGTATAAAATAGTTTTAGTTGTTGGGTATAAAAAAGAATTAGTACAAAAGGAATTTGGTAATAAATATAAATATGCTGTACAACGTAAACAATTAGGTACTGGTCATGCAGTGGCAAGTGCAGAAAATCAGATACCAAAAGAAGTTAAAACAATACTAGTATTAAATGGTGATGATTCAGCTTTCTATAAACCAGAAACAATAAAAGGATTAGTTCAGAAGCATATTGACAATCAAAATATAATCAGTTTTATGTCGTTGATATCTTCTGATCCAACTGGTTTTGGTCGGATCAAGCGGGATACAGCTAATAATATTATCGAGATTGTTGAAGAAAAAGATGCTTCAAAAGAAGAAAAAAGTATTCAGGAAATAAATGTTGGTATCTATTGTTTTGATAGTCAATTTTTATGGAATAGCCTTCCCAAATTAGCGAAAAATAAAATGTCAGGTGAATATTACTTAACTGATTTAATCCAGTTAGCAGTTAGTCAAGGTAAGAAAATAAATACTTATTCCTTAAAAGACAATCAAGAATGGATAGGTATAAATACATTAGAGCAACTACAAGTAGCCAATAAACAGATGCAAATATGTCAGAATATCAAAAAATAAAAGCATTAATTATTAAAAAAATAAATATCGGAGAAGCCAATCAAATACTTTTAGTTATTTCTCCAGAAGAAGGGTTACTTAAATTAAAGGCCAGGGGTATAAAAAAGATTAGCAGTAAGAATTCACCGTATTTACAATCATTAAATTTCGTAAAGCTAAATACAGTAAGCGGAAACACTGATTTGCAAATTATTACAGCTGTTGATTGTATTGAGTCTTTTAAAAAATTAAAGACCGATCTGTCAAAGATAATTTTTGCAGAGTTTTTAGTAGAACACTATTTATTATTAGTCGGTGAAGATGCAAATACAGATAATTTTTCATATTTATTAGATTCTTTGAAGTATTTTGACAATCAGCAAAAATTAACTAATCAAACTATGGATCTGATTTATACCTGGTTGGTAATTAATATTTTAACATCTTCAGGAAGAAAGCCCGAATTATATGTTTGTGCGAAATGTCAAAATAAAGCTCAAGAAAACTCTCAAATTATCTTTAATCCCGAATATGGAGGCATAATCTGTGAAAATTGTCAAAAAGATGTTAAAATGGGATTTGAAATAACTGAATACACAATTAAACTATTTAGACTACTTTTGAATATTGAAATTACTGATTTACAGAAAATCAATATTAAAAAAAAACCTGATAATTCAAAGATTTTAAGCGGATACATTAAATACTATATTGAAAACCCCATAAAAAGTGAAAAACTTTTTAATGATTTAGTTCAATTATGAATAAACCTTATCCTTGGTTAGAAGTAAACTTAGAAAACCTAAAATATAATGTAAATACATTAAAGAGTTTTTTGGATCCAAAAGTCAAATTCATGGCAGTAGTTAAGTCAAATGGTTACGGTCATGGGATTATTCAAATAGCCAAGGAGGCGTCTTCTGCTGGAGCAGATTGGTTTGGGGTTTTCACAGTTGAAGAAGCAGTAATATTACGAAAAAATCGATTACAGAAACCGATTTTAGTTTTTGGACCCGTTAATGAAGATGATATTAAGCGGGCAGTAACAAAAAATATTACTTTAACTGCTTATAATCGTGAAAATGTAAAGTTAATCTCTAAGATAGCTATAAAAAACCGTAAAGCTGTAGATGTACACATTAAGGTAAATACAGGTATGAATAGAATCGGAATCGCTCCAGAGGAGGCTATTGATTTTGTAAAATATATCAAACGCCTGCCCAAAATTAATCTTGATGGAATTTACTCTCACTTTGCATCTGCTGGTTCGACAAATAGAACTTATACATTTAAACAATTAGGCACTTTTCAGGAGTTAATCATTAAGCTCGATCGACTTGGGTTAAGGCCTCCAATAGCACACATAGCTAATTCTGCAGCAGCCCTAGAGATACCCTCTAGTCACCTTGATTTAGTACGTTGTGGTATTGCTATTTATGGATTGTTTAGTAATGCCCGGCTGTCTACCTATTTTGATTTAAAACCAGTCTTGGAATTCAAAACTCAACTAGTAGAAATTCGGAAATTAAGCGGAGGGGAAAAAGTAAGTTATGAATGTACGTATACGACCCCTAAGCCAACATTGGTTGGTATAGTACCCGTGGGTTATGCTCATGGATATGATTTTAAATTTTCCAATAGAGGTAAAATGCTTGTTGGTGGTAGAAGGGTCCCAGTGATTGGAAGAGTGTGTATGGAGTTTTGCCTACTTGACATAACCGATATACCAGAAGCTAAAATAGGAGATGAAGTAATAATACTTGGAAAACAGGGTAATGAGAATATTACTGCTGGAGAGTTAGCTGGGTATCTGGATAGTATTAATTATGAAACCGTAACTAAAATTCCCGGATCAGTAAAGAGGTTGTATGTCCGAAACAAAACCAAAAAAAAATAATATTCAGAATGATCAACCCATAGTTAATCAAGGGGTTGATTCAAAAACTGAGAATATCACTAGCTTTGCTAAACGAAGAGCTTTTGTATTTTCTGGGTCAGAGATCTACGGCGGATTAGCAAATTCTTGGGATTTTGGACCATATGGAGTACTTCTAAAACAAAACATACAAAACCTATGGTGGCAGGATATTGTTCAAAAAAGGTTTGAAGTAGTAGCGCTTGATAGTACTATATTTATGAATTCTGATGTTTGGCGAGTTAGTGGGCATACAGAGAGTTTTAACGATCCTATGGTTGATTGTGAGAAATGCAAACGTAGGTTTAGGGCTGATGATGCTAGTTTGGCACAAAACCTAATACAACAAAAGAAAAAAGAACGAGTAACAAGTAAATATGAATATGTGCATTTTAAGGTCAAATGTCCTGTTTGTGGTGGTAAATTATCCAAACCTCGACAATTTAACCTGATGTTTAAAACTTATATGGGACCAGTAGAGCAGGAAAGTTCACAGGTCTACTTGAGACCTGAAACTGCCCAAGGAAGTTTTATAAACTTTAAAAATATTATTGACACGACTAGAGTAAAGTTGCCCTTTGGTATAGCTCAGATAGGTAAATCATTTAGAAATGAGATTACCCCAGGAAACTTTATTTTTCGGACTCGAGAATTTGAGCAAATGGAGTTGGAGTATTTTGTAAAACCGGAAAATGCAGACAAAGTATACAAATATTGGATAGAACAAAGATTAGAGTGGTATAAAAATATAGGTATATCAGAAAAAAATCTGCGTCTGAGACAGCATGATAAAAAAGAGTTAGCCCACTATGCTTTAGCTACTACTGATATAGATTATAAGTATCCTTTTGGTTGGTCTGAACTTGAGGGGATCGCCAATAGAGGTGATTATGACTTAAAAGTTCATGAAAAAGCAAGCGGGAAGGATTTAAGCTTTTTTGATGAATCTACCAAGAAAAAGATAACACCATATGTAGTGGAACCAGCTGGGGGAGTTGATAGAACCTTTCTAGCAATACTATGTGAGGCTTATACTGAAGAAAAAGTAAAAAATGAGAATCGGATCGTACTAAAGTTTCATCCCAAAATCGCTCCTGTAAAAATCGCTGTCCTTCCATTGGTTAAAAAGGAACTTCTTCCAGAAGCAGCTCAGAAGATCTTTGATAAGTTAAAAGATATCTATTATATAGAGTATGATGAAGTTGGATCTATTGGTCGCAGATACAGAAGACAAGATGAAATTGGTACTCCATATTGTATTACAGTGGATTTCGATACCTTGAAAGATGATACAGTTACTGTTCGAGAACGCGACTCTATGAAGCAGGTGAGAATAAAAGCTAACAAGCTTCAAGAGTACTTCTCAAAGAAATTGTAATTAATAATTAAAGCATTGTAAAAATTCGGCTAAACACCGAATTTTTTTACTTTTTGAATACACTTCTTTTAATAATTTAGCGTCATCCAGGGCATTATGTTGTTTGAATTTATTTGGATCAATTCCTAATTTTCTTACAAAATCTTTTTGATTCTTGAAATATTCTTCTGGATCATAGCCCTTTTCATACAAAATGCTGGCAAAATCTATAGGTATCCAGAAAAAAGTACTATTAAAATCTTCTTTTCCAAATAATTTATGTAAATAAACTATGTCAAATTGATTTACAAAAGCTACTAGATAGGGTTTTTCTTTGCCGATAAAGCTTATTATTTGCTTTTTGGCTTCAGATCTTGAAGCTTTTTCTTGATTTAGATTGGGAAGTATATTTTTCTTAACCCATTTATCAGCTTCATTTTTGAATTCCAGTTCCAAATAGAGTTCCTTGCCGTTTTCCTTCACAAGTCCAATACTAATAATCTCTCCTTTGTAAGGATTTAAACTGGAAAATTCCGTATCTAAAAAAATCAATTCTTTTTTCATTTTATTTTTTTCCATAGTTTAATCCAGCCTAATTTTTTCCATCTTGCCAATTCGTCTGAATAGACTAAATTCTTCGGTAATGGATTAAGGCAATATACTTGAATGAATTTATTTTTTGCGATTTTTAAACCAATCGCAAAAGCCATTTCCGCAAAAACACTACCGCCGATATAATTAGCAATACCTTTTTTCTTCAGATTCAAAATCAATAAAATATCTGCGTTAACTATTGACATATAATAATCGGTATGAATTTTAGGATACTCTTTTTCTAAATTTTTGGGTTTTATTGGTTTTGGATAATTTATGACCTTATAACCCTTTTGCATTAATTGAGTTCGGTATTTTTGAATATCTTTTTGAAATGCGGCACTAGCCGAGATTACGATTTTTTTCATAGTTTTATTTTTCTAAAATTTGTTTTAGTTTTTCTAAAGTTTTGATAGTAAATGGGTTTTCAAGTTCTCCTTTATCCACCCATTCATAGTAAGTTAATTCAGTTAAATTTTCTGAAAGAGACTTATATGTGTATTGTACAGAGTAATTACTATTTTTCTGTTTAAGAGTAAAAAGTTTTTCTGGCTCAAATTCTACTAATCCATATTCATTCCAAATATTATCATCGCTTTTATTGCGATAAATCGTTCCAATTTTTACAGGCCATTCGTTAGTTTCTTCTTTAACTATTCCGTCTATCCATTTAGGAGTACTTTTGGGATTAATAGTAAATTTAAAAACTTCTTTTATTGGGCAATTTATTTTTATTGAAATTTTGTTTTCTTTCATATTAGTATTTTAGCAAAAAATCGGATTTTAAGGAAAGCGCGTCGGCCCTTGACAAGATGTTTTCAGGGCTTTATAGTAAATACACGAGGTGAATTGTGGATAAAAGTGGGGATAAGTGGTAAGAACTGTGGATAACTAATTAGGAGTAACAGTGTTTATAGGTGAATACACATACAGTATAGACCAAAAAGGTAGAGTTGCCTTACCCGCTAAGTTTCGTAATAAACTTGCTGGTGGTTGTGTTGTCACTAGAGGTCTAGATAAGTCATTATTTATTTATCCTATGGAAGAGTGGCAAAAGATCGCTTCCAAACTCGCTTCACTTCCTTTGACATCAGCAAAAGCTCGAGCATTTGCTCGTCTGATGCTTGCAGGTGCTATGGACGTAGAGCTAGATAAGCAAGGAAGGATTACAGTTCCAGGATATCTTAGAGATTTTGCAAGTATTAAAAAATCAGTTATTGTAGCCGGATTATTTGATAGATTGGAAGTTTGGGCAGAAGATGCTTGGAAAGATTATCGAAAGAAAACGGAAAAAGATGAGGAATTTGCCGAAAATCTTACAGATTTAGGCATATAGCACATTAAGTTACTTTGTAATTAAGTTATTAAGTTAATTGAGAATGACTAAATATATAATGTGGAATGATTAGATGTTAGAAATTGGTTATCTCTCAACTTTATTAGTTAAATTACCAGCAACTAGTTGCTGATTGAAAGAAAAATAGTTTGTGTTTATGAGCGCACGCGGATTGAAAAAGGAGGACAGCTCATAATCAAAAACATTAAAAATTTAGGTCATTGTTCACCTCCACCCTGAAAAGGGGACTTAAAATTCATTTGGCCTAGTTGCTGGTAATCATAATCAAATGCATAAAAGTGTACTTTTACAAGAAACATTATCTTATCTCTCAATTCAGAGAGATGGTGTATATGTAGATGCAACATTTGGAGGAGGGGAGACCTCTCTAGCTATACTGGATAAACTTTCAAGTGACGGTAAGCTGGTTGCGATTGATTTGGATAAACAAGCTATACAGAGAGCAGATAAACTTACAAAAACCCATCCCCAACTGATTCCAATACGAGCAAATTTCAAAGATATAAAATCAGTTTTGAAGGATATAAGCATTCTTGAAGTTGATGGAATAATTGCAGATTTAGGGATTTCAAATTTTCAACTTGAAGATAAATTAAGAGGTTTTAGTCTAGAAAGTGACAGTTTGTTGGATATGCGTATAGATCAAGATCAATCAATCGTCGCTTTAGATATTTTAAAACGATATTCAGAGAAAGATTTAGTTCAACTATTTCAAGAAGTTGGCGAACAGCCGTTTGCCAGAAGAATTGCCAGGGCAATCAAAACAGAAAAAAATTTTCAATCTACTTCTGAATTCTATCAAATAATTGAACGAGCTATTCCAGTTAATTTACGATATAAAGCTAAAAAAATCGCAGTAAATCTTTTTCGAGCATTGAGAATGGAAGTAAATTCAGAGATACAAAGTTTAAATGAATTCATACCTAATGCGATAAGTGTTTTAAAAGAATCTGGTAGATTAGTAATTATCAGTTTTCATTCAATCGAAGACAGAATTGTAAAACATACTTTAAGAAATAATAAACAAGTAAAGATATTAACTAAAAAACCGATTATACCTTTAATACAAGAAGTAAAAAATAATCCAAAAAGTCGAAGTGCGAAACTTCGAGCTTGCGAAAAAATTTAAAAAATTAATAATGTAGTGTCCAGCCTGCGTTCAATCTCTTGCAGTATCCAAAATATTTGGAATCTGCAACTAGATTTTACTACGGCGGACTTACTGATCTCTCGCCGTTTTTAGGCGAGAATCAGTAGCGGAGGATAAAAAATGAGTAGAGTTTTAACATTAAGTAGATGTGGATATATTGGCAAAAAAGCAAAACATTCTACTGGTGAAGTTACTAAATTTGGCCCGATGTCATTAAGAATAATTGCAGTTGTTGTTTTAACTATGCTTGCATTATTATATTTGGCTCAAAGTCAAGCTGGAGTAACTAAGGGATATGAAATAAAAGATCTGGAAACCCAAAAGGCTCAAATAATTGAAAAAAACGAAGAGTTGAATATTCATGCATCCAAACTGCGATCTATAAAAAATATTCAAATTGATCTAAAAAAACTAGAATTAGTTCCTTCAGGAGTGTATACTTATTTAAAGTAGGTAAAATTAAATATTTGTTGTGTACAACAATAACTTTATAACAAAGCGTTTTTATATATTAGTAAGTATTATTTTAGTACTAAATATAGCACTATTTTTTAGGCTTTTTCAAAAACAGATTTTGGAACACGATGAATTAATAGCTTTAGCAAAAAAACAGTATTTAGTGGAAGAAAGCTTACCGTCCCCAAGGGGAAAAATATATATAAAGGATTATTATGCGGGAGATGATTATTTGCCAGTTGCAACAAATATTACTTTCTATTCAGTTGAAGCAGTACCGAAAAACATTACTGACCCAAAGAAAGTTGCAAAAGAACTAGCTCCATTTATCGATCTAAAAGAAAAAGAGATTTATAAAAAAATCAATAACAACAAGATTTATATACCACCTTTACAGAAAAAAGTCGATAAAAAAACAGCTCACCAGATAAATGAATTAGATCTCAAAGGGATACTACTTGTACCAGGATTATACAGATATTATACGGAAAGTGAATTAGCCTCTCATATACTTGGTTACGTAGACGTAGACAGTAATGGCCAGTATGGTATTGAGGGTTATTATGATAGTGAACTTAGAGGTAAGAATAATACTTTTTATAGTAAAAAAGATACTTTTGGGAAGTATATCGACATTATAGGTAGTAGGCAGATAGAGTCAGGGGATGATTTATACTTAACGATAGATAGAAACATTCAATTTATAGTTGAAGAGAAGTTACAGTCAGCTATTGAAAAATTGGGTGCCAAGGCTGGTTCAGTCATAGTTATGGATCCAAACACTGGTGCGATAATGGCAATGGCGAATTATCCAGATTTTGATCCAAATAACTATTCTAAGGTAAAGTCAGTTGATGTGTTTAATAATCTATCAATAAATGCGACATATGAACCGGGGTCGGTTTTTAAACCGTTTGTAGTAGCTGGTGCCCTGCAAGAAGATAAAGTAGAGCCAGAGACATCTGGAGTGTTTGGTAGTTGTTTGAAAATCGGAGGTTATACAGTGTGTACTTCAACCGGAGATGCTTATGGTCGAGAAACGGTCGGTCAGATACTTGAGAATTCTGATAATGTTGGGATGGTGTTTATCGGTAGGGAAATGGGTAGAGATAATTTAAATAAATACATTAGTAGGTTCGGTTTTCGTGACCGTACGGGTATAGATTTGATGTCTGAAACATATAGTCAAGTTTTGGAATTTGAAGAATGGAAGGAGATTAACTTTGCTAATATGGCATTTGGACAGGGTATAGCTATCTCACCACTACAGTTAGTTTCTGCCATGTCTGCTATTGCCAACGGCGGTAAACTTTATCAACCATACGTAGTTGATCACATAAAATCCGATAATAAAATAACAAACCAGACAAAAGCTAAAGAGATACGCCAGGTGATTAGCTCTGAAGTAGCTGAAGATATTCAGGAGATGTTGGTAGGTGTAGTGGAGCGAGGTTATGGGAAATCAGCACAAGTACCGGGTTTTAGTGTAGCCGGAAAGACCGGTACTGCTCAAATTCCCAACCCAGACGCTAGAGGATATCTTGAGAAAACAAATATCGTATCTTTTTTAGGTTTTGCTCCCGCAGAAAACCCACAATTTACAATTTTAGTAAAACTGGATTCTCCAAAAGGGTCGCCCTGGGCAGAGAGTACTGCGGCGCCTATATTTGGTGATTTGGCTAAGTGGATACTGTCTTATATGCAGGTAATGCCTGACAGATAATCTTTATCTTGATTAATTAACAGTTTTAGTATATAATTTGAAAGTTGAAAAAATCCATGAAAAACTTATTATTAAAACTTCTTTGGACAAGCTTGAAGATTCCTGCCCAGATTCTATTATTTCGCTTTCAACCGCATATTATCGCGATAACAGGCAGTGTAGGGAAAACCACTACCAAAGATGCGATAGCGTGGGTTTTGAATAAAAATCTATATTTACATAAGTTTGGAGTTCGAAAAAATCACGGGAATCTAAACACCGAGTTGGGTGTACCATTAACTATTTTGGGATTTAAAGATACAGCACAAGGAATGATGTGGGTAATTTATATATTTATAGCTTTTTTCAGAGCTATTTTTGTATTTAAATATCCTAAAACTTTAATTTTAGAGATGGCAGCCGATAAACCCGGAGACATTAAATATTTAACTAGTTTTATAAAACCACATACTTCGATTGTGACCAACATAGGTCCGGCCCACTTGCAAGCTTTTAAGAGTATAGAAAAAATTACTCAAGAAAAATCAATTTTGATAAAAGTATTAACAGAAAATAATCAGGCAATACTTAATATAGACGATGAAAATACCAGAAAAATGGGATTTCAGACTAAAGCAAAAGTTATTTATTTTGGTCAATCCAATGATGCGAATATCTATATTGACAATATTCAAGAAAACAAAGATGGGTTACACGCGAAAATTCATTTTGGAGGTAGTACCGCACCTTTATTTATGAAGTCCGTGGGTAAGTCCAATATATACGCTGCATTAGCAAGTATAAGTGTTGCTTGTGAGGTCTTTGGTATAGATTTAATAGAAGCAACTAAGAATTTATCTGATTTTCAACCTTCTAAGGGAAGAGGAGGGGTTCTCGTAGGTCGAAGACACTGTACCATTATCGACGATACTTATAATGCCAACCCGTTATCTATGCAGGCTGCATTTGAATATCTGAATGTTTTAGCAAAATCTGATAACAAAAAAATAATTATTTTGGGAGAGATGTTAGAGTTAGGAGTCAAAAGTGATAGTTATCATCAGCAGGTTGGAAAACTAGCTGGAGACTCCGCAGATTATGTTCTAGCAGTGGGCGGACAAGCTAATAATTATATTAAGGGTGCAAAACAAAGTATTGAAAATATAAATAATTTACAACAATTTTCCAAACCTGAAGAAGCAGTTGAGTATATCCTGAAAATAATCTCCAAAAATGATATAATTTTAGTCAAAGGCTCAAGAGGGGCAAAAATGGAAAGAGTCGTACAAACACTACTCAAAAAATAATATGGACAGAGTTGAATATTTAGTATTAGACCCCCAAATAATTATCAAAATTTTAGCTATTACAACACTAGCTTTTATCTGTTCAATGTTATTTACTCCTTTTCTAACTAATTTATTATACAAGTATAAATTTTGGAAACAGATCAAAGATACTGACATTTCAGGTAAACAAGCCAAGGTTTTCTATAAATTACACAAACATAAACAAAGAGAACGTATTCCTACTGCGGCAGGAATAATGTTTTGGGTTGTTGGTGGGCTGATTACTGTAGTCTTGAACCTTAGTAGATCTCAAACTTTCTTGCCCTTATTCTTTCTATTAGCAGGTGGAGCACTTGGTCTAATCGATGATTATATAAATATCAAAAGCTTTAGGAAGGGTATAAAAGGTATCAAAGCAATAACTAAATTATTTTGGCAGTTGCTAATAGCCGGATTTGGAGCATGGTGGTTTTATGTAAAACTTGGATTTGATATTATTCATATTCCTGGTATAGGGGATTTTACTATCGGATGGTGGTATATCCCGATATTTATCTTAATAATTGTTACTACGGCAAATGCAGTGAACATTTCTGATGGACTGGATGGTTTGGCTGGTGGATTAAGTATATTTGCTTTTACTGGTTACGGTGTTATCGCTATGGTGCAAGGCAATATAGGTATTGCATTGTTTTGCGGTACCCTAGTTGGAGTATTACTTGCTTACACGTGGTTTAATATATACCCAGCTAGGTTTTTTATGGGTGATACCGGGTCCATGGCATTAGGAGCAACACTTGGAGCTATAGCTATGCTTACAAATAGCGTATTTGTTTTACCGATCATTGGTTTTGTATTTTTGATTGAAATTCTATCTTCGCTAATTCAGATGATATGTAAAAAGTTGTTTAACAAGAAAATATTTTTATGTGCTCCACTACACCATCATTTTGAAGCAATGGGTTGGCCAGAAACTAAAGTAACTATGCGGTTTTGGATTTTGGGTATAATTACATGTATTATTGGGGTAATTTTTGGTCTTGTTGGGGGTGGAGTGTAATGGATCTAGAGAGATTATTGGGTAAAAAAATTGCGATACTAGGCTTAGGAGCAGAGGGATTATCCCTCGCTAAGTTTTTGTATAAGCATAATATTACGAATATATCTGTTTGTGATCAAAGAAATCTCGATGGATTTAGTGATATCGTAAAGCAGATTCCTGGAAAACCAGAGTTGTTTTTGGGGAAGGATTATCTTAAGAAACTATCGAGATTCGACTTTTGCTTTAGAAGTCCGGGAATTCCAAGTAATTTACCAGAAATCCAAGAATTGAAAAAAAATCATAAGTTATCTAGTCCGACGAACTTATTTTTTGAATTATGTCCAGCAAAAATTATCGGTATTACTGGTACAAAGGGAAAAGGTACCACAGCCACAGCTTTATACAACATACTTAAATTAGCTAAAAAAGATGTTTTTTTAGTTGGTAATATCGGTAAGCCAGCTTTGGACACACTTAGTGAAATTAACTCAAAATCCATAGTGATTTTTGAATTATCCAGTTTCCAACTGGAAGATATCAAAGCCAGTCCTCATATTGCAGTTTTTCTGAACTTATTTAAAGATCACCTAGATCACCATTTGGATATGCGAGAATATCAAGATTCAAAACTACGGATTTTTGAATTTCAAAAATCCACGGATTGGGCAATTATTCATTTTTTATATAAGGATTTATTAAAGAATCAGAGTATTAAATCAAAAAAACTATATTGTGGGAATAATATTAACTCAAGCGCAACAGCAACAAAAAAACAATTAACTATCAAATTAAACAGCACAAAACATATATTTTCTACATCTAACATAAAGTTACTAGGTGTACATAATTATTTAAACTTAGCCGTAGCTGGACTAATAGCAAAGATACTCAATACTGACAATTTATATATTCAAAAAACTATAGATAATTTCAAGGGTTTGGAGCATAGGTTAGAATTAGTTCGGGAGTATAAAGGCGTAAAATACTATAATGATTCTATTGCAACAGTTCCCGAAAGTACCATTGCCGCAATAAACGCTTTCAAAAATCCAAAAATTCTGATACTGGGAGGAAGTGATAAGGGGGCTGATTACTCAGAGTTGGCAAAATCGATAGGTAAACAAGAAATAAAGGCGATAATTTTGATTGGTGAAACAGCTAATAAAATAAAAAATTCTTTAAAGAATACTAAAAATGTTAAAATAATACTAGCAACTAGCTTGGAGCAAGCTGTGGAGAAAGCTAATAGTATAGCTTGTTTTGGTGATATTTTATTGCTATCTCCTGCTTGTGCCTCATTTGATATGTTTTCTGGGTACAAACAGCGAGGCGAGCAGTTTAAAAAGATAGTAAACACATTACAATGAAACGTAAAACAAAAATCGATTATATATTACTTTTAACAGTATTAGGACTGACAGCATTTGGATTAGTGATGATTGGTTCTGCATCAGCAATTAGATCGTACGAGGTGACTGACGGAGTTACAAATAATTTTTTCCTATATCAACAAGGTATCTCGCTTTTTTTTGGGATAATAGCTTTAGTGTTTTGTACATTATTAAATTATAGATTTTGGCAAAAATATAGTTTTTGGTTCTTTTTACTCACAATACTACTTTTGGTATCCGTGTTTATTCCGGGCTTAGCTAGTCCTTTAAACAACAGTTATAGGTGGGTATCCATTGGTTCTATATTTTTTCAACCTTCTGAAATAGCCAAATTATTATTTATTGTATATGCAGCTCATTTTTTGAGTTCAAAAGGAAAATTCATCCAAGGGTTTTGGGGTGGTTTTTTACCATTTACATTGTTATTGATTTTAGTATCTGGATTAGTAATTATTCAACCAGATCTTGGAACTGCTGTAATTTTTATTTTCGTGGGTATAGCAATGTTTTGTGTAGCCGGAGCACGGCTATCTCAAATCCTAGCTTTAATCCCCATAGGTATTGCAGGTGTATGGCTAGCTATCAAAGCTGCTCCATACCGATTAGCAAGATTGGTTGCCTTTTTTAACCCAAGTCAAGATGAACTAGGTATTGCTTATCATTCCAGACAAGCTTTGATTGCAATTGGATCGGGGGGTTTATGGGGTTTGGGTTTTGGTAACAGCATTCAAAAATATAATTATTTACCAGACCCAATGTCAGATTCGATATTTGCGGTAATAGCTGAGGAAATGGGTTTTATTAGAACTGCTATAATCTTGTTAGTTTTGGGGTTTTTTATTTGGAGAGCTTATCAGATATCCAAAAAAGCTCCAGATGACTTTTCAAAATTATTAGCTTTGGGTATTACCACTTGGTTTGCTATCCAAATATTGATCAATATCGCGGCTATGCTCGGAGCTTTGCCTTTGACAGGAATCCCCCTGCCTTTTATAAGTTATGGAGGGTCTGCATTAATCGTTAATTTAGCCGCAGTAGGAATTTTATTAAACATTTCAAAAGCAAGTCATGACACATACTAATAAAAAAAGAGTACTATTTGTTACAGGTAGCACGGGTGGTCATGTTTGGCCAGCTGTATGGATAGCTAAACAGTTACAATTACAAAGTTCAGATATTGAATGTTATTTTTATATATCTGGATCAATTATTGAAGAGAAAATTCTAAAAGCCCAAAGTTTTCAATATACCAGAGTATATTCTGGTAAATGGAGAAGATATTTTTCGCTATTAAATTTTATTGATATTTTTAAAATTATACTGGGCTTTTTTCAAAGTATGGTGTTATTGATTATATCTCGACCAAAAATTATCTTTATCAAGGGTGGTTTTTTGGGGGTACCTATAGCTTTTGCGGCCATTATTTTGAGTATACCGTATGTAAATCATGAATCTGACGCACGCTTGGGTTTAGCAAATAAAGTTATATCTAGATTTTCCAATAGAATTTTCGTAGCTTTTCCCGCAGATTTATATCATATGAGCCCGACTAATCTGATTAAAACTCAAACTGTGGGAATTCCCATAGCACCTGAATTTTATAACCTCAAAAAACCAGAAACGAAAATATCTACAATACTGTTTTTAGGAGGCAGTTTGGGTTCTAAAAAAATCAACGACAGTTTAAAACCTATATTAGAGAAATTATTAACAAAATATAAGATTATTCATATATGTGGACAAAACAATCTTCAAGAGTTTCAAAATGTTAAATCAAGTTTGATCCCACAACTTCGAAATAATTACGATTTATACGGTTTTATTGAATACGGCATCGCCGATCTTATGAAATCATCAAATTTGGTTGTGTCAAGAGCAGGGGCTACAACTATTTTCGAGTTAGCTAGTTTAGCTAAGCCAGTGATTTTTATACCACTAGGAAGGAAAGCAAGCAGGGGTGATCAAATATATAACTGTAAATTCATTCAAGAATTACACGCGGGCATTGTTATCAATGACGATAACTTATCAACCAATAAATTACAACAAAAGATTATAGAATTAGTAGGTGATCCCAATCAAGTACAAAAAATATCAACAAACATTCGATCGATATCAGTAGGGCAATCTAGTCAAACAATTGTTAATTATTTAAAAAAATATCTATGAAAAAAAGAACGTATTATTTAATAGGTATCGGTGGAATATCCATGAGTGGTATCGCTTTATATCTGCATAATACTGGTAATAAAGTATTGGGTAGTGATATTCAGCAAAACTATCAAACTAAACAATTACACAGAAAAGGTATCAAGATATATTTTAAACAAGACGCAAAAAATATAAATAGCGACATAGATACAGTAATATACACATCAGCTGTTGAAAATACTGATTCACAAGGTAATGTTGAATTAACAGAAGCCAAAAAATTAAAAATACAAACTTATAAAAGATCCCAGTTTTTAGGAGTGTTATTTAACAACACAAAATTAATCGCGATTGCTGGTACACATGGCAAAACAACTATTACCGGGATGTTAGCAAAAGTACTAATAGATAATAATATTGATCCAACTGTGTTTATTGGTACTACCGTAAAAGAATTTAATAATAGCAATATCAGAATAGGCAAATCAGATATTGTATTGCTCGAAGCTTGTGAATATGACCGCTCTTTTTTAGATTTTATTCCAGAAGTTACCGTGATAACCAATATCGAAGAAGAACATCTGGATTATTTCAAAGGGGGTATTTCCGAGATCCGTCAAACATTTAGTGATTTTATTCAAAAAATTAAACCAAATGGGACTCTGATTGCATATCAAGATAAGAATATTGATAAAGTGTTAGAGAATCTAAAAAGAAAAGATATTAAGATAATAAGATACGCACAAAAAACAAATAGCGACATAATACAAAATATAAATTTAAATGTGCCAGGTGATCACAACCTAGACAATGCTCTAGCAACCTATTTTGTTGCTAAACAATTTAATATTAAAGATGATCAAATATTTTTCGCTTTGTCAAAATTTAATGGTACTGGCAGAAGAGCCGAACTGATATTTGAAAACTATCAAATTAAACTATTTGACGATTACGCACACCACCCCACAGAGATAAAAGCTACTTTAGCTGGTTTTAGAAAAAAATACCCTTCAAAAAATATTATTTGCGTATTTCAACCCCACCAACATTCGCGTACAAAACTATTATTTTCAGAATTAGTAAAATCATTCAAGGACTGTGATCAACTAATAGTATTACCAATATATTCAGTTGCAGGCAGAGAAGAAAAAAAAGACATTAATTCAAAACAAATAGTCCAAGAAACGCAAAAAAACCGTCCAAATGTAATATATAAACCAAATTTTCAAGTAGCCCAGGATTACTTACTGGGTATATTAAAGAAAGATGATATAGTAATTACTATGGGTGCAGGGGATATTTACAAAATGAGCTTAAATTTAAAAAAAGAATTGGTGAACAAATAACATGGAATTTGAGAAATTATTACCAGAATGTAAAATTGATTACGACATTTCAAGGGAAACCACTATGCGCGTAGGTGGGAAGGTTAAATATTTTTATAGAGCCGAAGCTCAAGATAAGTTAAAAAATGTATTAGAGTTAGCTAGGAAAAATCAGGTTAAATATATTGTAATAGGAGGCGGTAGTAATATTATTATCTCAGACAACGGATTTGAAGGTCTTGTAATAAAAAATCAGATTTCAGATATTGTAGTTGGGAACAATGAGGTAATTGCTGATTCAGGAATCAAATTAGCGTTCTTGGTCCGCAGACTTGCCGAAGAAGATCTAAGCGGACTAGAATTTTTAACAGGTATCCCAGGTACACTGGGTGGTGCTGTTTTTGGAAATGCCGGAGCTTTTGGTAAAAGTATTTCGGATGTTGTAAAGTCAGTTTTGGTTTTAGATAGTAATGGGAAGATTCACAGTATTAGTAACTCGCAAATGGGTTTTACTTACAGAGATAGTAATTTTAAAAAACAATTTTCACAAGGAAATGCTTATAATCACCCAGTTATTCTAAGTGTAAATTTAAAGGTAAGTCCCTCTAAAAAACAGATGGTATTACGTATAATGGAAAATTATATGCGGATCAGAAAATCTAAGGAACCGAGATTCTTTTCATGTGGATCTTTTTTTAGAAACATTAAAATAGCTGATCACCCAGATTTAGTAAAAGCTAATTTACCAGTTATAGAAGGAAAGATTCCTATCGGTGCATTACTTGAAAGAATTGGAGTCAAAGATATGCGAGAGGGTGGTGCAAGCGTATATTCAGGACATGCAAATTGGATTATAAATAAAAATGGGCGAGCAAAAGCCTATGATATAAAAAAAATGGCAGATGAAATAAAACAAAAAGTACGATCCGAATTTGGCATAGTTATTCAAGAAGAAGTAGTATATATTGGGGATTTTAAAGCACGGAAATCTGGTTTTTTTGAAAAAATTTTTAAAAAATGAGTATATACCAATATAAGCAAAACACTCACAAGAATCAAGATAATAGATCAAGAAGATATACTAGTTTTTTCAAAATATTTGATTTCATTATTATTATCGGAATAATAAGCACTGCGGTTTATTTTTTGTTTTTTTCGGATGTTTTTATGATAAAAAAAGTAAAAGTTGCAGGATTGGATAGATCTGATAAACAAAGTATTCAAGAAGAAATCGAATCACAAGTAATTGAGAAAAATATTTTTTTATTGAAATCATCAAAATTGAAACTGCAATTACTAGAAAAATATTTCGATATAAAAAATGTTTACATTAATAAAAATCTACCAAGTATTTTAAAGTTGTCTTTTGAAGAGAGGCAAAATGTTTTTTGTTGGTTGTACGATAAAGACTATTATTTGGTGGATGATTCTGGTATAGTATACGAACATACCCAAGAAGAGTGTAAGCCAATCCTAGAGATTGAGTCTGATAGTGGGTACGTAAAAAAACCAAAGATCAAAACTAAATATTTTGACTCCAGAGAGATTTACTTTATCGAGAGTTTGAGTGAAAAATTCTCCCAAAATAAAGATATTGAAATTGAAAAACTAATTTTCTGGGAAGCTGCATATGAAATAAAGGCTATAGCTGGTGATTTCAATATAATATTAAATACTGCTAGGGATTTTACAGAACAATACGAATCTTTGACTTCAATACTACCCAAGATTCGAAAGCAAGTAAAAGAATATATCGATCTGAGAGTTCCTGGAAAAGTGTTTTACAAATAGAAAGGAAAGTATGAGTTTGTATCTAATTTTATATATAAATTTATTAATTGTTGGACTTTTAATTATTACTTTATTTAATTTCCAAAAAATATCTAAAAGAGTTTTTGGATCTGAATCAGGGGCTGATATGCTCGTTGATACTTCTAGTCTTATAGATGGTCGGATAGTTGAAGTAATAAGAGCTGGTTTTATTAATAATAAATTTTTAATACCAGAATTTATATTAAAAGAATTGCAACAAGTTGCAGATTCTAGAGACCCTATCAGAAGAGCAAAAGGCCGAGAAGGTTTAAAGAATCTTCGAACCATTCAGAAATTACCAAACATAGATAGCGAAATCATAGAAGAAGATTTTCCTGAAATTAAATATGTTGATGAAAGATTAGTCAAGCTTGCAAAATTACGAAAAACCGGAATTATTACTGTTGACTTTAATTTAAATAATGTAGCTCAAATTCAGAAAATTCGTGTTTTGAATATCAATGAGTTGGCAAATTCCTTGCGTCCATTATTTGTACCAGGTGAAGAACTAGATATAAAGATAGTACAAAGAGGAAAAGAAGGTTCTCAAGGGGTTGGATATATGGAAGATGGCACAATGGTTGTCATAGAGGACGGAATGAAGTTTTTACATAAAACTGTAAAATGTGTAGTATCAAGAATATTACAAACTGATGCAGGCAGAATGGTGTTTGCCAGACCAAAACAATACGGAATGGACAGGATTGGAGGAGATCGAATGCGACCTACACAAAAACAGTTTGCCAAGTTTTTGCCTTGGCAAATGCGTAAAAGAAATAATCGAAACAACTATTATAATAATGGTAATAACACCAACAATAACGGCAATTACAACACAAATCATAGCGGTAATCAAAATAGTAAAAATTGAAAAACCGATCTAAAAAAATCTTATTAATATTTATTGTAGTAATAATTACAATAAGTTTATTTTTGTATTGGTATTTCAACAGAACTAACAGAGTTGAAAATCAATCGGGATTAGAAATTAAAACTTTAGACCAAAGTAGTGATATAACTGGAAACCAAGAACAAGAAATTCCAGATATCGAGATCTTGGAATCCTATGACTTAAAAGTACCATTTATTTCTCAGGCACCTTTTGGCGTATGGGATGAGCTTCACGATGAAGCATGCGAAGAAGCTTCATTACTTTTAGTACATTATTATTATCAAGGTATAGTTCCTACAAAACAGAAGATGGATCAGGATATAAAAGATTTAGTAGATTATCAAATCAAAGTTTTTGGTAGCCATAAGGATTTGACAAGCCAAGAGGTAGCAGATCTAGCTCGCGATTATTTTAAATATAAAGATGTACAAATTCTATATGATTTTAACTGGGATGATTTAAAAAGGAAATCACACAAGGACACCCGATTATTATCCCAGCAGCTGGTAGGCTTTTGGGTAACCCGTATTTTACAGCTCCAGGGCCTGTATACCATATGCTTGTAATCCGCGGGTATAATCAAACTGAAGTGATCACAAATGACGTTGGTACTCGCAGAGGAGAGGGTTATAAATACTCATACGAAATACTAGACAATGCGATTCATGATTGGATCGGAAATCCCGCCACCATTTCCTCCGGCCGTCGAGCTATGATAGTAATTAAAGATTAGTTCACAAGTAGCTTTGGAATTAATTTTTTTAACTAATCTTTAATTGACTTTTAGATTAAATCCTCAGCACATATTGAACGGCCGTTCATTTGGTGCTAAAATAATAATATGAAAAGCAAAAATAGGATCTTAAATTATCTTATAGAAGAGGTAACCAATCAATTTTTGGATGGAATTGATTTTGCTGAAGATGTTATTACATATCCTTACAAAAAATGCTCTAAGAAAAAAAGATTTAAATTTGAATCAGATCATAGACGTTCTCTGAAAAATTTAATTAATCAACAGCTTATTGTTCAAAGAGAAGATAAATTCTATTTAACACTTAAGGGCAAACTCGAATTACTGCGTTGTAGTAATAATAAAATCAAGGTTAAGAAATCTAAATGGGATAGAAAATGGCGAATTATAGCTTTTGATATCCCAGAATCAAAAAGAAAAACCAGAAGACACTTACGAGAATATTTATTTCAATTAGATTTTCGAGCAATCCAACAAAGTATCTGGATAACTCCATATAAAATTAAGTTTGAGGATTTAACCGGTCTATTTGATAAAACTGTTACAGAAAAACTAGTTTTTATTGAAACTCACAAAATCTCTAATGAAGAAAAAATCAAAAAACTGTTTAGTCTTAGTAGTAAAAAAACATAAAAGATCCTCCGCACATATTGGACGGCCGTTCATTTGGTGCTGATCAAAAATTTATTATGTAGTACAGCGACGGTCGTCTAAAGACTGTGTGATTTCTTTCTTGAGTTCTATTTGAAAATTTCTGGTATAAAAATTGTTTGATCAGTCGTGTTGTGATAGTAACAAAAAAATAGACCATTTTGTGGTCTTTTTTGATATAGATTTACTGTTGTCCATTTCTTCAATTCTATAATCAACTTCTTGAAAATAAGTTCAACTTGTTTGGCTTTAGATCTTCTCAATAATTTGAAAACCCCCATTGGATTTGGAGGTTTTTTTATTTACTATCGGCTATGTGCTATCTAGGGCGTATATGGGCCAAACCAGGACTCATTACTATTTTCATTACTTGCGGAATCTACTGGTCGTATCCAAAAGTAATAAGGTAGGCCACCCAAACTAGAGATACTCGTAGATTGACTTTCGTCAATTATCTTTTGGGGACTTCCTGGTCTAGTTGTGCTTGTAGAATAATAAATATAGATTTTATCTAAATCATAATCACCTGGATTGTTCCAAAGAAGACTAATCTGTCCATCACCATTTCCAACTCCACCAGCACTGACTCCGCTTACGTTTCCAGGTTCGTCGTTATCATTGACTACATTGATTGATATACTGCTTTCACCTTTTAAATCTTGATAATCAGTTACTCGAGCTTTGAGCGTATGACCACCGATACTAAGCTGATTAAAGTCATAACCCACTTGATAGGGGTAGCTGGTGTCAACCCCAATAGATATATTATCCGCAAAAAATTCAACTCGTTTTATTCCGTAACTTGAGCTGGTAGAAGTTTGAATTAATTCACTGCCACTTACCGAGTCATTATTGCTTGGGTAGGAAAAGTTTACGCTTGGTTTTAATTTATCTATGCATTTAGTATCTTTTTCTGTAGGTGGGAGATTATCTATATTATGAGCTTTTAGCCATGCTCGAACAGGGTTTTCCCAACGAGAATCATTGGGTTTTTCCGAATGCACATCTGAAAAAGTTCGTTCTTCAACTTTGGAATCAGGGCATGCATCAGTTGCTAAGGCGTCACAAAGAGTGCAGATATCGAGTTTGACAGTACCACCTTTTTCTTCAGGAATTTGCCAAGAAGCATACCAATCACTTCGAGTATCTACTTTGTCATTGTCTGGTCTTTTTCCGCTTAAAACCTCTACAGTAACTTTTTTAAGACCACTTGGGCGCTTGAATTCTTCTTTGCCATAACTCTGCAGCATTTTGGACATAAATTTATTCCATATTGGTCCAGCTACATTTACTCCTGCCGCACCGCTAATCATTTTAGAGTTATTATTATTTCCCACCCATACGCCCACTGCTATTTTAGGTGTATAGCCGATTGTCCAGCCGTCTCTATATTCATCAGTTGTACCGGTTTTTACTGCAACGCCAGGGAGATTTAGATAAGAATTAGAGCCAAATGTTGCGCTCCGTGCTGAATTGTCAGTGAGGATACTAGATACTTGATAGGCGATCTCTTCTTTGAGAACTCGTTTGCCTTTTGGATCTTTTTTCTCTTCCAGGACTTTACCTTCAGAATTTTCAAGCTTAAGTATTGGGTTTAATGAATATTTGATTCCTCCAGTAGCAAAAACAGAATATGCACCAGTTAGTTCATTTAATTTTACTTCACCACCACCCAATACCAGAGATAATCCATATCGATCCGGATCCGTAAGGGTAGTTATACCCATATCTTTAGCTGTTTTAATTGTATTATTCAAGCCGGCTATTCCAAGTATTTTCACTGCTGGGATATTAAAAGATCCACCCAGGGCTTGACGTGCTGAAATTGGACCTCGAAAGCGGCCATCATAGTTGTTTGGTGTGTAATTACCAAAATCAGTTTTCAAATCCCAAAGAGTTGATCCTGGGGCCCACTCACCTTTAAACGCTGTTGCGTATGCTATAGGTTTAAATGATGATCCTGGTTGGCGATCTGATAGAGCTACATTTACATTTCCATCATTTTCCATATCAAAATAATCTCGGCTGCCAACCATAGATATTATGTCACCATTTTGTGGGTTTATCGCGACTAAAGCTGCATTGCTTGCACCGTATCGAGCTAAGTGGTTGCTGTCACGGATAATCTGTTCAGCTTGTTTTTGTTTATCTAGATCCAAAGAGCTGACCACTTTTAATCCACCTTCTTCAACCATCCGATCACCGTATTTTTCAGCTAGATATTCACGTACATAAAACACAAAGTGCGGTGCTATGATATTTTCTTTTCTAGGTACGAAAGCGATTTCTTCAAGCTTAGCTTTCTCCTCTTCTTTCTTAGTAATATACCCTTCTTTCCGCATTCTTGAGAGAACCCAGTTTTTCCTATCCATTAGTTCGTCGGTATGGTTTCCATACGGTGAATAGTAAGTAGGAGCTTGGGGTAGTGCAGCTAGAGTTGCAGATTCAGCCAGGGTTAGATCCTTGGATTTTTTATTCAAATAAGTATTTGCCGCAGCTTCTATGCCATAATTATTACTGCCAAACGGGATGTAATTTAAGTAAAATTCCAAAATTTGATCCTTGGAATATATCGTTTCTATTTCAATAGACAGAATTATCTCTTTTATTTTTCTAGATAATGTTCTTTCTGGAGAGAGTAGAGCGTTTTTGACAAATTGTTGCGTAATTGTACTTCCGCCTTCTGCACGGCCAGTTTTAAAAGTTTTGATAAATACGCCTCTTATTAAGCCTCCGAAATCAACTCCGTGATGATGATAAAAGTTTTTATCTTCAGCAGATATTACTGCCTCTTTCATCGCGTCAGGCATTTCGTCAAATTTTATAACCGTACGTTTTTGTTTACCAAAGATGTCGTATAAAAGCGTGCCATTCCTATCGTATATCTTAGTAGACTCAGCGATATTAATTGCTTTTAATTTACCAGGTGTGGGTAGGTCTTTACTGTACCAAGCAAATAAAGCCACAATAAATAGAAATATTCCTAATATAGTATACAAAGCATATTTGCGGAATTTAGCCCAAGTAAATTTCGGTTTTTTTGAAAATTTTTTTCGCCAATTAGCTGGTTTTCGAAAAATTGGTACGAAAAACTTTTTTAGATTAATCTTTTTAAATTTTTTGATCATAATACCTTAATATTTTAAAGTAAGCTAGGATAAAAGTCAATATAAATACTATTATTGGTCAAAACTAAATAACTTATTAGTACCAAACAAACAGTAAATACTGCGAAGTTTAGTATTAATAGAAAAATCTTGAATATTACCGAGTTTCTTAGAAAACTTATATTGTTTGACAAAGTTCCCATCTTTAGAAAATTCCAAGATTCGGTTAATTTTTTGTTCATCAAAATCAGTTATATCATTTTCTAATATATAGATACTATTTAAATTCTCAGAAGTAATAATTCTTTTTGCGCCAGATAGCTCTAGTCCACTATCCGAAGTAGATAAATTAAAGTTTGATTCTAATCTGCCGTTGTAAAATTTATATAGTTGATAGTTACTTTTTTTTGTTAGAATATAAACATTTCCGTCAATTGCGAAATCTATCGCTGATTGGTTTTTGGGTAGTTGATTTTCCAAGATAAAATTCATTGCTTTGCTATATCCAAGGGCTACTTTAGTATGTTTGTAAATTTGCATATCTGGATTAAGTAGATAGATGTTGGTTGCAAAGGTTTGTAAGCGATTAGTTTCTTCCCAACCTCCTGATGCATCGAGTCGGGTAAATTTCTCAGAATTTATATTGTATTGATAGACCCTTAAATCTTTTGTGTAAAATAATATCTTATCCTCATCTATAAGCGACAACGATTTTACACGCCCAATACTGGAAGGTAAGTCAGAAACTAATGATTTTTCTCCTTTAGGACTTAAAGTATTCAAGCTGTTTGAATCTTGGATATAGTAAAATAAATCATCTAAAAATAGTAATTGTTGAAAATTAATATTATCACTGATTTTTGTGAACTGTTTAGATGAATCAAAGCGGGTGGTTTGATCAGCTTTATCTATATATTGGGATATTTCCTGAATCAATGATTCAATCTGTTTTTTGTATTTTTGATTATCTGGATATTTATCTAGATTGTCAAGACTAGTCAGTAATAGTTTTCTAGCTTCATTGAAGTTATTATTTCCAATTAAGCTTTTTGCTTCATTGATGTCGGTCTTCACATCATCTAAAACTTCTTCAATTTTAATATTGTCAGAATTATTCCAATTATTTTTTAATGTAAAAAATAAACTAGTTCCAAATACTACAACAAATAATACCACCAAAGTAATATATAGATTTCTACGATTTTTTGGTAAAAACAAACTTTGAATAAATCTAATAGAGCTTATAGATATATTTTTTAGTGTATTTAAGATACCTGATTTCCCTCTGTGAATATTATGTTCTTTTTGAACAAAATAATTCTTTTGCTCTTTACTTGGATCAGTAATGGGTTTTTTTATAGTTTTACCTCGGTAATTATGCCAAGTTTTGAGTACTTTGTGACCAATATTGGTTGTGATTCTACGAGCATGCGGACTTATTTTTTGAGCTGTGGCATTGACTTGAATCAAAAATTTTTCCCACATTCTACTACCAGTTCTATTTCCACGATTTAGACTAGTAGCAATTTTAGGTTTGGCATCTTTAAGTATTGATCCAAGCCATCCTTCGTCTTCTTGATCAAGATACACGGTGTCTTCTCCCATATGTTGATCTGGTTCCATACTGGCTAGTTCTCTTTCAGTGTTTAGCTCAAAAAGAATAGAATTTACATTTTGAATTCGATTTCGTTTTAAAATTTTACCTATTTGTTGTATTGATTTGATAACATCAGTATAATTTACAATTTCTCTCAAGGATTGAAGTGGAATAGCGTCTAGTAGTGTTTGATTAGTTATCAAAATCTTATCACCTTTGGATAGGGATCCGTTGGTGATAGTGATGAAAGTACTTATAGGAGAGCTGCTTTTTCCAGAGATGTCCTCGGTTACTTCACTTAAGTTTTTATCCCGAAACAGATAAACTTGAGTATTCCCGGAATGACTAACGTACAAAGTATTTCTTTTAAGAGCTATAATACTGCAATTAATATGACCGATCCAGTCGTTTACTCCCTGGGAAGCCATTTCTGCTAACTTTTCGTTTACTTTTTTTAATGCTTCTTCAAAACGGGTTAGAGTGTCCGCATATTTTGAGCCTCTATAATACTCTTCTATTGTTGTGTTGATAATCGCATTTCCGATTTCAGTGGACGGAAACCAAGGGCTTAATATCTCTATCAAAAATATAAGCGTACCGTGCTCTTCTTCGGTTGGGTTCTTTGGATAATGCACAGATGTTTTAATAAAACGGTCTGGCAGTTTTTGAGTTGTAAGTATTTTACCTATTCTTGTGTTATAATTTTCCATTTCAAAAATTAACCTATAGACAGGTCATTATTATTATATAACTATTACGCAATAAATGAAATTCAGCATTGTATAAAATCGTGATATAATATAGATGGTTCTGTTCAAGGGAATTGAATTGGTTGAACATCTAACGCACAAGAATCCGAGTTTTATTGGTCCGAGGACTATTAGACAGGATTCAATTCTGGAAATTTACGATCAATCAATTGCTTTTTGAACAGAGCCTGTTTTTAATAATACGGGGTGTAGTATAACGGTCATTATGCAGGGCTGGGGGTTCTGTGACCCGGGTTCGACTCCCGGCACCCCGACCATCATATCTATCTTCTTACCGGTTTTTTTATGATATAATAAAA
This sequence comes from bacterium, assembly GCA_043820855.1. Lineage (GTDB taxonomy): Bacteria > Patescibacteriota > UBA1384 > JBDRDK01 > JBDRDK01 > JBDRDK01. The sequence continues at coordinate 27,640 of JBDRDK010000028.1, forward strand.
ACCGCATTAATTTTTTGAATAAAGGGGAAAATTATGACTATAGAAACAGAAAGACCTGGCAAAGAATATACTGACTGGAAAGCACCAGAAGATTCTAAGACTGAAGAAAAGGACAGCGAAGAATCAACCACTGAATCTGATACCGAGACACAAGAACAAGAATCTCAATTAGTTAATACAGGCAGGTTGCAGGATTATGCTACGGTGTTAGCTGAAAGTTGCGCAGAAGATATAAAAAAAGATGAAGCTGCTGGTGAATTAATATTAAAAGAAGGGGCAGAAGAAGAATGGGATTCATACACAGGAGCTTACGATGTTTTAGGAGAATTTAGAGATCAAGAAATTACTAAAAGTCAACTGTTAGAAATGTTGCAAAAAAAATTAGAAGAAGAAAACGGCAGATTATCAACTGCTAAAGAATCTGATTCTCCTGATCAAAAACAAATCACAAGGCACGAAAAACGTATAGATGGTTTAAATACTGCTATAACAATTGTCGAACTTGACATTAGAGCCCCAG
>JBDRDK010000029.1:0-12143 GCA_043820855.1 bacterium
AGCGGTTCTACCGGTTCTCGGCGCACCGTGATCCTCGCGTACATCAATCCCTCGTCCAAATAAATTTGAGGGGTATCCGCCGCAGGTACAACAGACACAGTAATGTGCCTGCCGGACGCCGTGTTGGAAGTACCGGATTGCCAGCGGGTGCAAGCTGGGATGAAATCCTTTGTTGTAAATGAGAATTCCCGAGCCCGAATTTTCTCGTCCGCAACTTGGATAATCTCCTCAAAGGGCCAATTGCTATCAGCCCTGAGGAGACCCTCTATTGCTCTGGCCCCTTCATAATGTTTTCCTTCATAGGACAGCACTACAGATGTTAGAATCACCCCTATAAAGATACAAGCCAATACAACCGTCTCGTTCTTGCGCAAGCGAAGCCCGACAAATATGAGGATTGACACAATACCCCATAACAGGAGGGAAAAGGGCAACAGATGATTAAGGCCGGGTAAGAAATTCATGATTTTTCCTCCTTGAAATTGAGATGTATTTTACCCAAATACAGATTGGGATGTAAGGTTCAATACTTCTAGTAAATCATAAAAGCATATCATAAAAATGGCCCTTTGTCAAGCCTTTGATTTACTACGTTCACTCAGGGCAAGGTCCAAAACAAAAAATCTCAGCGCTTTTACTGGTTTCCTATTTGAAAAATCAAAACTTAAAATATTTAAATAATTTATTCTTCGACCCGGATGAAATCCGGCCTGCCACTCCGTAGTTTTATGCGAAGGGTGGTGGAGAAGTTCCCCGCCTGCCACAGACGGGTCGACAAGCTCGAACAATAATTTTTACTTTGTTTTTCTGAAAAATTTTAGAAAAACTAAACCTGATCAAAAGTTCTTTTGGTATTAAGATACTCTTCAAGAATAATACGTGCAGCTTCTTGGTCAACTATTAGTTTGCTTTTTTTAAACGGAATTCCTTCGGATTTTAAGTTTTGCATTGCTTGCTCTGAAGTAAAACCTTCATCAACATAAATTATCGGCAGATCAAATTGTTTTTCAATTTTGGATGCAAATTTTTTGGCTTCATTTTCCAATGTACCAACCTTTCCATCTAAGCCCCTGGGTAAACCAAACACGATAGTATATATTTTTTCTTTTTTTATTATTTCTTTTATCTCATCAAAAATAGATGAGCTTTTTAATAAAGTTTTGTATCTTGAAGCTACAAAATTAGCCCTTGAAAGGGCTAGGCCAATTTTCCTGCGACCATAATCTATTGCTAAAACCGCCATAATAATTAGTTATTAGTGTATTAATAATATTTAAAACACTAAAAAATATTTATAAAATCACAAAAATTGAAATTGAATTTTATCTAATAACAAATAACCAGTCACCAATCACTACTCAGTATCTTCAGCTGGTTCAGTTTCTTCGTCAGTCTCAGCTGGTTGGTATTTAATCTTTACCTTGATTTTATTTTGGGAAACCGGTATGGACTTAAACCACCAGTCTGGCCATACTCGAACTTCAACATCCAGCACCTCGTCAACATTTTTCAGATATTTTTCCGCTTCTTTAATACTTCTACCTGCGATATTTTGTTTTAATACGGATTCATCGATTTCCGGTGCAATCTGAGCTTCGATACTAGTATCTAACTGCATACTTCCCTTCTCCAAATCCAAATCTTTTACACTGACAGACAGATTTTTCAGATCTTCGTCAGCTAAAACTTGATTTTTTTCAATATTACTTTTAATATCTTCGGAAATTAGATTTTTTAAATCCTCGCTGTCATAGATGATAGCTACTGCTTTCAAAGTTATACTTACATTAAAAGTTTCAGTTTCTGTACCTTCGGACTTGTCACTATCAGCAGATATCCGAGTATAAGCTACGGCTTCTGGAAGTAAAGATAGATCAGCATCAATTTGAGCTGTTAGTTCTTCGTATATACTTTTTTCACTAGCTTCTTCCAATGTTGTGGTTGATTTAGATACATCTGAACTAGATACAACAGTAGCTTGCCTAGAAGTCCCCCCGGTCATAGCACTAGAACTAGTTCCGTATATTTCAGTATACTTAGAAGTTCCAGCAAACGCAGGAATCACAAAACTACCAGCACCGATATTGTACCCGGCTCCGATAGCGCTAGCTTCTACTGCAACGTTAGCTTGCCCTGGTACTTTACCCCCGCCTGGATCAGTATAACCCGGCACATTTACTGCGCTTTTTGTCTTGAAATTTAAACCTCCACTTGATCTAAACACTGTTCCAGCAGCTAATGTTTGAGTTGTAGTGCTGTATTCGTTACTGACAGTTATAGTACCAGTTGCTTTTGTACCAACTGTCTTTGTGCCAGTAGCTTTAGCTGAATCAGAATATTCTTTTTCCAATTCAACTACTTCTCCAGGTAATACCAAGTCATCAGTGTTAACCTCAAGTGCTTCAGTTTTTACTGTGTATGTTTCTGAATAATTTATTGCTTCACTAGCAATAGTGATACTGGCACTAGCGTTTGGCATACTAAATGCCAAAACACCGGCAGACCCTAAAAGTACTATCAAAATAATTACAGTTACAACCCATTTTTTAATTTTTACCTTAGGAGTTTTAATCAATGGTTTTTTAGGTTCGGTTTTGGGAGTCACAGTATTTTTTGAAAGAGCGTCACTAATTGGAGTTTTTTTATGTGATATATCCAATAAAGTTGGTTTTTTTGGTTCTTTTTTAACTGATACATTTTCAACGCTAGAATCTTTTTGTTCTTCTGACTCAAGTTCGACTTCCTCCTCGGGCTCTTCTAGTAAACGCTTGTCTATCTTGGAATAGGCCACCAAACCAGCCCTTTTAATTAAAGTTCGGGAAGTATCATCAGAAGCTACTAAAAATAATTCTTTACTTAAATCATCTGCGGTTTTTTTGAGCAATTTTAAACTCACCACACTTGATGTGATCGCAGCATTTCTAGGAATAACTAGGGCAATTCGTTTCCCATCTGAATGTTTTAATCGATCAATTACCGAAGTTATTTCCTCATCATCTTCTAAATATATAACTTTACTGGCCATTTATTCCTTCATTGAACTGATAACTTTTGATAAAATTCCCTCCAAAGCACCTTTTTCCGTAGTGAAATCAAGAGCTAAATCTGCCAAAGCCATTGGAGTAATATCTTGAGGATTTTTTAATTCTTTGGTTTTATCCACAACCCTACCTACGTCTGTAGTTTGAATAAAGTTTACCTCTGGTTTTCTGATAAAGGGCATTCTTTCATACCACTTATCCTCAAGTAAAACCTTTTTTATATCTGGCAAAGCGCTACCTCCACCACACAACAAAACTTTACTAGGAAAAGGTTCATTTCCGGCATCTGCTGATGCCGTAGATGAAATAAACTCCCCTAGGCTTAATTCTACACCAGCGAGCCAAACCTTGCAATCCGAATCTAGGGCTTCATTTACCAAACGATAAGATTTATCATCTAAGATATTTTTTGCATAAGAAAGTTTTATCTCTTCGGCGTTATTAAATGATACATTAAGTACATCTGACAATCGTTTAGTAAAGGTCCTACCTCCAAAACCAAACATCTTGGTTCCTTCTAGGCCACCGTTTCGCACAACAGCTACATCAGTTGTACCTCCACCAATATCGATAAATATCGCTGAAAATTCCTGAGAATCCTCTAGGGCTACGGCTTTTGCAACTGCATAAGGTTCAGCCGCGATCGTTAAAAGATTTAGATTCAATTCTTCAACAATAGTTTGTACTGCACCAAGCTGCACTATTGGCGCAAAAGCATTAAATATACCTATGGACACATCTTTACCTTGGAATCCCAGAGGGTTACTTACTCTTTGACCGTCAATTCTCACATCCACAACAGCAGCGTTAACAAGTTTTACATCTATTTCATCATGGCCAGTTTCTTCTGCCAGAGCTTCTCGAGCTCTAGAAAATGCTCTTTCTTGGACTTTATCAACGATTAATTTTAATTCAGCATGATTAATCTTGGACTTGGCCTGGGATCTTTTGTAATGAACTGTAGTAGTTTTTCCTTTTACCAGCTCTCCGGCAATGCCCACAACTGCTTGATTTGCTTGAACTCCAGCCATTTCTTCCGCAGCTTTCAAAGCCTTGGCACAGTTATCAATTACTCCATTAATATCAGTAACAGTACCAGCTTGCATATCAGTCAATTTCTGTCTTTCCCTGCCTACACCTAAAATTTCAACTTTATCGTCCTTGATTTCAAAAACTAGAACTTTTACAAATTCAGTTCCGATATCTAGAGAAATGCCGTACTTGTCATTTGTTTGATTTTTCCAAAAATCAAAGATTCCCATACCCCTCCGCTACTGATTTGGCCTTTGGCCAAGATCAGTAAGTCCCGCACCGAATTTATTCTGGTGCGTGGACGCTATCTAATTATTTAAGTCTCGCCGAAACACGTTACTGTACTTATTACACCACGTGGTGGGTCGTACAGTAAGTGTGTAGGTGGACGTTTCTATGTTCTTATCATTTATTATATTATAACAAATTATTGTAATATTGCTTTGATTCTTCTTATACCAGCTGAACTGGATTTTTCATTGGTAATTTTAAATTTTCCGAGCTCTCCAGTATGGTTTATATGCGGGCCACCACATATTTCCTTAGAATAAACTTGTCCTGAGCCAGCCGAGGGATCACCAATAAAATAAACCTTAACTCTATCCCCGTATTTTTCTTCAAATATACCTAGTGCCCCAAATTTTTTAGCATCTTCTTTAAGCATTTCTTTACATTCAATCGGCATATCAGCTTGGATAATTTTATTTACCTGTTTTTCTACTTCTACTATTTGCATTGGAGTTAATTTTTCAGGATAAGCAAAATCAAATCTCAATCTCTCTGATGTGATATTGCTACCTTTTTGCAGAACTTTGTCACCCAAAACATCTCTAAGTACTTGATGCAAAATATGCGTGGTAGTGTGATATTTTTTAGCAATTTCCGAATGATCAGCAAGACCCCCTTTGAATTTCTTTTCAGCTCCGGCTCTTGATGATTTTTGGTGCTTTTGAAACTCATCTTTAAATTCCTTTTTTGCATTTTCTTCCAAAACTGCGCCTTCTTCTTCAGCAATATCTAAACTTAATTCGAGGGGGAAACCATGAGTTTGATATAAATCAAAGAGATCTTTACCAGATAATTTCTTCCCAATTTTTGATACTCCAATTCTGAATTTTCCAATACCAGCAGCTTCTTGAAATTTTACTAATCCTTTACTAATAGTTTCTTTAAATTTATCTGACTCTTTTTGAATAATTTGTACGACTAATTTTTGGTTTAACCTAGAGTAATAATCTTCATAAATTTTAATCGTTTTCCACAGAGTGTTTTCTAACCATTCTTTTTTTAATTTATTTTTATATTCGATCAGCGCCATCTTGCGAATTAACCTTCTTAAAATATATCCTTGATCAGTATTGGACGGCTCTACTCCATCCATTATCAGAAATACGCAAGCTTTGAGATGATCAGCGAGAATTCGTAAATCTTTGGTCTTTACGTCTCCGAATTTTTTAATTTCGTCCAAAATTGGTTTAAATAAATCTGTTTCATAAACATTATCTACCCCCTGCAATACCATAGCAGTTCGTTCTAAACCCATTCCAGTATCTACGTTTTTCTGATCCATAGGTTCATATTTACCATCCGAAATTTTAGCATACCCCATGAAAACATTGTTCCAGATCTCCACCCATTTTGGATCATTTGGATTAAAATCTTTTGGTACTTTTTCTTTCCCAGTCCAAATAAACATTTCAGTGTCTGGTCCGCACGGTCCAGTTGCGCCTGCTGGACCCCAGAAATTATCTTTCTTCCCAAGCAAGACAATTTTTCGTTCATCAATACCCAGATCTTTCCAGATTTTGATAGATTCTTCATCTCTAGACACGTCTGCGTTTCCTTCGAAACAAGTAACACCAATTTTATCTTTTGAAATTTCTAGTTCCTTAGTTAAAAACTCAAAACTCCATTCTATTGCCTCTTTTTTCCAGTAATCACCAAAAGACCAGTTGCCGAGCATTTCAAAAAAGGTATTATGCACATCATCTCCTACTTCTTCTATATCTTCAGTACGAATACATCTCTGGATATTTACAAGCTTCGTGCCTTCCGGATGTTTTTCGCCAAGTATATAGGGAATCAGGGGGTGCATCCCTGCGGTTGTAAAAAGAACCGTTGGATCGTTTTCCGGCACAAGTGAAGCTTGGGGAATCTGCTTATGACCTTTTTTCTCAAAAAATTGAATATATTTTTGTCTTAACTTTTTACTATTCATAAGTTTTAACTTTTTTAATATCTTCTTTAGCTTCAAAAGACTCTTCCAAAATCTCCGATCCTTGATTTTTTATAGTATGTAATTTTTCTACACTGTCAGATTCCAAAGTTTTTATATTTTCAATTTTACCTGACAACTTAATATAACCTGTACTTACTTTTTCCATTGAATTCTTTGCATTAGTTACATGCCGATCTAGAACACTTAAACCTGTCCCAAAAATTTTATTATCTTTTTGCAGGGTCTGTAAAAGCTGCAAGATTTTCTGGGAATTTTCCTGTAATTTCTGACCTTCCATACCAAGCATCACTGTGCGCAAAAAATAAAAAAATGAATTCGGAGATACTAAAAATACCTTTCTTTCTATTGCGTAACTATTTATCTCATCGTTATATCTAGTTATGACCTCATAATATAAAGATTCGGAAGGGATATACATCACTGCAAAGTCCACTGTACCCTCTTCTGGCAATATATACTTATCGCTAACTGTTCGAATATGTTTGCGTACATCATTTACAAACTCAGTGGCAAGATGTTTTTTATCTTTTTCATCTTGGGTTTTGTTGATTTTGTTGAAATTTTCTAAGGGAAACTTTGAATCAATCGGATACAGACGATCATTGGTTTTGATAATTGCATCTACTACATCACCAGATCTAAATTTATACTGCATACTAAATGTATCTCTGGGAAGTACTTGCTCAAGTAAATCTTTCAAAATCTGCTCACCTAGATTGCCTCGCATTTTTGGAGACCTTAGAAAATGTTGAAAATCTGATAGTTGTCTACCGATCTCGCTCATGCTCCCGAGCTCTTTTTGCACAGCGCTTACTACTCGCGCTGCATTGTCCAATCTTTCGTTTATAACCTCTGTAGTTTTATCAAGACGTTCTTGCATTCCTTGAATATTTTGATTTAAAAGTGAGAAACCTTTTTCATCGTCTGGTTTTTTCAAACTTTCTAGTTTTTGATTAAACCACCAAAAAGCCGCCAAGATAATGACGAACATCGAAATTATAGCGATCAAAACCCCTATTTCCATATATATATTATAGCTTATTTCTGGTAATATTTGAATTAATTATTTTATAGCTTTAGGACATATATCTTGATAAGGACACATATCACATTGGATCTTGCCGGGCGTAGCCCGATAATCTTGTTTTTCTAAACCTTGTACAACCTTTGATATTTTATCCTCAAGTTTGTCGATATTTTTTTTATTTACCTGCCGCTTAGCAATAATTCCACTTTCGACAAAATACAGACTTACAATAGGATATTTGCCGGTTTTCTGAAAATACGAAAGCGCGTAAATATCCAATTGCATTGAACTTTTTGCGCGCTGGTCAGCTTTTTCTTGCTCTCTGATATCACTAGATTTGAAATCTCGAATCTCAATTTCTTTGTTACGTTCGTAAATCGCATCAAATCTACCCTTAAGTTTTATTTTTTTATTATCGATCTGTAAATTTACTTTAAAAGGTTCTTCTACTCTACTGGGAATATCTTTAATTTTTTCCATATCAGTAATAAATTTTTTTAATGTCTTCTTGCCTTGCTCAATTCTCGCTTCTTCGTGTTCGCGGGATATAAATCCAGTATTTTCCCAAGATTCTTCAAATACTCGAACTATATCTGTAAACTCTATCTTTTCATCGCGTATCTTGTGTTTAAAATAATGCTCGATCGCTGCATGAATAGCTGTACCATATACTAACGGATGATGCTTTAATATGGGTATTCGGATAATATGTACGTATTTAAATTTCAGAGGACAAGTCAGATAATCATCGATTTGCCAATAACTTAAAACAATTCTATTTTCTTCAAAAAATTTTGTTGGTAATTTTATTGACTCATCAATATATTTAAATCTTTTTAGTTTCTCCTCTGGAGAAGTCAGCACGGTTTTGTCTAGTTGGGCTTTGGTACCCAAAGCCTCTAGTACAAACGGTGATAATTTTTTAGCTCTAACCCCACCGTAATCTTTAGCAGATACCATATATAATTTCTCTTTTGCTCTTGTCATTCCAACATAAAAAAGTCGCCTTTCTTCCTGAATATGCCAATCGCCCTCTGGTAATCTTTCCTTTATAAGACCCTCGGGTATTGTCAAACCTTCTGATTTTCGGCGAGTCGGAAAACGATCAGCAACCAAATCTACCATAAATACTACTTTGTACTCCAAACCCTTAGCAGCGTGTACAGTTAATACATTTACTGCATCTATCTCAGAATCGATCTCTGCAGTTGATGGATCTTCACCTACTTCGATCATGGTGTCTAAGTACTCGATAAAATGAGCTAAACTTTTATCAGAAGTCGCAGTTTCAAAAGCATGTATTCGATCAAAAAACTTAGCAATATTATTTATCTTGATTTCATTTTCCACTGAGGATTCACGAGTTAATTTTTCCAAATATTTACTGTTTACCAGAAAATCATACAAAAGCTGACCAGCGCTTAACTTCAAACTTTTTTTTCGGTAATTATCAACGCTTGCTAAAATTTTCTGTAATTTATTTTTCAAATCTGTATCATAATCTATTTTTTGCAGATTTTTACGCAGATACTCTTCCAAAGGTCTTTTAGTACTGCTACTCTCTGCCAAAATCGGCATTATCTCTGATATTTTCAAATTATTTATATCCGATACTAAGAAATGATAAAAAGCCAATGGGTCGCTGTGTCCATAAATAGCTTTCATAATATTAATCAATATTATGATTTCCGATTGGCTATACAAACCACTTTTTCCAGAATAAATTGCTGGAATACCGATAGTTTTCAAAGCTCCCAAGTAATTATTGGCGCTAATATTAGCTCGTACTAAAATCGCAATATCTCGAAGTGCGTATTTTTTAGATAAATCTTTTATTTCTTTAGTAACAGCCATACTGGCTTCAGATATACTCATATAAACTAGATGTTTTGGTATGTCTGATTTCTTGGTACTTACTAGTTTCTTGTCAATTTTATTAACGATTTCCAACCTATCTGGGTTATTGTTTTGAATAAGCTTGTAAGCGCTATCAAGTATGGCTTGCCCAGATCGAAAATTTTGCTTTAATACAATCTCACCAGCTTTGGGAAATTTTTTTTTGAAATCCAAAATATTGGATATTGCGGCTCCACGAAATCTATAAATCGATTGGTCATCATCACCTACTACACAGATGTTGTAAGGACTAGCAGATAGGGTTTCTACAAGTAGATTTTGAGCATAGTTTGTATCTTGATATTCATCGACCAAAATATATTTAAACTGATCCTGATATTTTTTTAATATATTTGGGTGGTCTTTAAATAATTTTAGTACTAAAATTATCTGATCCGAAAAATCAATCAATCCCTCAACTTGTTTTAACTCTTGATATTTCATATAAGCTTTGGCTACTTCAAGATCTTTAGCAGTTTGCTTTTTTTCATCTTTATCCCCTGCCTTGCTATATGCATTTTGACAGTATTTGAAATACTCTTCTGGACTAAGATTTTCATCAGCAATACGGGAAAAAACTCGAATCAAAGCATCAATATGTCCAGTTGGATTACCTAAGGGACGCAGGATATCTAGATCAAATTCAAATATATTTTCGCGAATAAACACAGCTTGCTCTGCCCGGCTCATTACTTTGAAATCCAGAGCAAGACCCAAATCAAGTGCGTGTTCACCGAGAACCCGGTCACCAAAAGCATGAAACGTGGAAATCCAAGTATCTACATAGCCGTACGGTACAAGTATATCTACCCTTTCTTCCATTTCAGCTGCGGCTTTTTCAGTAAAAGTCAAAGCTAGAATTTCCGAAGGCTTGGCGATTTTTTTAGATATAAGATATGCAATTCGACGAGTAATTACAGTAGTTTTTCCAGTACCAGCTCCGGCTACAATTAAAAGCGGACCGGATTTGTGTACCACTGCTTGTTTTTGTTCAGGTGTAAGATTGTCTAATATCTCTTTCATATTAATATTTTAGCATATAGTCCTAATGTAAAGTCGGGATTTTGGCTTCTGATATTGTAGTGAGAGCCTCAAGATATATGATAATAAAATTTATAAAATCAAATCGGTCCAAGCACATATATAGAATAATTATCTATATGTTCGTCTTCATAAAAAATCTACTTATCCGTAGAACTACACACACCAGTGACCGATCGGTCACTGGTGTGGGAAATATAAAACAAAAACTCTTAATAAGTCAAATAAATGCCTAAAGAACTGATTTAAGTTTAAAATTATAGATATGAATTTATCGCCATACGAATCAGATCTAAAATTAATACTGCGATAAGCGGTGAAAAGTCAATCATTCCGGTTTTGGGCATAATTTTCTTAATTGGTAGTAATATTGGATTAGTAATATCCTTTAAGAATTGAATTAATGGATTTTCTACATTTGGCCAAATCCAAGAAAAAATTACCCTAATAAAAATCATCCATATTAAGATAGTTAGGAGTAGATCTAAAAAATTAATTAACATAATTTAATAACACTCGTCAGCTCTTAAGTCGTCCAAAATTATTACTTTACCTTGAAGATTGGCAAAAGCCTGAGCTCCTCCAGCCGAATATACTTCATACATCATACCAACCTCAACTCCACCCAATGATACGTCAACATCATTTATTTTAATATCCAATAAATCAACACTCCAGGGATCTGTATTAGCTGTTCCAGGTGGAGGATAAGCGCCTCCATCTGACACCCAATCCGTATCTGCGTCGGGTCTTTCTAAAGCCGTAAATAATTTATAAGTTTGAGCATAGCCATGTTCCCAATCATAATTACATGCAAGATAATCAGGTTCATCATTAAAATATATATAAAGTAAGCCCGGTTGACCAGTACCAGGATTACCTATAAGTTTTACGGGAAATTTAATAAACTCATCACCCAATAAATTAAATGGGTCTACTGGAACCTTATCAATATATCCTTTTTGAGGCAATTGCCATAACCATCCGGCACCATCCTCGCAAGCATCTCTATCAGCACCGGGAGGATAAACGCTACTGCAATTTATTCTATAACTATTAGTACTTAAACCTACATTGCGAATTCTTGGATAATAAACATCATCATGAAATTTAATACCCTCACCATATGGATAACCATTATAATCCGAATAGTAAGTTTCCAAAGCGCTCGCAATAGTATTCAGGTCAGATTTTCTCTGGGAATTTCTAGCTTTGGCTCTAGTATCCTGCAAATTTACCACAACCAAAACTGAAAGAATTCCGATAATTGTAACAACCACCAAAAGTTCAATTAAAGTAAATGCTCTGATTTTTTTGATTCTAAACATCTCCCTCCTTACTCGACATACTGCCGAAAAATAACCTTATTAATAAATCCAAAGTCCAAAATCCAAAGATTCAAATGAAATCCAAATAACTAAATGTCAAAAAGAATTATTTTGAAATTAGGATTTTGAGCTTGATTTGACATTTGAGCTTTAAACTTTGAGTTTAATTCTATTTTAATTTTCTTCTTATAAATGCTGGTACTTCCAGTTCTTTATTATCCTCTTCTGATTTATCTTCTGAATCACTGGGTTCATCTTGAATTGTCTCAGATGAAAAAACCGAAGCAGTTGGCCTAACTGGTCCAGATTGTATTGATGAACTAGGTCTAAATGCACCTGGTTCACCCATTTGAGTTACTTGTGGTTTTTCTTCTTCTTTTTTCTTTCTGGGTCTATCGCCAAAACCAGTTGCGATCACAGTAATCTTGATCTCTCCCTGCATTGCTTCATCAATAATTGCTCCAAAAATCACATTTGCATCTTTGTCAGCTGAATCAGTGATAGCTTTGGCTGCTTCATCCACCTCGTACATAGACATA
>JBDRDK010000030.1:0-8345 GCA_043820855.1 bacterium
GGAAAAAAGTATTGGAAATCATGGATACTTTTGATATCAAAGATGCAGAAATAATAATATCCGAACCTAGCACCGGTAACATTACAATTGGTCAAAAAGCTTGTTTTGCTCTCAAAATTGAAACTCGGGGTAAAACCGCGCACGGCAGCAAAACAACTTATAAAAATAACTTAAAGAATAGTGCAATTTACAAAGCCCATAAAATTATGGCCGAATTGATGAAGCTTGAAGCAAATTTAGCTAAAAAGAAACCAGATAATTTATACGGTTATTCCACTCAAAATATAGGTCAGATCCAAGGTGGACAAAATGTAAATAGCGTAGCTGATTTTTGTATGTTTACTATTGATAGACGCTTGCTTCCCAAAGAAGATGTGAAAAAAGAGATAACCCAAGCTAAAAAATTAATTCAAAAAACAGTACCTGATGCTAAAATATCAGTACAATTTCAAGGGGATTCTTTTAGTGCTAAACAATCCGATAATTTGGTGAAAAAAATTGCAGATTTAGCTCACAAAACTTTTGGAAAAAAGAAATTTAGTGTTTCTTTTGGTTGGAATGAAGCTGCGATATTTTCAAAATATGGTAAGGTTGTAATATTTGGTCCGGGTATTCATGACCAGTGTCACCAGCCAAATGAATATACTTCAATAAAACTTTTAGAAAAATATACAGAAATATATAAAAAGATAATGCAGTTTTAAAATACTTGACATTGAATCTATATATTATTAGAATGGAGTGTTTGTAAGAAAACCTCTGTGATTTTTTACAAAAAGTACATTAACAATCAAGGAGATGGGAACTCATGAAAAAACGAGTACTGAACGAATTACAGATAATCAGTCATAAAGTTCGAAGTTGCACATTTCAAAGCATACTCAATGCGGGTAGCGGACATTTGGGTGGGTGCTCATCATCTGTTGAATTAATGGTTGCTTTGTACTTTGGAGGGATCTTAAAATTTGATCCTGCCAATCCAGACCACCCCCTTAGAGACAGGGTGCTTGTAAGGGGACATCTTGGGCCTTTACGTTACAGTATTTTTTCTCTTCTAGGGTGGATTAGTGATCAGGATCTTTTAACTTATCGAACCTTAGGTTCGAAGTTACAAGGTCACGAATCTATGGAACTTGTTCCAGGTGTTGATATCACTCCAAGTGGTTCGCTTGGAATGGTGTTGTCTTATGGTGCTGGTTGTGCTTTTGCCTTAAGAAAGCAAAATATTGATGCTTCAGTATATGTTTTTCTTGGTGACGGAGAAGAACAAGAAGGAAGTATCAGTGAAGCGGCGCGACATGTGAGTCATCTTGGATTAACGAATCTTGTTTGCGTGATCGATCGCAATAAGAAGCAACTTTCTAGACCAACTTCAACCACTGACAGTTCTGCTGATTTAGCAATGATTTGGAAAGGGTATGGCTGGTCAGTTCTAGAAATTGAAGATGGTCACTCCATTGAAGAAATTATTAAAGTGTTTACTAAACCCAGAAGTTCTAGTAAACCAACCTTAATAATTACAAATACAATTAAAGGATATGGGTTAAGAGGTTCCGAATCCAACTCTTGCGGATATCACACTCTTAGTTCATGTCCCAAAAAGTATGTTTTTGACGCTATTAAAGAGCAGACAGAACAACTTGTTTCTCTTTTGCAAGCTAGATCTGCAACGATATCTCAGATTGTTGAGTCGCGAGTTGATCAAATTTCTAGATTGCCAGATATGTTTTCTCAACAGGAAATTGAGCGATTCAAAGTTGATATCAGTTCCAAATCAATCAATCATTTCGACGATGCACTTGTTTTATACTTCAAAGAATTGATTATGATGTTTGAAAAAAAACCTGATATGCGACTTTACGTTATGACTGCGGACTGGAATAGTGAAATGGTTATTCAAGAATGCTGTTTTAATCGAGATTGGATACATTATGTCGATGTAGGTATTCGCGAACAGCATTTATTGGCAATGGCGCATGGTATTTCGGTTACTGATCAAAAATCGCGAATTTTGATTATAGATGCTGATTTTTTAGTATACCGTTTTGCTGATCAGTTGCAGGTGATTGCTCAGGCGCAGTCAAAAATGGTAATCGTGGGTACAGACAGTGGTATTTGTGAGGGTAGGAATGGATCGACGCATCAATCTACTGGACAACCCGGCATGTTGGTAAGTATGCCTGGATTGTTGATGCTAGAACCTGCTGATGCAGTAGATCTTCACAATTGTCTCAATTGGGCTTTTTCAGAGTACCCCGGTCCAATTTACTTGCGTCTTCACAGCTCGTCAGTGCCACAATTTTCGGTAGTGACTAGAAATATTCGAGCATACACTGCTTACGAGCCGGTGAACCCATGCAAGATTGTATTGGCCGGATCCGGGTTACCTTTGGGTAATATGGTAAGTTTAGCTGAACGGCTGGATTTGACAAATAACATGGGGATAAGAGTAGTCAATATTATCGACATGGAACATCTTGATTGTTTATTTGTTGAATTGCTTCAAGATGGAATACCCCTTCTTACTATATACAATGGTAATCCATTAGTTTTAGAGTCGGCTGTTGCCAGAGTTGTATTGGAACATAGTAAGCCGCGTCCATCAATAATTCGAAGTCACGGTTTTACTGTCGGGACTACCGGAAGACTGGAACAATTATTTAAATACTTCCGTCTAGATGAAGATGGAATAGCTCAAGTTATTCAACGAGAATTTTCCGAACTCGTTATTATTCAATAACCCCGTGAAAGCGGGGTTATTTTTATAATTAAAAAGATTAATTATTCAAAATATTTAGAGATTTTTCTAATCGTTTTATAAGTCCATTCAAAATTTTTATAAGAAGTCCGGCTCCGATGATTTACTAGTTTAAAAAGTTCATGATAAATTCTTAAGACCCAATCAGGAGATTTTATCCATATTGATTCGTAATAAGATCTATTCTGTAATAACAACAATCGTTTCTCCTTTTCTTCTTTGAACATACATCGAGATCCAGAAATTCCAGGTAGGGGTAAAAAGGATAAACAATTCGCCATTTTATTTTTTTCAAAATTTTTAATATATAAAACACAATTATACTGTTCTACATCTTCTACGATCATAAATTTATTAGATTTAGATATTTTTTTCATAAAACATAGGCTATGTCCACTAAGTACTCTTTTGTTTACGTAGATTCGTAATCCTGAATTTTGTGGTTTTTTAGTTTTTATTGAAGATAAATTATAAAGATAACGAGAGTCTTTTTCTGTAAGTTGGTAGTTTAATCTTTCAATACATTCCTTAAGGAATTTATCATATCTTGGAATACAGGTATTTATTATTTGAACTTCGGTATTTAAATCATTAGCAATTCGTTTTATTCCTTTTTCTAATTTTTTTACTAATAAGTGATACCTTTTTGCAAAAATTGGCCTTAATATAATTTCTTCTTGAACGGGTAAAATAATTTTACATGGAACTTCTAATATCGAAGCAATTTTTAAAGGCATGAAAATCTGATAGAAAGTATTTAAGGATATTTCCTCTGTATCTTTTCTTATACAAATACCACCAAAAACCGCGTCTGGTTTTTCTTTGTAAAATTGTCCAATAAATAATTTGCTTTTTATAATATCAGTTGCGATGAATCTGGATTTAATTATCTCGGTATCATGTTCGGATAATGAATACTCATTTTTAAGAGCTAAAAATAAATCAATCGATGGATTTTTTAAGATTATTCTAATTTTATTAAAAATTTTTTTATGTCCTAATTCATTCAGGTGAATTTTGTCTTTAGAAAGATGTTTTCTGTAATCTTTTTTCAACCAACCCTTCAGAATCTCGATAAATGTAGCACCGTTATCTTTGCATATTTTTTCTATAGTAGAATTAAAAAATTTTATATTTTTGTTTGAAAAATAATTCTTATCTAGGGGCATAGTTTTATGTCCATTAACCGGTGTCAAGCCAACAAATATAATGTTATCTGAATATTTCCCTGCAATTGTAATTAATTTGCGAATATTTTCTGAAAATACTTTTAAGGGCGTATTATATTTTCGAGGAGATCCAAAACCTTTACTGTCATTAATACCTATGGCAATAATTATCGAAATATGATCAGATGGAGTATGTCGTTTAGTTCTTGCTTTACACTCCGGGTCAAATCGTTTTAATAATTCAGTCGTTGATTCTCCTGGAACACCCAAATTGTAAACCATAGTGTCAAATACGTTTTTTTTATCAAAAAAATTTGCTAGTAACGATACCCAGCTTTTATTTTTTGTAACTCCTCGGCCAGCAACTATACTATCACCAAAAATCAAAATTCCATGCATAATTTTTATTTTTAATAATTACATTATTATAACATAATGAGATTAGATCGTAAATATTGTTTTAAAACCTTTTTTAATTAATATTCTAAGATCTAAAAAGATTATTATTTGGTATAGTATTGATTTTATTTCTCTTATAATACTATATTCGAACTTAATATTTATTTTTTTAATTGACAAATTGATTAAAACGGTATTATAATAAAACGTTATTTGTTATCTTAACAAGTTGCTTATTATTAATAAGCTTTACATATTTTTGATAAGACAAACACATTTCACGAGGTGAATTTTATGCGTCCTATCACTAAAGAGGAAGAAAAGGAGGTTGATTGGTGGTTTCCATCTTCTGAAGACGAGATAATGAATCGTTTGGATATCGCCTCCAAAAGAAACCTCAGTTACCAGGATCACCCCATATTGGTTTTCCCTGGTACTTGCGCACATCCGATTGCATGCCAAGCCTTTTCAAGATTCCTTGCGCCGAATCCCAATAATATCATGACTCATACTAGGGGTATGTCTGAAAAAGGTTTTGTTGGGACCCAGCAATTAGAAGTCGAGGTAATTACAATGTTGGGTAGAATGTTGGGAGATAGTTATTGTGATGGATATTTTGCTTCTGGTGGTACGGAAGCAAATATCTGGGGAGCTTGGATTGGTCGTAACTATCTTTTATCTTCTGAGAAGGTTGGTAGTGGAGAGATTTGCGTGATTGCGTCTCACCAATATCATTACTCTGGCAGAAAAGCATGTGATCTTCTGGGTCTTGGTGAAGGTATATTCGGGGAATGTAAGAAATGCAACGAAGATCACATCTTTACTCCTAAAGATCTAGGGGGCTTACATCTGGTCGGTACTAACCAGAAAGGCGAAATCGACTTACAGCAATTAAGAGAACAGATAGTAAATCAATTCGAAAAAGGTGTAAGAAGGTTTATGATCTTTCTGACTATGGGTACAACTATGATGGGTGCGATTGATGATGTAAAAGGGGTTGAAAAGATTGTCGAGGAATTTCCAAAGGCCGATTTTTATGTACACCTTGACGCGGCTTTCGGTGGATTTATCGTGCCTTTTCTTCCACATCTTAAAGAGAAAGCGATAGCTTTTCATAGTCCGATCGTTAAGTCTGTGACAATTGATGTTCACAAGATGGGATTAGCGCCTTATCCAGCTGGTATTGCTTTATGCAGAAAGGATTTGCAGCGATTCATTCAGCGCCCTACTGGGTACGTTAATTCTGGTATGGACGATACTGTTTGTGGTTCTCGTTCTGGTGCCGCTGCCGCATCCGTTTGGGCAGTAATGTCATATCTCGGTCCGAAAGGATATCGAGAGGAAGCTGAAAAATGCATGAAATGGACCGAAGAGCTCAAGTTTGGTTTGGAAAATATCGGAATAAAAGTTTACCCCCATACCATCAATATTCTTTTGGCAGATTTGGGTGGTAAATCAATAAATGAGGATAAATATATTCTAGTTACTGACCATATGCCCAGCGACTTAACTGATCCAAACAGTTGTAGGAAGATACTCTACAAGTTCACGCTAATGCATCATACACAAGACGGAGAAATTGCCGAGTTTATTTCTCACTTAAGATAACTTTTGAACGTAAGAAATCTTTAGAGGAGCTACATGCTCCTCTTTTTTCTTGACAAGAATTATATTTAATGTTAATATATATTTTACTTTTCATCTCGGGCGCGTAGCTCAATTGGTAGAGCAGCAGTCTCCAAAACTGCGTGTTGCAGGTTCGAGCCCTGTCGCGCTCATATAGCGAATTTTCTCAGAGGCTTTTTGAAGCCTCTTTTTTTATTGACAATACTAGAACAGCAATATATGATAATCTATTGATTTGAACTTTAACAATGAGGTGATTTTTTATGAAATATAAAGCGTATGGCTTTGCAGTTTTTGCTGTTTTGACTTGGGCTACTGCTCCAATAATTTTCAAAATTGGGTGTACAAGACTTACTTTTGAACAAGCGGTGTTTTGGTTTTTGCTAATTGGGGGGGTGTCATTGATTATCCCGAGAGTTCACTTGTTGCTGAAGGGAAATAATCTTGGTTTGTGGGGTTTTGCCTTGGTAATAGGTATAGCTCAAGCAATTCATTACTTAAGTTTAGTAAAAGCATTAAATTTACAAGACGTGAGTCTGACTGTTGCTATCGTGAAAACCTCTACTATTCTTCAGTTTATATTCGCAGTAATATTACTAAAATCAAAGTGGAACTTTAAAGTAGTTTTGGGTGTACTAGTTTGTCTTATTGGCGTATTAACAGTAATAGGTTTTAAGGTACAAACTCAAGCAACTTTATTTCCGATTTTGATTAGTTTGCTTGCTGCAGTCGCTAATGGTTTTATGTGTATCGCTATCCCCAAATCAAAGCAAGATGAATTTCTTGTAACTGGATTAAGTTTATTGTGGGGTGCAATAATCGTATATTTTTTAACAAAAACTTATGGTGGTAGCGTAGCTATTCCAGAAGGAATAATGGAATGGAGTGTGCTTATATATTTAGGTATATTCCCAACAGCAATTGCATTAGCTGGATGGGGAACTGCGCTAAACATTATGAAGGATCAAGAGTCAAAAATTATTAGTTTTGAATTTTTTGTTCCAGTTGTTGCGGCTATTGCTAGTGCGATTTTTCTTTCAGAAAAGCTTACCTACATGTTTTTGATGGGTTTACTAGTCATAGTTGCTGGTAATTATATAATTTCGAAAGAAAGTGAAAAGCTAAAGTCACAAATAGAATCAAATCAATAAGGGCTAAAAAGCCCTTTTTTTATTGACAAAATAGAAAAATTTACTTATAATTATTACTTCAATTTGTTTTATTAACAAAAATCCAATAGAGGTGAGATACATGACTGACAAAGGTCTTGTGCTTACCGGAGATAGACCCACAGGACCTCTGCACTTAGGTCATTTTATCGGGTCGCTTCGGAAACGCGTCGAGTATCAAGAGAAAGGGCATCCCGTGTTTATCATTATTGCTGACTGGCAAGTGTTAAACGAGGATCCTTCGCGCTCCAGAATGATCCGTTCGAATATCGAAACGATCATTTTGGATTATTTAAGTGTGGGTATTGTTCCCGAAAAGACCAATATCTTCATACAGTCTCAAGTGCCTAGCATTACAATTCTTACTGAGATCTTTCAACAGATCTCACCCTATAGTTGGGTTGCAAACAACCCAACTGTAAAAGATGAAATGCAGAAGTATCTTGAGCGTATGGGACGCACAGATGCAAAAGTCGGCAAAGAAGAGCGTGTGTTTACGGTTGGTTTTTTTGCCTACCCGGTTTCTCAAGCAGCGGATATATTGTTCTGTCGAGGTGAAATAGTTCCTGTTGGAAAAGATCAGGAACCACATATTAACCTTGCTCGCAATATTGCGGGTAGATTCAATGACATTTATGGCGAATTAATATTTCCAAAGCCTGAATGTGTAGTAGATGCAATCACGCCACGCCTTCCTGGGTTAAATGGTCCTGACGAAAAAATGAGCAAAAGTGCTGGTAACGCAATTAATCTTTCAGATCCGATCGAAGAAGTATGGGAAAAACTGAAGCGCGCTTACACAGATCCCGATAAACCCCTAAAAGGAGATTCGGGTCACCCTGACATCTGTCCAATTTTTGCTTACTGGAACGCGTTTGAACCAGAGTGGGACAATATCAGGAATATTCGCGAAGGTTGCGAATCTGGAAATCTCGGGTGTTTTGATTGCAAGAAACGTTTTTTTGATCGTGTATTGCAACCATTTTTTCGAGAGATTCATGAAAGAAGGAAGATTGCAGATCAAACTTACGATGTCTGGGATATCGTAAGACAAGGTACTTTGGCTGCAAATCAGGCCGGTGAAGTAACTATGAGTTTGGTACGTGAAGTTATGGGGATAAATTATCCCATGTAATCATATGCCGGGTTGAGAAACCCGGTATTTTAATTGCAAAATACCATGTATTGTGTATAATAAATTATTATGAATATATATTATTCTAA
>JBDRDK010000031.1:0-8929 GCA_043820855.1 bacterium
CTTATACATTCTAAAAAATAACTTTACCAAAAACCTTTCCGTAAAGTCAATGATTTTTCCCCAACTGGCGGTGTGCGTTCGAAAAAATTCGAACTGATTTCGCCCAAAATTTGTAGGTCGTGGCGGAATTCCCCCCAAACCCCCCTTCCGCCCGCCCGCAGAAGCGACCCTTTCAGATTGGACGATTTCAAGTTTTTCGTTCCGCTTTTAGCGGAACTTCGAGATTCGCTCGGTTTGGCGGCAAATTCTTTCTTCTTACAGTTTAAACTACTTGCATGATTTAATAAAGATATGTATACTAAAGTTAGCAGTATGAAAAACACCATATGAACAATACTTTTATAAAAATAACGGATTTTTCCAATAAAGATTCAATCTCTAGAGTAATTATCTCGAGCCTATTTAATGCTATTCAAAAAAATAAAAGCTATCAGCAGTATTACTTAAATTGGAAAAAGGTTTTTATATTTTTACATGGAGAATTAGATTCACAACGAAAAATAAACACGGTCAAAATAAAAGAAAAATATGATGTAGAAATAGTTCAGAAAGAAGATCTTTTCGTTTTTGCCTTTGCATTGGAAATTTACTATTCGGTCTTATTAAAATTGATCGCTTATCGAAAACTGAATGGAGAAGCTCCATCCGATACGCTCATGGCTAACATTATCTCTGGTAACTATTTTTTAAACAAACACTTATTAAATTATTCATCACCAAATTACTACAATTTTGTAGGCGAAATAGATGAAATACAACAACACTTAATAGACCTATTAGAAATAATACACAGTAACCCTAAGATAGAAAATGATTTTGATTTTATTAAAATCATTTATGAAGCGTTATTTCCAAAAGAATTAAGACATAGTATGGGCGAATTTTACACGCCGGATTGGTTGGCTGAATTTACCATCAATAATCTTATTAAGGGTGATAATTCGCCAAGGGATAGATTATATCTAGACCCCACATGCGGGTCGGGTACTTTTTTATTCTGTTTAATGCGTATTTTTATAAATCATCAAGATAAGTTGCGTAATCAAATATTCGGAATCGATATAAATCCTCTTGCTATTTTGGCTGCAAAAACTAATTTTATTTTATTTCTTAGGCAATCACCCAATGAAGATATCTTATTGCCATTTTTTAATACCGATCTAATAAAACATCCTAAATACGAAAACGAAAAATCAACGCTATTTGATATTAATAACGATCAATACAGCATAACAATTCAACAAACAAAAATTATAATCCCAATTAAAAACTATAAACTAGCTGATGTAGTTTCCTTACATAAAGCGTTTACCAGAAATGATAAATCAGCACTGCCCTCATCTTTAACTGAAATTTTCAGACAGATTAAAGGGTTAACGAATAATCAAAGACTTGAGTTCTTGGACAGATTTGCACTTATAGCATTGAGAAATATAGACTACATTGTTGGTAACCCACCTTGGGTTAATTGGGAATACCTACCCAAGAACTACAAAAAAGAAACTGAAAAGGTATGGCAATATTATGAACTATTTGACTATAAGGGGTTGAACTCTATCTTTATAAAAGAGGATATATCTTCACTAATAACATATGTTGCTGTTGATAATCATCTCAAAGAGGGTGGAAAGACAGGTTTTATTTTGAAGGAGTCTTTATTTAAATCATCTAAACAAGGAGCGGGTTTTAGAAAATTCTTTCTGCCAAAAACAAAAACACCACTTTATCCATATCTCGTGCATGACCTAACGGAATTTTCGCCTTTCATTGGTGTTAATAATAAAACATTTATTCTTTTTCTAACCAAGGGTAGTAAATGGGAGTATCCAGTGTCTTTTATTGAGTGGGTACCAAAGGGCATGAAATCATTTGGAGAATTTGAAAAAATAGATAAGGTTATCGGCTCTTTTAATTTTATTGAAAAACTTGCATTGCCTTTAGATAAAAATGACCATACGTCAGGATGGATAACGCTAAATGAAAAAAACAACACCAATCTTGCAAGATACCTTGGAAAACCAGACTACAAAGCAAGAACAGGAGTATTTACCGGAGGGGCTAATGCTATTTTTTGGTTAAGAATTCTTAATGAAAGTACCAACAAAACTATTGAAGTTGCAAATATTACGGAACGAGCGAAAAATAAAATGGCCGTGATTCAAGCAACACTAGAAAAAGAATTTGTTTACCCGCTAATTACGGGTAGTGATATATCACTTTGGCATTATGAGTATTCGAGATATATATTACTCCCGCACAATAAAACATCAAAAATGTATCCTGTAAGTATTGAAGCGCTTAATGACTTTCCCCTAACAAAAAAGTATTTCGAAGAATTCAAAAAGGAACTAGAGGAGAGGAAGGGATTCACAAGCTTTGATAAAAAAATTCATATAGAAAATTATTATACTCTTCAGAGGATTGGAGAATATACATTTGAACCATACAAGGTTGCGTGGAGATATATAGCTAAGGAATTTACTCCTTGTGTGATTGAATCTGTAATAGATATGTATCTCGGCAAGAAAAATTCAATCCCAAATGAAAAGGTTATTTACATAGGCCTCAATCAAAAAGATGAGGCTTACTATTTGTGCGGGTTACTAAGCTCAAAAACAATAAGAGAGATAATAAACAGTTTTATTGTAAATATTCAAATTTCACCAAGCACCATAAACAACATTAAATTAATGAAATTTGATAAAGAAAACACAAAACACCAAGAAATAAGTAAGCTCTGTTACGAGGGACACCGCTTAAAAGATAAGGAATTTCATCTTAATAGAATCGATGAAATTGTGCAGGAATTATACCAATCTAAATAATCAGCTTTGCTAACCCAGCGGGTACTACTACCCCATCAATCGTATCTGTTTCATTTAGAATTCTAATATCCGGTGCACCATACTTATCAAATAATTCTTTTATCATTTCTGGGGTATATGCGGTTTCATCGAAAACAATCCCTTTAATTTTTATTAAACCGAGTTTGTGAAGCTGTAACCCTGCTTTGTAAAGTGTTTT
The DNA here is from genome assembly GCA_043820855.1 of bacterium. Classification (GTDB taxonomy): domain Bacteria; phylum Patescibacteriota; class UBA1384; order JBDRDK01; family JBDRDK01; genus JBDRDK01. Next base: position 3,025 of record JBDRDK010000031.1, read on the forward strand.
TAACTGAATGAAACAATCAAATTTCCCCAGCATTTTATCTATAGTATCTTTTTTGTTTTCACAGAAACCAACTCCGTCAACTAACCCCCATAATTCTTTCTTAATAGGGCTAGCGGTGTTGTATTTATCTAGATCGCTTTTTATTTGCACGGTCTCGTCGCTTTTATTAACACCATACTGTCCTGGATCGGATGTGTGAATTAGTGACTGAATAAAGACTATCGGGTTGTTATTTTGCGTTACTATCAAATCAAAACTCCAAGTTTTTCCCTTCTCTTTTTTCACTATTTCAAAAGTACTCAAATCGACATTCGGATCTCTATACCCAATTGCTTTTTTGTAACGTTCTTCTGGGACTATACTACACCCTAATGAATGTAATAGTTTAGCTAGCTCAAATTCAGCCCCATGCCCTCGTCTTTTTGCCTCCGCCTGTTGAACCTCTTTAGTTAAAATGAGCTTCTCAATTAGGCTTTCTATTTCTTGAATGGTTAATTTTGACATAGTGCTAACTATGTCTATTAGACCTTTGTCGATTAGATACTGGGCTATCAAATTCGCTGATTCCTCGGCAAGTGGCCTATTGCTAGATTTAACTAAATTCTTAAAGTAGCTCAGCGGATGTTTGTTCAATTCAAAAAAATTCCCACCTAAGACATTTTTATCTGGGAGATGTTTTGATTTTGTTTTTGCAAAAACATAACTCATCTCAAGGTACATCCGCTTATCGGAAACCCCAACAAGTGTTCTTAGAATATCCACCAATTCAATATCAGATTTTATAGCTGTAAACAAAAATTCTACCTTGTCGGAAACTTTGGAAAAGTCTAAGAATAATTTTGCTAGTTTATCTATATCGAGAGATTTATCGATATCCCCAGCAATTGGAATATCTGATTGATCAGCAACATGGAACCAGAATTCATTTTGTGGTGTGTTTGTTATCATAATTCTTTCGTTAATTCTGAAATCGACAGTCCTAATGCTTTAGCTACTTTTGAAATATTCTCTAAGGTGATATTCTTCTCTGCTCTTTCAATCATTCCGATATAGGTACGATGAACACCCGCACGATCGGCGAGTTCTTCTTGGGAAAGCCGCTGTTTATGTCTTTCCTCTCTTACCTTTTCACCAAATTTTTCTAAAGTTGTTTTGGTCATAAATTTCCATTAAATAGCTAACTATAGTATATGGGGTTGCTAATTATAGTGCTACATACTATAGTTAGCATATGTATTCTTGTTTTAAAAATGAGGGGAGCCCGCTTTTGGCCAAAAATGAAGTTCGAGACGATATTTTTTCAGGTTCTTTGGCAGTTTTTGCCTCGCTAAGCGAGGCGACGATTTCAAGTTTTTCTTTGGCGACAAATTCTTTAAACTCAATAAGTTGAGTTTCAATAGACAGAACTTATTCTTTTGGTTTAACAGCTACAAATTTAGTACTGACTATTTTCCCTTGCATTTGAGCTAGTTTTTCCTCTGAGAAAGTGGGGGAAAATTTTTTACCAGGGCAACTTGCCATTTCATCTAATTCTTTTGGTCCAAGAGTATGACGAGCTACAACTTTAAGCTGCCCAAAACCTGCCTCCTGAACTATTTTAAAATACTCATCTTCTGGTATTGCTCCTCCTGTACACCCTGCCCAAATTGATTGGAAATATTCCCGAATTTTGGGGTCAACATCTCCTATAATAACAATATCAGAAATAGCCAGACGGCCGCCAGGTTTTAGAATATTAAAGACTTGCTTGTAGACACAGGGCTTGCAAGGGCAGAGGTTAATCACGCAGTTAGAAATCACCACATCAGCAATATTATCTGGAACCTGGGGGTTTTCTATATCCAGCAGAATAAACTCGGCTCTATTAGATAAACCAGCTTCTTCCATCACCTGTTTTGCTCTTTCAATCATATGGGGAGCAAAATCTATTCCAATCACTTTCCCGGTTGGTCCCACTTTGTGGGCTGCTAAAACTAAGTCAATACCACCGCCTGAACCAAAATCAGCCACTACTTCGCCTGGCTGGAGATTAGCAAAACTAGTCGGATTTCCACAACCGCGAGAAAGGTTAATAGCCAACTTAGGAATTAAGGCAAGGTCTTCTTGACTGTAGAGCCCGTGTTCCAAAGCAAAACTTTCAGTGTTTCCCCCGACCAAAGGACAACAACCATCGGCTGAACCACCTTCTTTGGCAAATTGGTCATATCTTGTTTTAACTTCTTGTTTGATTTCTTTCACACTAAGTTCTTTGACGGGAATTGTGGTTTTTTGGGGAGAAATTTCTTCTGGTTTTTCCCCGCAACATGGTTTTCTCATTTTTCACCTCCTTAACGCTAAGTATTTTCGATATTTTCGACCTTTATTATTTTAACAAATTTTCAATTGATACGCCCAACGCCTTGGCGATTTTCGCCATAGTCTGGACGCTTGGCTTATTAACAACACCGCTTTCAACTTTTGTAAGAGTTGTATATTTAACATCAGCCTTCTTTGCCAAGTCATCTTGGGTTAAACCAAGCTTAGCCCTCGCTTTCTTAATATTTTCGCCCATTGTTTTTCCACTTGTCATAGTTTCAATCTTTTGATAGTATTGTAGTAAGTATGATTATTACTTCCGTTTCAATACTATCAAATAAAATGAAAATAGTCCAATTAAAAATGAGGGAAGCCCGTTTTTGGCCCAAAATGAAGTTTGAGCCGATATTTTTTCAGGTTCTTTGGCAGTTTTTCAATCCAAAAGGGTCGCTTCTCCGCCAGAGGCGGACAGGTGCGGCGGGCGGAAGGGGGGGGTTGGGGGGAAGGAATTTTTGCCCGCCCTCGCTTTCCGATTCCAATTTTTTTCCGCCGCCGCCGAATTTCGTATTTCGCTTTGCGAAATGCGCCACCAAAAAGGAAATTGTATTTGCCCCACCCACCCGTGCGCACACAACAAAAGCTCCCTTGTTAAAATTAAAGAAAAGATGTATCCTCATAATATGATTTCAATATAGGTTTGTATAATACTATTTTATCATAGCAGTATTATAATACAAGTATGGCACAAGAGAATAAAATCGGCAAAAATATAAAAAAGTTAAGACAAGCCAAAGGCTTGTCCCAAGATCGCCTCTCTAAATTGGCTGATGTTTCTTATAATTCAATTATCAAACTTGAAACTGGCGGAATCACTAACCCGACTATTGAAACTTTACAGAAAATTTCTAAAGCATTAGATGTTTCGGTTGATGATTTACTAAAATAGACAACTATGAAAATTTATTTAGCAGGTAGTGTTCCAAAAGGAGATGAGGAAGCAAAAGGATTTGACGACTGGAGAAATAGATATAAACAATCTCTGCAGAAATTTTTTGACGCAGATTTTATCGAGCCCTATCACAAAGAATTAGATGAAGGCGATTTCTTAGCAGTAGTTGGGCAAGATTGCAGACACATAAAAGAAAGTTCCTTGGTGATAGTGAATGCCGAAGAAAAACTTGGAGTGGGAACTGCCCAAGAGCTTGTTATTGCAAAGTATTTCAAAAAACCTGTTGTTTCTGTTCTTCCTAAAGATACTCACCACAGACGTTCAAATGTACCTTTCCATGGAAAGGTAGTTGAAGATTGGATTCACCCGTTTATTTTTACTTTTTCAGATTTTATTGTTGAAAGCATAAACGAAATAGAAAAAATCAAAGCTAAAATTTTTTCTTCTAAGATAAAAGATATTTCTGTAATAGATGAAGCAGTCCGCTATATTGACTCGAAATAGAACTAGCCATTTCGAAATCTAAAAAATGGATTATGCCAAAAATAGAAAAATTGTTTTATCAACAATCAGCAGAGATAGCCGCTAAAAAATTGCTTGGTAAATATTTAGTTTTCAATTCTTCAGAAGGAAAAATTTCGGGAAAAATAATTGATGTTGAAGCATATCCAGCTTTCTCCGACAATGTTTCACACGGTAATGAAAAAACAAAACGCACAAAAGTTTTGTACAATGAAGGTGGATATGCATATGTTTATGTTATTTATGGAATGCACCATCAATTTGGTATTGTGGTAAATAAAAAAGATGTTCCAGAAGTTGTTTTTATTAGAGCCTTAATTCCTGATGAAGGTATAGAGATAATGAAAAGAAATTTTGACAAGCCTATAAAACAGATTATCGAACTAACAAAGTCGCCCGGAAATTTATGTAAATCCTTCGGAATTGATATGAAATTATATGGAGTAGATTTAACCCAAAACATTATTTTTGTGGAAAATAGAGAAAACTTTGTAAATCCGAGATTTATCAAAAATAGCACGAGAATAGGAATAAACCCAAAATTAAAAGGAAGTAAAAACAAACTGCGTTTTTTCATTAACGAACAAGTTTGATAAAATAATAAATAGCGGCGCGCCAGTTTTACTGGCACGAAATTCGGCGGCGGAAAAAAATTGGAATCGGAAAGCGAGGGCGGGCAAAAATTCCTTCCCCCCAACCCCCCTTCCGCCCGCCGCACCTGTCCGCCTCTGGCGGAGAAGCGACCCTTTTGGATTGAAAAACTGCCAAAGAACCTGAAAAAATATCGGCTCGAACTTCATTTTGGGCCAAAAGCGGGCTTCCCTCATTTTTAATTGGACTATTTTCATTTTATTTGGTAGTATTGAAATGGAAGTAATAATCATACTTACTACAATACTACCAAAACTTTACAACTATGACAAGTGGAAAAACAATCAGCGAAAATATCAAAAAATATAGAGTTAAACTTGGTTTAACCCAAGATGATTTGGCAAAGAAAGCTGATGTTAAATATACAACGCTTACCAAAGTCGAAAGCGGTGTCGTTAATAAGCCAAGTGTTCAAACCATGGCAAAAATCGCCAAAGCGCTTGGCGTTTCAATTGAAGAACTAATAAAGTAAAATAAAAAATATGAACAAGAAATTTATCTTAATACTCGTAGTTATCTTAATTATTATTGCCGGCGGAGTATTTTATTTTTTGTATAAGCAACAACCCCCACAGGTGAATATACAAAACAATACAACTTACTCTCAAACTTCAAATTTTGCTTTTTATCCAATACACGAAATTAAGTTAAACAAATTTAATTCTGGAACATATAACACGGAGGGATATGTTGTAAAAATTTATACTTGTCCTCCGTGTCCAAAAAGAGCTCAATGCAAACCCTGTATGAGAGACAATATTGTTATTTCGGAAAATAACAAACTTCTCGAAACTTACACTCTATCTGATAAAGAAATGGTTTTATTCGTAAATAATCCAAAGCAGTTTGAACTGGGGGAAAAGTACACTTTTTCAATAAAAATTCTCGATTATAAAACAACGGGCGAGCCTATTAATGATGTTGAAATAATTGGATACAGTTTGGCTAACGATGACACAAATATTTTAAGGCAAAATATCATTGCTAGTTCAATTATCGGTAAGTGGGAGGTTGTTTCAGTGCAAGAGGATGGTATCCAAATTGTGTCTGACGGAAATGGTGCTGTCATAGAATTTTTTAGAGATGGAACATATAAAGCCTCTGGTGGTTGTAACGAAATGTTCGTTTCCTCATACGAAATGCAACCCGACTCAAAATTGTCTATCAAAGCTGGTGGTACAAAAAGAAAATGTGCCAAGGATATTGTTGAGTTTTGGGATTTAGGGAAGGTGTATTCTTATGAATTCACTGATAGCTTTTTATTATTACATTACAAAACAGAAGGCGGTGGTGTCGGTTTTTTTAAGCTTTCAAAGCTCGCCTCAGGTGCGACATCGGATAATCCGGAATACTGCGAAACATCCGACGATTGTGTAACCAGTTGCGGTCCCAAAATCGGTAGAGGTAATTGTTATAACAAGTCTCATGTGACACCTTTTAATTACTCGGTTCCCCCCTCGCCCTACAGTTCGGTGGACAGCATCTGTT
>JBDRDK010000032.1:0-2233 GCA_043820855.1 bacterium
GTGATGACATTTATCTTGGTATAGATATTGGATCAAGCAAAATTGCGTGTGTTGCAGGACAATTTTCAGACGAAAAAGGTTGGGATATTATTGGTGTAGGCAAGTCAGATGCCTCTGGAGTTCGCAAAGGTATTATTACCAACATAGAGGAAACAATTAGTGATTTTTCTGCGAGCTTAGAACAGGCTGAAAGAATGGCAGGTATACAATTTAAGCATGCGGTTTTCGGTATAGGGGAATCCAATATAAATTCAATGACTAGTAAGGGGGTTGTAGCGATATCTAGAGCAGATGGGGAAATTACTGAGGAAGATGTAGAAAGAGTAATTGAGGCATCCAAAGCTGTTTCAGTCCCTACAAATTTTGAAATATTACACATCATACCCAAATCTTTTACTGTAGATGGACAGGAGGATATTGCTGATCCTGTAGGTATGACGGGAATTCGATTAGAGGTTGACACGCATATGATAATAAGTTCAACCCCCGCACTTAAAAATTTGCGAAAATGCGCAGAACAACTTAATTTACAAATTGACGCATTTGTATACTCAGCTTTTGCTACTGGCGAGATTGTGTTATCAAATCAAGATAAGGATTTGGGGGTTATTTTAGCAGATATTGGATCACACACTACAGAAGTAGCAGTATTTGAGGAAGGAAGTATTATTCATACAAAAATTATTCCAATTGGATCCAATCACTTGACAAATGATTTAGCTATAGGTTTGAGAACTTCATTGCCAGTTGCTGAAAAAGTTAAAATAGATGCTGGTAACAGTGATTCAGAATCAATAAGTGATAATAAGGATATAGACCTTAAGAAGATTGATCCAAACGAAGATCAAAAAGTTGGTAAAAAATTTGTTGCGGAGATATGCGAAGCCCGATTAGGTGAAATATTTTCTTTGATAAAAAAAGATTTGAAATCAATTAATAGGGATGGAATGCTGCCAGCTGGCGTTATATTGACTGGAGGAGGGAGTAAAATTCCGCATATTACTGAAACAGCTAAAGACACTTTAAAACTTCCTGCTCGAAATGCACAGTCAAACATAAAAATGGTTGGTCTCGTTGACAAGTTATCTGATCCGATTTATACTTGTAGTACAGGATTAATGGTGTGGGGTCGACAGATGGACAGTAGCAAATCTCGCTATACCCTGCCCATTGATATCAAAAAAATAAGTCAAGCTGGCTCAAAAGTTAAAAGCTGGTTTAGACATTTTATTCCTTAATTTTAGGTATAATCTCAAAGCGAGGGGAGCTTTAGGAGTATAATGACAACACAGAGTAAACCCTCAGAAGTAGATACATTCGCCATGATAAAAGTGGTGGGTGTTGGTGGTAGTGGGGGTTCAGCTATTAATCGAATGATGAGTTCGAAACTTCGTGGTTTGGAGTTTGTTGTAGTAAATACTGACGCTCAATCTTTGGCTCACAGTCAAGCGCCGGTAAAGATTCAGATCGGAAAGGAAACTACCCGTGGACTTGGAGCAGGCGCTGATCCAGAGATGGGTCGCAAAGCCATAGAGGAAAATAAAGACGAAGTATACGATATATTAAAAGGTTCGGATATGGTTTTTGTTACATGTGGTATGGGTGGTGGTACTGGTACTGGTGCTGGACCAATGGTTGCTGGAATCGCTAAAGAACTCGGAGCTTTGACTGTTGGAGTAGTTACCAAACCGTTTTCTTTTGAGGGTGAAAGACGAAGTAAGATCGCTGAGCTCGGTATCGAAGAAATGAAGGAAAATGTCGATACTTTGATCGTAATTCCAAATGATCGACTCTTACAAATAATTGATAAAAAAACTTCTTTGACTGATGCATTTTCTATAGTAGATGATGTATTACGACAAGGTGTACAAGGCATTTCTGATCTTATAACTTTGCATGGGATTATTAATGTAGACTTTGCAGATGTACGAGCTATTATGACTGATGCTGGTAGTGCTTTGATGGGTATTGGACAAGCTAGTGGAGACAATAGAGCTCTGGAAGCTGCACATGCAGCAATTGAGAGCCCGCTTTTGGATATCTCAATAGAAGGTGCAAAAGGAATATTATTTAATATCACCGGTGGACCGGATATGTCTATGTACGAGGTGGATGAAGCAGCCAAAGCTATCACTGATTCAGCTGACAAAGATGCAAATGTGATTTTTGGAGCAATTATTGATGAAGCAATGCAGGGAGAGATCAAGATTACTGTGATCGCAACTGGTTTTGG
>JBDRDK010000033.1:0-2464 GCA_043820855.1 bacterium
TCTCTCGATAGCTGAAAAAATATTACAGGAACTGGGACTACACTATCAAGTTGTGAATATGTGCACAGGTGATATTGGTGCACCTAACGCTAAAAAATATGATATAGAAGTATGGTACCCATGGGAAAAAAGATACAGAGAGCTTGTGTCCTGCAGCCATGATACAGACTTCCAGGCAAGAAGACTTGGAATAAAATATAGAGATGAAGATGGAAAACCTAAATTAGTTCATACGATGAACTCAACGGCATGTGCAATAGGGAGAACAATCACTGCAATTTTAGAAAATTATCAACAGAAAGATGGATCTGTATTAATCCCTGATGTGCTAAAACCCTACACAAGAGGAATCGAAAAAATCTCCCCAAAAAAGTAAAGAAATTGTCATCCTGAGCGAAGCGAAGGATCTTCTCCAATATGTAAAAAAATAACTAAAATTTTTATTTTTCCCAACAAATTTAAACCTCTATAATTAAATTTATATATACATTTTTTAATCTGTGTTAAAATTTATTTGAAAACCATGTTAATTTGGAGGGGTGGCAGAGTGGTTTATTGCCGCGTTCTTGAAAAGCGCTAAGGACCTAACAGTCCTTCGGGGGTTCGAATCCCTCCCCCTCCGCCAGCCTGCAGAAGCGACCCTTTCGGATTGAAAAACTGCCAAAGAATCTGAAAAAATATCGACTCGAACTTCATTTTGGGCCAAAAGCGGGCTTCCCTCATTTTTAATTGAAGAAAATCAAGATACATGTTAGTATATTTATGAAGGGTTAAATAAGCAACCGTACTAATACTATCATACTTAGGAAACTATGAAAAGTCAAAACAATAACGAAACAATTGGGGATAAGATAAAACAGCTTCGCAATAAGCAAGGATTGACACAGGATGAATTAGCAAGAAAATCCGATCTTCCCTATACAACGCTGACCAAAATTGAAACAAATGTCATAACTAAACCCTCTATTCAAACAGTTATTAAAATTGCTAAAGGTTTAGGAATTACTATTGATGAATTGCTAAAATAATACTTACTATAACCTCATATGAAATCGTCAAACATACTTGATAAAAATAAAGAGTTGGTAAAACTGGAAAAAATTCCGTTGGTATTCATCATAATATCTGCTTCCTTGTTTGGTATCAGCATGCCTTTAGCCAAGATACTTGTTAAGGACATTCCCCCGGTGGCTTTGGCAGGACTTCTCTATCTTGGTGTATTTGCTGGTTTATCACTGTATTCTTTCGTAAGAAGGAAAAGAACGACTGACCCCGATAAAAAGGTGACAAAGTTAGAAAGAAAGGATTTTCCCTGGATCGCTGGTGCAGTAATTACAGGTGGAATAATAGGCCCAATAAGTATGATGATGGGATTGACCCTTGTTTCAGGCTTCTCCGCATCGCTATTGCTCAATTTGGAAGGGCTTGCTACTGCTATGATTGCTATTTTCTTTTTCAAAGAAAATGCAGGGAAACGGTTTTGGTTGGCATTGGTATGTATGACCATAGCAGGGGTATTTTTAACTTGGGTACCTGACCAAAGCAAGTTCAGCATAGCAGGTCCGTTATTGATCATCTTTGCAATGGTTTGTTGGGGAGTAGATAATAATCTAACTCGCAATATTTCTGATAAAGACCCCATACAGATCTCCAAAATCAAGGGTTTTATCGCTGGGACAACATCCATTTCACTTGCTTTAATTCTTGGAATGAAGCCGTCGCTGGACATTACGATTGCACTTGCCCTATTACTGGGAGCATTCACCTACGGTGTTAGTTTGGTATTTTTCATCAAAGCACTTAAAGGATTAGGCTCTTCCAGGACAGGGGTATTCTTTAGTTTTGCCCCTTTTATCGGTGCTATAGCATCATTCATCATACTTAGAGAATCGGTTGGATGGGTAATGTTCCCAGCGGCAGGATTCATGATAATCGGCGCATGGCTAATAGGCAGTGAAAGACATGCACACATTCACTTTCATAAAATGGTAACACACACACATTCACACAATCAGAGTGATATGCATCATCTGCACGAACATTCTGAAAAAGTTCATGAGCCACATACTCACGAACACGCGCACATTGAACTATCTCATGCTCATGTTCATTGGCCAGATACTCACCATAGACATGAACACGGAGCAGGCAGGGACGATTAGGTCTGAAGATATAATATGGTGTATGCGGTTCGCTTATGCTTACTTAGACCATTAGTTATGCTCGGGACTTTGCATACGCGGAAACATTACAGATAGAAAGTTTTGAAGAAAAAAATAAAGAATTTGCCGCCAAAGAAAAACTTGAAATCGTCCAATCTGAAAGGGTCGCTTCTGCGGGCGGGCGGAAGGGGGGTTTGGGGGGAATTCCGCCCGACCTAAAAATTTTCGGCGAAATCTGTTCGAATTTTTTCGAACGCACACCGCCACTTTTATTTCTAGTGGAATATTAATTTAATAGCTAA
>JBDRDK010000034.1:0-3409 GCA_043820855.1 bacterium
ATATTTGATGTATTACATATATATTTTAAAATCATTAAAAGATAGTCGTTATTACGTAGGATGCACCAATAATATAGACAAAAGACTTAAGCAACATAATTCTAATTCCGGCATTAACAGATATACAAAAGGTAAAGGACCATGGAAAGTAGTCTACAATGAGACACACGGCTCGCTATCTGAGGCAAGACACAGAGAAAGGCAAATTAAATCTTGGAAAAAGCGTCGAGCAATTGAAAAGTTAATATCTGCCGCGTTCGTATAACGGTTAGTACGGTAGATTCTCAATCTATCAATAAGGGTTCGACTCCCTTACGCGGCACAAAGATTTGTCCCATGTATGAGTGCAGAGCACCATACATGGCCACGTACTGTATTTATACTAGTACGTGGTAGCGGCCTAGGACGGCGCCTTCTCAAGGCGCAGACCGCCGGTTCGAATCCGGCTGAGGGTACTAGCTAGCCTCAAAAATGCTTTAACCTCGGTAATATGCTACAATTTAGGAAGAAAGGGAGGATATATTATGGGCGAAACAGATCAGACGGGTTTTAATGAACCAATAGTTCCAGACGAATATACGGGTAAACTTTATAAGGAGTTTGATTTAGGTGAAACTCCATCCCTTGAACAAGTCGAGGCAAAGGCCACAGAATTGTTAAATAGTCCCTTAACTATGTTGAATGGTGCTGCTTTGGTGTTAGGACGCGAGGTTATGGCGGATGAAAAAGACCTGCTTAAAACCATTATGGTACCTGACATGACTGGAGCAGATCGATTTGGGGCCTTATTAATGCAAAAAAGCATCGACCAGATGGCGAAAATGGGAACTAAGCTTGGCAAATAAAACTATTTATAGATTTAGACTCAAATTTGTTCTAATATCGTCCCAACACCTGTACAAGCTCTGAATGAGAAAGCTACCGTGGGGAATTGATTTGAGTGTAATAAGTTACGCGATTTTAACTGAAGCCTTTTTTTCTTTACGTTGCTTAAATTTAACTTTCAAATATTCAAGTAAATCCCATCTTGCCCGTGACGACTCCGCAAACTTGGAAAATTCAGGAGTTGTAAAATCCTGCGGTTGTTCTCTAGTAGTAAATGTTCCTACTGGTTCTCCTTCAACCGGGACAAAACCACCTAGTATTGATGAAGACTTTGTTTGACTTGTTTCTCCTTCTCTCATATGTTGGCTTAAAGATACATTTATTATTGGTAAAAGTCAAATTATTATCTAAAAAAACCCGTACCAACAACACAAATTCAACGATTTCGAACTAATATTTGACTGAAAATAGCCTCATAACCCTTGACTAGTAGTTGGAAATCGTTCAGTATTGGGGTACAGTTAACATGGTGTTCATTAATTAAATCTCGAGTAGCCTTAGATAAACGAAGCGACTTTTTAGGTTAGCCTGTAACCCCATTCCGGTCGTTATCATGTGACGCATCGCGGTAACCACCCCTTGGGTGTAAGAATCCTTTTTCTAAAGCTTTTTCAATTAATTCTGGATTTCTTCGCCATTGATCTTCAGAGAGATGAGTAGAACCTCTAAATATATTACCGTCAACTACTAACGTCCTATCTTCTAAAAAACCAATATCAATCTCCGACCAAAAATCTCTCCCAGAGCGAAAATCCCATTCTAATTTAATGGTAAAATACTTCTTGTTTTTATCGCGATTTGTCTCTGTATAAACACACCCTCTCCAATCTTTAGAATCAGCCTTATAAACTTCTGAAGAATAAGGCGTTTTGCTCATTCCAGTACCCACGAGATTAACCAAATCATTAGTAAGTTCATCAATACCACTTGAAAAAAAGCACTCCCTGAGTTCATTGGTTTTTTCTGCTTCTCGTCTTTGCTTAGCTAGTTTTTGAGATTCAGCCGACGCCAGCTGTTGAGCTTGCTGGGCCTGTTCACGCCTGAAGGTAGCGTTTGCTGTTTCTTTTCGAAGGTCTAATTGTCGTTTGAGTTTCTCGAATGGCATATTTGTATTGTCCTAACGGGATATTATCATTTTCCTGCCTAAAGTCAAGAAAACAGCTGTAACGATATTCTTCTTATAGACTAGATGAATCTCAAATTCAACGATTTCGAACTAAAATTTGACTGAAAATAGCCTCATAACTCTTGAGTATCTGTTCGTAATCGCGTAGTATGGGGGTACAAATTAGATTTAAAAGTATAAATTTATTGTTTGAGAAGACTTTAAACTATCCTGGTGCCCCTTCATTTGCTGCGGGCTGAGATATTTTTTCAAAAACACTTGATTTTAGGTATGGATGATTAATTGTATGTTCCAATGTTGAAGCTAGTAAATTCTGGTCTGATAACCATTGATCCTTTGTTAAAAATCGAGAAGATGTGCTATTTTTTAAGTGAGGATTATCTCCTGCAGAAACGAATTCCAGATTCCCATTAGGGTGATAATTAATATCTATATTTCTAGATAATCGTTCAATCATCGTGGGAACATATTTTGGTGGTTTGAATCTATCCAAAAATTTTGCTTTCTCTGTTATGTCATGCTCACTGATATCCGATTCAAGACCAACGCTAATAGATGGTATTCTGTCTTCATGATCATAAGCATGAATCCAATAAGGATAGTAAGTCGAATAATCTCCTGTGATTTTTTTATGGGTTTCAGCAAAAACTAATAATATCCCTGTATCTTCGAATGCTTCCTTACTTTCAAGACTAAAACGCCTATTATATTCATGTATTTCCTTCTGTTCAACACGATACGCTTCAAGTTTTTTTTGGGATTCAATTAGGGAAGCTTCATTTCTAGCAGCGTTATTTCTTGCTTCTTCATCTCTTCTAGCAGCGTTATTTCTTGCTTCTTCAATAATATTACTCATAGAAGTGAATAAATAGATAATTTGAAAATAGTATATCTATATCGTCCTAGTGCGATATTACCATTTTTAGAACTAAAGTCAAGAAAATAGAATTAGACGTCTTCCTCTTATAAACCTCTGATAACTCAAATTCAACGATTTCGAACTAATATTTGACTGAAAATAGCCTCATAACCCTTGACTAGTAGTTGGAAATCATTCAGTATGGGGGTACATGCAAAAAATTGTTTGAGAAACCTGCTATAATGCAGACAGAAAGGAGACAAACATACTATGACTGGAACAATAAAAAATAAAACAGATAGAGGATTTGGATTTATTTCCCGTGAAGGCGAGACAAAAGACCTTTTCTTTCATTCTAAAGATTTAAGCGGTGTTACGTTTGATGCGCTTCAAGTCGGAGCGAAAGTCGAATTTGACGTTGTGGATGGAGAAAAAGGACCAGCTGCAAAAAATGTAAAATTAGCTTAATTTACTTTTCGAAGTAATACAAAAAACCTTGCGTAAGTGAGGTTTTTTTGTGGTTTTTATTTCTCAAATTG
>JBDRDK010000035.1:0-8167 GCA_043820855.1 bacterium
ATTTTTTCATTTTAAGTTGAATAGTCGAAGACCATGAGTGCTTCTGCATTTTTTAAATCTATTCTAAAAAATCAGAAAATCAAATGGCGGAGAGGGTTGATGCTTCGCAAATGCTACGCACAACTCTTTCCTCTTGCATTATTAAACTTCTTTAACGATTCTTTAAAATTCCCGGATAACAGCCTTTTGCGCATAAACGCTTTACCAGAGTTAGATTTTAAGTATTTCTCAAATCGTTCTGCTTCTTCTATGGTTTGAAACCCAATATATGTCTCGACGTCCCAAGGCGCGTATCTTCTGCTGTATTTCTTATTTGCTGGATCGTTATGTCGAGCTAATCTGATCTCCAAATCATGTGTTGACCCTATATAAATCGCACCTTGCTGACTTTTGCTTTTTAGGATATACGTGTAATGCATAATTAAGCAAAGCGTTAGCGAAGTTTAATGGCGGAGAGGGTGGGATTCGAACCCACGATGAACTTGCGTCCATACTGGTTTTCAAGACCAGCTCCATAAACCACTCGGACACCTCTCCAAATAGCAGTTATTAGTGACTAGTTGATAGTTACTAGTAACCAATAACCTCGTCCAAAGGACGATCTAGTCCAGAAGACTGTCGGCCTATGGTTGAAGTCTCTGGCTGAAATAACCAATAACTATCCACTGTCGTGATTTTAGCATTTTTAAGAGGTAAAATCAACCCTGAACCAGAACAAAGTCCGGTACTAGGCAAGCTCAGAATTGCATTATAGAATTTTTCTGGTAATATAGATTTATTATCCCTCTTCGCCCCACTTCATTAAAATTTCGCAGGGCTACGAAGGGATTCCATTAAAGAAAAACTTATTTTAAATTCCATGGAAAAAGACAGAACATCAACAACTATTTTTATTGTAGTGGTCTTGGTCACTGCTGCTTTGCTCTTTTTTCTTTTCTGGAAAAAAAGTGATTCTAATTCAAATAGTAACAGTAATACAAATGGTGATATCAAGATAGGTGATAACTATATACTTGGCCCAGAAGATGCGTCGATCACTATAATTGAATTTTCAGAATTTCAGTGTCCATACTGTAAAACAAACGCGGAAGTAGTAAAAAAAATATTAGTAAAGTACCCAGATAATATACAATATGTCTTTCGTGATTTTCCTCTTGATATGCACCAAAACGCTAATGCGGCAGCTTACGCAGCAGAAGCAGCAGGTAAACAAGGTAAGTATTTTGAATATCATGATATGTTATTTGAAATGCAAGATGATTGGTCCAGTTTAAATGATCCAACCAATAAATTCATAGAATATGCAAAGATATTGGAACTAGATACTGATAAATTTCAAAAAGATATGGAATCTAAAAATATCGCTGACAATATCCAAGACGACCTAACATATGGACAAACCTTAAACATCACTGGTGTTCCAGCCCTATACATAAACGGCTCTCAACTAGTCGGTGCTCAAACCTTTGAAGCTCTGGAAGAAATAGTCCTCGAGAATTTGGCTCTCTAAACAAAAAAGAGAGGTTATCGAACCTCTCCGAGTATGATTCTTTTTAGACCTTGAACAGTTTCAGCAAAATACGTTGGTTTTGATTGTTGCAATTGTTCTCGTGTGCCATAACCCCATAAAACTGCGCAGGTGTCCAGCTCCGAACTAATCGCATCCAAACCATTGCAAGCATCTTCGACTACTAAGCAACTTCTTCGATCTATCTTGCTTTGTCTCCTCACGCCGAGTTTCTGCATAGCACGATAAAAAAGATCTGGATTTGGTTTAGGCCTAATTCCTTCTTCTAAGGAAACAATGAGGTCGATAGTGTCGCCGATTACCAAACCAGATTTGGACAAAATGACCTCTAACCCATGCTGTGTCTGCCGATTAGTCACAATAGCAATTTGGATTTTGTGTTTTTGCCGAAATTCCCTAAAAATCTCAGGAATCTCAGGAATCGCCATGGTTAGTTGAACGCTATTAATTAGCTCCGCATTATTGCTGGCCATAAAAAGAAATTCTTCGGCGCTATGACCTGGGAACAAGTCCATACAGCAGTGGATCCAGCTATCGCCTCTGCCCAAAAGCAGTTTTAATTGCTTTAGGTCTAATAACATTCCAAGCTCTTCCTCGATGATTTGAAATACTTCTAAAGTGTGTTTCCAGGTATCAGACGTACAACCATCGAGATCTACTAAAAGTCGTGAATAGCGAACCATCAGTATTTCCTCCTAATTGTAATAGAACAAATGAAAAAGTATTATAACATAATTTAACGCTTAGCAAGGACTACGCCCCAGACATTGCGTGCTCCAGCAGCAAGCAGGGGTATTGCTGCAGACGACAAAGTAGCGCCGGTAGTAATAACATCATCTACTAAAAGTATGGTTTTGCCATAAACTTTACTTTTATCACCATTAAATTGAAAAGCGTCTTTAACATTTTCAAAACGTTTTTTTTGAGATAACTTGGTCTGAGAAGTTGTATTTTTAATTCTTTCTAACCCCTGTAAAACATTTATATCTAATTCAGAAGCTAGGGGTTTGGTAAGAAATTGAGCTTGATTAAAACCTCGGGCAGATTGTCTACTCAAATAAAGCGGCACTGGACAAAACAATAACTTACCCCTTGGCAGACCTAATTGAAATCTTTTCAGAAGTAAATCTATTAATTCTTCGTATAAAGTATGAATTTTTTGATATTTGGAGGATTGGACCGCTTCTTTGAGTGGACTGTCATAATGAGCAGCTATCAAAACACCAGTAAGCGCAAAATGCGGTCTGCATCGGGAACAATATTGACCTCCTGGGGTCAATTTGTGACAAGCAGGACAAAAAGGTTGCCTGACTAATATTATCTTGGACTTGCAACAAGTACAAAGATAAAAACCTTCTCTACCACACCCTACACATTTTTTAGGAAAAACTAAATCAAGAAAGCTCAAATTATTTTTCTTTAGTAAAAATATATACTAAACCAAGGTTAAGTAGCTCTCCTATAACAAACATCAAACGAGCCAACAAACTTACTACAGTAGCAATAGCAACAGTCATATACGGTGAAAGTAGAATAATCATAGTTGCTTCTCGTACACCTACCCCGCTAGGCGTGATTAAGCTCAAGTAGCCGACTATCCAAGAAAGAATATCAACACCTATTGCTTTATAAATCGAGATATCTATACCCAAAGAAATTATTAAAAAATATAAACCAATCCCAAAAACTATCCAATGCAAAGCAAATATCCCCGATAAACCAACTAGAGTTCTTTTCTTAAATTTAGCTTGGGAAATAAAGTTTTCACCTTTTTTGCGAAACAACCAATTTAGTATGCTATTTAATATTTTTTGATTAAAGATCACAAACAGAGCTCCAAACACAGTAATTACCAGTATCGCATAATAAAATAATGAAAATTTGTGGAATATTTCATATAGCACAATCACTGAGATCAAAGCACCAACTGCCATTCTAAGCGCTATCTCAATAAATATAGCAAGCAGTGTATGGGTTTTGCGTATTCCCAGTTTTTCACTGTTGGCTACTCCAAGATTAATAAATGACCAGACATTTCCTGGAATATATCGAATAATTTGAGAGGTGAAAAATATCTTCCAAACTTTTTTAGTATCCAGTGTTTGCCCGGAAACTTCAGTCAAAATCCTATTCCAAGAAAAACCCAGCACAAAAAAGCTTAATGTATGAAACATGATCGCCAAAATAAAATACCACCAATTTATCTGCCAATCAAAATCTTGAAGCTCACTCCAGTTATCCCATAAGATCTTACCGATAAAAAAAACAATTAAAATTATTACTATGGCCTGAAAATACGGTTTGATTTTTGTAAACATCTGTTTCATTTTACTGCAAGAATTATTGTCCAGGGAAAGCTTGATTTAACCTCAATAATTTTTAATTCTCTGCCAACAAACTTGGTGAACGCTTTTGTACTCCATTTTTGAACATGTTCTGGATGACAACCCAGGTTTGTAATATGTCTACCTCGCATTAAATTCATACCAGAAAACCACGGTTCATTGGGTACACTTAAGATATAATTTCTACCTACCCTTTTTAGTTCTTTTAAAGCACTTGCAGGCTCTTCTAAATGTTCAAGCACTTCACAACATACCACTAGATCAAAACTGTTGTCTTTATATGGAATATGCTCTATGCAGTCGTTTTTTATTTGAACGTTTGGTAATCTTTTTTTTAGTTCGATAAGTGCGTTTTCATTTGGGTCTAGTGCTGTAGCTTGCAAATTATTATCCGCTAATATGGATTTCAACACAAAGCCCTCTCCACTACCTATATCTAATAGTGTTTCGGCGTCGATCTTTGATACCAATCTACTAATTGTTTTTAAAAACCTTAAGATTAGTAGTTTTTGTATGGGATTTTTCGAACTATATTTTTTGTGATTAGAAGTCATCTTGTAATCCAACACCAAAGTATTTAAATCCAGCTTTTTTTATCTTATTTTTATCTAAAAAGTTCCTGCCATCAAAAATATACGGTTTTCTAGCTACTTTTTGTAGTTTAACAAAATCTAATTTTTTAAAATCCTTCCATTCTGCTAATACTAAAATGGCGTCGACATTTCTCGCTGCTTTATACGGATCAGTACAGTAATTAATATTTGGTAATACTTTCTTGGCATTTAGCATAGCTTGGGGGTCAAAGGCACTAAGCGTAACTTGCTTATCCAGTAAATATTTACAAATTTCAACAGCTACTGACTCTCGGATATCGTCTGTATCTCCTTTAAATGCCAACCCCAATATAGCGATTTTTTGGTTTTTAAATCTTCCAAGAATCGCCCTAACCTTATCAAGAAATCTAAACTTCTGGATTTGGTTTACTTCAATTACTGCTTCGAGTAATTTAAAACGATTTCCCACACCTCTGGCAATATGATACAAGGCCTTGGTATCTTTTGGAAAACATGAACCACCGTACCCAATACCTGCATTTAAAAAATGTGGGTTTATTCTCGGATCCAAGCCCATTCCCAAAGCTACTTGTTTTATATCTGCTCCAGTTTTTTCGCATAAATCAGCCATTTCATTGATAAATGATATCTTGGTTGCTAAAAAAGAATTAGAAGCATATTTTATTAATTCAGCACTAGCATTATCAGTTAATATAAATTGGGTTTGGGTCGATTTATACAAACCTTTGATAATTTTTTGAGTTTTTTGATTTTTTGCACCTATTACAATCCTGTCTGGTTTTAATACACCTTCGAGAGCCTTTCCTTGTTGCAGAAATTCTGGATTAGATACTATAGAGATTTGAATATCAGGTTTTTTGTTTTTTTTGACTACATTATTCATCTCTTCGGCTGTGCCTACCGGAACCGTACTTTTTATAATGATTATCTTACTTTCTAAAGATAATTTAACTATCTGTTTAATCACTGCTTTCACACTTCGCAAATCAGCTGCTCCTCCGCTTTTTTCTGGAGTACCGACTGCGATAAAGATAATCTCTGAATTGTGAACAACGCTTTGAATATCTGTGGTAAAATCTAGCAATTTTTTACTTACAGCTTTTTGCATTTTCAACTCTAAGCCGTATTCAAAAATTGGAATTTTACCCAGTTGTAGTTTCTTGATTTTGTCCGGGTCTTTATCAACACAAGTTACTTTGTGGCTACTTTGAGCTAAACCAACAGCGGTCACCAAACCAACGTAACCTGCACCTATAACGCTTATTTTCATTTTCTTCTCTTTATTATCTCTCGAATTGCGTAGGTGTCAGATGATTTCAGGGTTCTATCTAAGATCACTTCTCCAAGTATACCCATAGAAATCAACTGTACGCCAAACACCATAAGCAATGCTGCCAAAAGCAACAACGGTCTATCAGAAAGAGAGTAACCGTATACAATTTTTTGAAAAGCCAACACAAAAGCGATAATAAAACCAAGGCCAAAACCCCCGAGGCCGATCCCGCCAAAAAAGTGCATAGGCCTTGTACCAAAACCAGAAAAGAACAACACAGTAAAAAAGTCGAGAAGGCCTTTTAATACTTTTTTAGCGCTGTATTTGGATCTACCAAATTTACGCGCATGGTGAGTGACCGGAATCTCACATATGCTAAAACCTCTGATTTTAGCAAATACTGGAATAAATCTAAATTGTTCACCGTATAAATTTAAACTTTTAGCTAGTTCACGTTGATAAGCTTTGAAGCCACAGTTTAGATCATGTATTTTCAATCCGGTACTACGCCTGATAAGCCAATTAGCAACTCTAGAAAAGTTTACAAAAAAAGCAGTATCGTGTCTTTTTTTCTTCCAACCAACTACCAGATCAAATCCTTCATCTAGCTTTTTAATAAATCTGGGAATTTCTTTAGGGTCATCCTGCAAGTCAGCATCCATACTAATTATATACTTACCACTAGACTGGCCAAAACCAGCAGAAAAGCCAGCGCTTTTACCAAAGTTTCTTCTAAATACAATTATTTTTATATTATTATTTTTAGCTGCTATCGTCCTGGCTTCTTGCAAAGAACGATCAATGCTACCATCATCAATCAAGATGATTTCATAGCTCTTTTTTAACTTATTCATCACATCAGAAATCTGCTTACATAATGGGGTAAGGTTTCTCTCTTCGTCGAGAAAGGGAATTACGAATGATATTTCCGGTTTCATAATTACATACTTAGTTATTGAGTTATAAAGTTAGTAAGTTATTAAATGATTCTCATTAACTCAATCACTGAATCACTTAGTAACTTATTTAGTATTTTACACTAATTTGCATATTATAGGTTAAATTTTGATTTTTTGCAAGTAGCTTAAAACTTGTTTATAATTATAATTAAGGTAGAATAAAAATATAGAGTTAAAGATTATAAATAAAAGCTTCTGTAATCAGGGAGCGTCCACCTGTGTTTAATTTTCTATAGATTCGACGACAGGCGGACTTTCTGGGCAATATATGTTTAACGCGCCCGCGCACCAGTCCCCCGACAGGCAGGACGGTGCGGGGCTTCCCAGCACCCTTGCTTTGCAAGGGATGCGTGGGAGCGGAGGGGTTAAATGTTCGGTAAAAAAGACGGTAAGGTGTCAAAAATATTTGCTTCCAAGAATGATGAAAAAAAGATAAAGACCAGAGATGAGTCGGAAGATTGGATGCAAGATTACGAAGGCCAACTCGCGATAGATGTATATCAAACCAATGATGATGTACTTATTAAGGCACCGATAGCTGGAGTAAAACCAGAAAATTTAGATGTTTCAGTAACTGATGGCATACTTACTATCAAAGGCGAAAGAAAGCAAGAAGAAACTGTCAAAGATCAGGATTTCTTTGCTCAAGAATGTTACTGGGGCGCTTTTGCCAGACAATTTACTCTGCCTACTGGCATAGATTCTGAAAAAACCAATGCTTCTTTAAAAAATGGGGTACTAACGATTAAAATTCCTAAAGAGGAAAAAACCAAAACCCGTACAATCCAGATCAACGCAGAGGAAGAATAATTTAGTTATCAGTTATTGGTGATTGGTTATTGGCAATTAACAGTTAACAATTAACGTCACTCTGAACTGACGCTACTGCGTCATCCTGAACTTGCCTGCCCTGAGCTCGCTTGTAGTGAGCTCGTCGAACCTACCGAATGGGGTTCAGGATCTAAAGAAGAGACGCTGAGCCAAAGGCTTCCCCTTGGGAAAATAAATTCAAGATGACACAACAGAATTTAAGAACAAAAAATTCCCTAGCTTTCAAGGGAATTTTTTTATTTAATAACTCAATAACTTAGTAACTCAATTACTCTTTTGGCGGGTGTTCTTCGTCAAATTTCTTAGATAATTTAATCATTTGTTGGTAAAGTTCTTGCAATGCGTCTGTAATTTTCTTTTTTATATCTGGAATATTCTTTGCTGATTCAAGAAAAATCCGAGCTCGCTCTTCGTCATTTTGCGCAATTTCCATTTGTTTATCTAAATCATTAACTTGGACTTCATCTAAGTTTACTATAAGAGTGTTTAAAATACTTTCATTGACCTTTTGACTTAGTTTTTGAAGAAAACTTTTTTTCTCATCTTCTGGAAGCTTTTCAAGCCCCAGATCAGCGAACATCTTATCTTGAAAAGCTTTCTTGAGTTTTTGTAAGTCCTCTTCACTCATATTATCTAAAGGATTTTGATTGTCCATA
>JBDRDK010000036.1:0-15618 GCA_043820855.1 bacterium
ACTAGCTGTTGAAATCTGACCACCTAAATCCTTAGAAAGCACCAGAGTTCTAAGTGATCTTCTAGATGTATACAAAGCTGCTGGAAAACCCGCACAGCCACCCCCAATAATAATTACATCATATATGTTCATATTACTTAATTAATTCATCGATTTTATCAGTAATGTTTTTTTTATCCTGCATCCCGATAATTTGGTCAAACACTTTTCCTTTTTTAAAAAATAAAATGGTTGGAATACTCATTATATTATATTTGGTGGCAACTTCGCCAGCTTCATCAACGTTTAATTTAGCAATTTTAATTTTTCCCGAATATTCTTCGCTGATTTCGTCTAGTATAGGACTAATCATTTTACAGGGTCCGCACCAAGGAGCCCAGAAATCTACGAGCACTATACTCTTATTATCTGAAACCTGTTTTTTGAAATTCTCCCCTGTAAGTACGATATGATCCATACTCCACCTTTCTATAGTTATTGAATGTTTTATTTATATAAAGACTTCAGTATTTGAATAAAATGCTACCCATGAGAACCAAAAAGTTCGGGTAGGAAATATTGTTTGTAATGAAAGATCTGAATTATTTTTTGAAATTCCCCTACCTTCCAAGCTCCATTGTGCACTTTCGTTGTCATAATATTTATCAGCTTTTTTTTCAATTTCCAGCTCTCTCCCATCCTCAAGCACTCTATCGTAAGCTCGTAGAATGCCGCGATCAGTATCCCATATTAATACATATTTTAAATCTCCAACTTCGCCATTAACTACACCTTGTTTTTGTAAGTTTTCTTCAGTATAAGCTTGGTACTTACTGTTATCGCCAACACCATATACGATTTTTTTCGCAAAAATTCGCTTATCCTCATAAGCTACTGGAAAATACACGCTGTCAATCTGACTATATTCGTAATATGGATCTATATTATAACTGCGAAAATAGCTGGTATCCCGAGACATTATCTTTGAATCTGGATAATGAGTTTTCCATTTACCCCAAGTAAATACAAAATTTTGAACTTGATCTAAAGTAACTCCGGTCATCTCTCCAACAACACCAGAACCATTTAATTGAGTCCATAGACTCTGACTAAACCTATCATAAAGCAAGTTGTTATTGTTATAAAACTTACCAGATACCCCAAAAGATATTAACTGTTTATTAACTTTGCGGACAAATACATTAGTTGTACCCGTAAGAGGAGAATAAGTTATAGCTATGGGTGTGTTACTGGTCTTGTCATTTATTACCTCATGCCATTTTAAATATTGCATAGGGTAAGCTCGAGCAACCTCTTCAATTATTACTCCGACTACTTGATCTGAATCCTCTAAATTATTATCAGCTTCTGTCACTGATTCAAACTTTGGATTATCTATTGATGGGATGCTATCTTTACCTGCTCCTCTATCTACAATATCTTCCAATGGTATTGCATGTTTAACACCTTGAGTAATTTGGATATCACCACCTTGCCTATCAATACCAAAACTACCGCCATTCATATACCAAGCAAAACCTAATAAAATAAGAATAATTAAAACTAAAAATAAGGATTTAAAAAAACTTTTTTTTCTTTGCATTTGTATATTTAATTTTTCAAAGCATCTTCTAAAGCCGCCTGATCAAAACCAATAATTATCTGCTTTTCACCATCTTCTTTTTCAAATACTGTTACTGGTACACCCATCTGTCCAGAAATATCAATTAATTCCTTAGCTGTTTTTTCATCTTTATCTACATTAACATCTTCAAATTTTATGCTGTTTTTAGCTAAAAAATCTTTGACTATTTGGCAATACGGACAAGTAGGAGTTGAAAAAACCTTGATTTTTTTATAATTTTTCATTGTAATCTTTATTTACTTATTTCTTATTTTGCTCTAGGCAAACTAAAACTAAATTTACTTCCTTTACCCAATTCACTCTCGATCCAAATTTCACCTTTCATATTTTTTATTATTTGCTTTGTGATATACAAACCAAGGCCAGTTCCACCTACATCTTCAACTTCCGAATTTTTGGCTCTATAAAACTTTTCAAATAAATGAGATTGTTGTTCTTTGTTCATACCCACCCCTGTATCTGAAATCTCAATTACTATTTTTTGGGGCTTCTCTATTAATTTTAGCACAACCTTTCCTTTTGGCGTATACTTAATCGCATTACTCATTAGGTTGCTAATAATCTCATGTGTTCTAGTTTCATCTGCTTGGATATATAGCTCGTTTTTACTGTTAATCTCAACAATTAATTCTATTGATTTTTGCTTAGCCATATTAACATATTCTTTATGTACTGCCTGAACTATTTGAATAATATTAACTTTTTTAATATCAAATTTCATCCTGCCCTGTTCTATTCGGGATACATTTAACAAATCCTCTACTAGATCAATTAATCGTTTGTTTATTGTCAATAAATCGTGTAAGGTTGTTTTGGCTTCTCCTTCTATTTTAGGTATATCTCCGCTTATAAGCATCTCCAAATACCCCTGCATAGCAGTAACTGGAGCTTTTAATTCATGACTAGCAATTGAAATAAGTTCTTGTTTCATTCTTTCTACTTGTAATTCACGGCTTATATCTGAGAAGGCCACTATCCCACCGATAATTTTATTTTCTGGATTTAATATCGGGGCAGCATTATAAGTCACTGGTATCAGCTGTTTACTTCTGGTTTGAATATATACATCATTTTTTTCAGACAAAACTTTTTTTCCATACAGTGCTTCCAAAGCCGGGCAAGAAGTTTTACCTATGGGTTTTAGATCTTTATCAACAAATTTTATAAAATCACTGGCTTTTTTCTTTAACAACTCACTTTGATCAAAGCCAGTAAGAAGTTGAGCGGTTTTATTAACTAAAATATATTTACCTTCATTGTTTACTGCATATACAGCTTCAGCAATACTTTCAAGTATAGCTTCATCTTGTTTTTTGGATTCTTCTATAACTTGATATGCCCGAGCCAAACTAAGTATTGATGCAACTTGACTGCCAAGAGTATTTAAAAAACTTAGATTTTTTTGATCAAAATTATTAGCTTTACTACTAGCAACAATTACAACCCCTAAACTTTGATTTTTAAAACGCAGTGGTGCAAGCATCAAAGAGTGAATTTGACCAATATCTGTAGGAATTATACCTTCGCGCTCTTGTTTATAGTTAGCTTCTACAGTACCCTGCCCACCGAAAAAAACTTTATTTATCAATAAACTATCGTTATGAACATCTATTTTTATTTTTTCTAAAATATCATCAGCAATTCCGAATCCTGGATGTTTTGCTTTGAGTTCACCGTTTTCTTCTAAGATAAAAAAACATTTTTCAGCACCAAACAACCCAGCTATTATTCCTGATATCGTATAATGTATCTCTGAAAAATTTGTAAAATGACTAACCGTCTTCGCGATCTCGTTTAAAGCTGTAAGTTGACGAATTTGGACTAGATTTTCTTCTATAAGTTTAGTATTTTCTATACTCACAATAGCCATAGCTGCCTGATTAGCAATTGTTGAAAAAAGCGACAAATCCTGATCTGAAAATTTTCGTTCCTTTTTAGTGAAAATGCTCATTATTCCTACTAATTGATTGCGAGTCATCATAGGCACAGTAATCAAAGAGTGGAAATCTCGCCTTCCGACAATTTTTGAGGCAATCTGAGCTTTTGATAGATCTTTATGTACTATCGGTTTTTTAGTTTCAGCAACCTTACCAGAAATACCTTCACCGATCTCTATTGGTGGCTCTTTCATTATCTCTGGATCTAGTCCAACTGCTACCTTTCGAATCAATCTACTATCCTCTAAGATCAACAGAGTTCCTGCATCTACGCACATTATCTTCAAAATCTCTTCAAATAATGGATCCCATAAATCATCTAATCCTGCAGATCGAGCAGCTATTTGAGAGATCTTATATAAACTTTCTACTTTAAGTTTTTCCTTGACTTTAGTTTTTTGATCCATGCAGTTATTTTTTCTTCAATATCTTTTTTACTTTATCAATCACATCTTGAGCTGAGACTTTGGATTTAATAAAATAATCTTCAGCTCCAAGCTTCATACCCTCTCTAATTAATACTTGAGACGTACCGAGATTAGTTAAAATTAAAACTGGAATTTTTTTAGTTTCTTCCTTGGACTTCCATTCCTTAAGAATTTCAAAACCGTCAATTTCTGGTAATAATATATCTAAAATTATCACATCATAGTTATCTCGAGCTTTACTTATAGCTTCTCTACCTCTAGTTACAATGTCTGCTTGGAAATTTTCAATATCAAACTTTTTCTGATACATACGCGCCAGAAGTAAATCATCTTCTACTATGAGAACTCGTTTTTTAATAATTTTTTTTGTATCCATTTGCCCCTCTTATAGTACAAATACACTATATTTCCCAAATTTTGGGAGTTATTATTATCTTATTTAATAGTATAATTTTTTAATGCAACCGTCAAAAAAAGCCCCGTTGGTTTACGGGGCTTGGTAACCGAGATAATTATATGACAACACCGTGTGGTGTCAAACGTTCAATGTATTCGGTTATATTTCTTTTAGGTCTCTGACCCAAAAGGAAAAACTTGTTACGATACTGGCGGTTAAGAAATTTTGAAATCTTTTTGATCTCAAACTTCATTTGCGCTCGGTGAATATCATCACCAAAATCTCCGAGCAACATCATAGCTCGCCAGTTAGCAATCGCACGGGTTAGTGCAATACCTACAAGGATATCTTCATCCTCATGTTGTCCAAGTTTTTCATTTATTTCCACTAGATGATCTCTAGCAGATCGCGCGACCAAACCATCTCTTGGTAGGTCACACTCTGTGAGATAAGTTTCAATCACCGATAGATGCGAAACTCCAACTGTATTTCCTTCTAAAACTTGAGGCATATTACCTCCCAATTACTCATATTTATTTTATATATAAAATAAATAAGATTTGCGGTTACTTTTTTTACAACTTGTTAATGACCTATCCCCGTACGGGGACCAACAAGAGTACTATATTAGTATAAATTTTAGTTTTTGTCAATCAAAAAACCCCGTGATATGTGGGGTTGGAATTAATTTTTTTTCTTTCTAAACCATGTACTCCATCCTGTCTGCCGACTGAGATCGTTTATAAAGATCTGCCAATACATCTGAAAACGTGACTTCCATCCGTGCCAAAAACCACGCTTTTCAGTTTTCATCCGATGGGTCATACCTTTGAGATCAACCCATTTGATTTTCCAGTTTTTAGTTTTAATTAAATCAGTCAGATGTGACTCTAAACCAAAATCTTTGGTTTCCTGCCAATCAACAGCTTCCAGACATTCTCTCTTCATAGCTCTTTGACCAGACAAATTTGGATTTGTCTTATGAGCTAGGTCTGTAATAAATCTACCAGATTTAAAAAGACCGATTGTCATCACTATTTTTCCATCCATTATCGGATCGATTAGGGCTGATATGTGCTCGTGTGTCAAACCAATAAGATCAGAGTCGAGCATTAAGATTATTGAACTGGTAGTTTTATGAAGACCAACCTCAACTGCTTTGGTTTTACCAGAGTTCTCCTGCTCAACCAACAACACTTTACCTTGAAGTGAATCTTTTTCTATTAGATTCTTGATATTCTGTGCAGTATTATCACTGGAGCCGTCATCTACCACCACTACTTTGTTAATTTGCGGGTGAGTTGCTATCACTTGAGTAACTTCAGCTATAGTAGATCCTTCATTAAAGGCAGGTACTATTGCATCAATTTTCAAATTATCTGTCATTTCAATCGCCTCCTTTATTTAATTATAACTAAAAAGAAGAAATACTAAAACTGGTATTTATATTGACTTTTTAATATTTAAGTGCTATACTTTTATAGTTCCAAAGGGAGGAACTATGAAAATCCAACGTCAAAGACAGCACCCCCGGCCAATCGGCACTAGGAAGGGAGGGTTGATAGTGTTTTTTCATCGCGATTGGATGATAAAATACTTGAAGAAGGTAGCTGCCTAGGACTCGGATTGTGAAGGAAGGATATCTGGTCCCGACGCTTTAGTCGGGACTTTATTTTTTGAAAAAGAATAGTATAATATAAACATCCTGATCTTCTGGAGGTAAAACAATGGATATCTTCTTTGGGCTTTGTGTAGTCGTGGGTTTAATATTAATTATCGATAGAATTCCGTGGAGTTATGGAAACCCATTTAGCTAGTCTCTGGCCAGCCTCGTTGCAAACGAGGTTTTTTCTTTTTTTATTGCCAAAAAATCAGAATACAGCTAAAATATTATTGATATTTACGCTATCACCTCTGAATTATGTGATGGGGTGGCTTGGAATTTAGAGATCGGGAAGCGTGCAAAAAATCTTTTTTTTCAGGCCACCTCAAACCTGCCGGTGTAGCTAAGTGGTTAAAGCATGTGGATTCACAATCCTAGATCGGTGGTTCAAATCCATCCACCGGCAATTTTGTAAAATCAAATCTCCTCAAGAGGAGATTTTTTATTTTAATATCTGTAATTTAAAACAAATAAATGTGCTATTATATATATGTAATTTTATGCATTTTCTTGAAAAATACCGAATCCATATAGGAATAGTTTTAGTCCTAATAATGGTTGGGAGCGGTATTTTTTTATTTACCAAAAGTAATAAAAACTCAAAACTCGAAGTCAAAGAACCAGAAAAACAAGAGGTATTAGAAAAGATTCAAGTTGATATAGAGGGAGCCGTAGTAACTCCGGGTGTTTATGAATTGGCTGAGGGAAGTATTCTCGAAGATTTGATTCAGATTGCTGGAGGATTTACCAAAACAGTAGATACAAACTTAGTAGCCCAAACAGTAAACAGGGCTCAAAAGTTAAAAGATGGGGATAAGTTTTATATTCCAATATTAGGTGATGAAATATCTACACAGGCAGCGCGTGGAGGAGTAACTCTTGATAATAACTACGGAAGCGTTCAGGGTACCCAAACTGGAAAGATAAATATTAATATAGCTAGTCAAACTGAATTGGAATCTTTACCGGGAATCGGAGAAGTAAAAGCTAGTGCTATTATCACCTATCGCGAATCTCACGGCGGATTTAAATCAATAGAGGAAGTCAAAAACGTCAAAGGCATTGGAGACGCAACCTTTGATAATATAAAAGATCTTATCATAGTTTAGTATTGATAAACGCTCAAAAAAATGTTAAAATATCCAAGTAGGAAATCAAAATTTCTATAGTTTAGTTTTTTCTATATGCTATGTGCCATAAGCTATATGCTATTCGCTATTTGCTATACGCCAATTATGGCGCCATCGTCTATCGGTTAGGACATCAGCTTTTCAAGCTGAAAAGCGGGGTTCGATTCCCCGTGGCGCTACCACCACGTATATCCTGTTCCACATAGTGGAACGGAAACGTGGTAGTCACGTTTTCTAATCGCGTTTTCAAAATTTTGAATATACGCGAGAGAATATACGTGACACTGCACAGAAATTAAAAAGACCTTTTTTGGAGTCTTTTTTGATTTTATTTCAATATAAACTTTTCTATGGTATTATCTACTATCTGAACCTTTACAATCTAAATTGATATAAATCTGTTACTGTGTCCAAATACCTGAAAGGAGGAACTATTAATGGATACAGCACAAGCTGGAAAACGTATCATTGTCGCACTGGATGTGGACAATGTCGAGGAAGCTATCTCTCTCGTGGAACAGCTTTCTCCGTTCGTTGGTCTTTTCAAGGTCGGTTTCGAGTTCATATATTCTATGCTCGTAGAGCTGATCACGCTGGACTGGGATGAATCCAGTCATAAACTGCAACGAATTCGCCATCTCTTTGAACTACTCAAGGGAAGGGTACTTTTGGATGTTAAACTCAATGACATCAAGAATACGGTTGAAGGCGCTTCCCGAGCTATCACCAAATTGGGCGTATCAATGTTCAACGTCCACTGCTTGGGCGGTTCGGCAATGATGAAAGGGGCCGTAGCAGCTGTAAGGGAAGTGGCTGAGTCTGCGAGCCTTGAAGAGCGTCCAAAGATTTTTGGGGTGACTCTCTTGACCACTCTTGATTATGATGCACTAGTTGAGATAGGAATTATGGAGGAGCTCAACATCTTAGATCCCGATGAGCTTGCAGGAATCAAGCGAGATCGGATGGAGAACTTCATAGTTCGTCATCTCGCCTGGCTGGCTCAAGAATGTGGTCTTGACGGCGTCATTGCTTCTGCTCTGGAGGCCGAAGCGATCCGTAGATACTGCCAACCAGAATTTCTTGTGGCAACTCCCGGTATCAGACCTGGATGGGCAGCGACTGATGACCAAAAGCGGATTCTGAATCCAGGTGATGCGATCAGAGCTGGATCTGACTTTGTAATAATCGGTCGTCCGATTCGCAAACCACCAGAAGGTATCGGCAATCCTGCAGATGCAGCGAAACGCATTGCCGAAGAGATCGCGGAAGCACTGGCAGAGAAAGAAAGTTAAGGAGGTAACTCATGATCAGTCTTTCTAATGACTTCAGCTTTGAGTACATGGCAGCAAGCGGGGCCTTGGCATTTGATGGTAAGGGCTGGCTATGGGAACAACCCCTTAAATGGATGGGTCTATTTGATCCATCGCTTTTCACCGTAGTTATCAAAACCCTGACCAGAGAACCCCGCAAAGGAAACTTGCGTTGGTACAATCCGTTCGGTTGCGTACGGATACTTCCCGGGGGTACTGTTAATGCCGTGGGCTTAACAAATCCTGGCATCGACTGGTGGTGTAAGAACATCGGTCTCAGTGTAGACAGAACCAGAATTCCCCTAATGGGCTCAATATTGGGAGAACCTCAAGAACTGGCAGATATGGCTAGAATGCTAAATGACTTTGATCTTGTCGGTCTGGAGATCAATGCTTCATGCCCCAATACCCCCGATGATCTTCTCACTAACACCCACAAAGTAGTTGAGAGCATCCAAGCAGTAAGGGGAATTAGTCGATTCCCATTGATTCTGAAGCTGTCAGTCGTCCATGAAGTTGAACAGATTCTCCAGGATGTTGGGGGATTAGTAGACGCACTCTCCATAAACAGCGTGCCTTGGACAAAGGTTTTTTCTGACCGAAAAAGTCCATTGGCTCACCTAGGGGGTGGTGGAGTTTCCGGAAAACTGGCCCAACCACTCACATGGAATTTGGTAAATAAATTAGTGCGTATATCATCAACTCCAGTGATAGGACCAAGTATCTGGGAATTCTCTGATATAGCTCGACTTCGAACACTCGGAGCAAGGGCTATCAGCTTTGGTGCAGTATTTATTCCGTATCCATGGAGACCCACGCTCTTCGTAAAGAAAGAGCAGAAGGAGGCGATATATGGATATGAATGATCTACTTCGAATGATCGCAGCTGATCTTTTTAAGATCGGAGCAATTAAGTTTGGGGCATTCAAACTAAAGCTTCACGAGAAGCATCCTGATGCTCCATTGTCACCGATCTACATCGATCTGCGAGTACTCCGTTCTCATCCGACTTCGCTTAATATGGTGGTTTCAGCCTTGATCGAGGCATCGGCGGATATCGATTATGATCTCATCGCAGACATACCGATCTCGGTTTCTCCGATTGTCGCAGTCTTCAGCCACAAAAGCGGAATTCCGATGATTACCCCACGGCTTACTGTCAAAGAACGCGGCACCAGAGCCAGCGTCTTGGGAGATTTCGAAGCAGGACAAACTGTCTTGTTAATCGATGATCTAATCACCAAGGCAGACAGCAAACTGGAAGCTATCCAGATTCTGGAAGAAAAGGGTCTCGTGATCAAAGATGTATTAGTGCTTATAGATCGCGAACAGGGTGGAAAAGATCAGCTTGCAGAAAGAGAATATTCTCTGCATTCTGTCTTCACCTTACCTCAACTTATGAAGCACTATCTCGACACAGAAAAAATCGACCAGACGAGATATGACGAAGTTATAACCTATCTCGCAAAGAACTGATCGGCTTTTAGTATGAATTAATTTGATCTGAAACCCCGCGTAAGCGGGGTTTTTCTTTTCAATAACTATAGTTCTAATACCCTAAAATATATTAAATAGAGCTTTTTATTCCATGTGTTTGGAAGAGCGAAATTCTTTTATTTTATTTATTAGTTCTGGATAATTTTCGATTTTATCTATCACACTATTTGCTGCATCCCGTACTTCTTTAACTAACTTATAATCAAGTAAAGATGCAAATTTCAGATCAGGCATACCGTGCTGACGAGTGCCATATACTTCTCCAGGTCCACGAATCTCCAAATCTACTTCTGAAAGTTTGAATCCATCACTGGTATCTTCCATTGCTTGGAGTCGACGAAGTGCAATTTCTCCGGCAGATTCACTAAAGAGAAGGCAAAATGACTGATATTTATCACGACCTACGCGACCTCGAAATTGATGTAGTTGAGAAAGACCAAATCTGTCAGCACCTTCTATCATCATAATATTTGCATTCGGTATATCAACCCCTACTTCCACAACTGAAGTTGATACCAAGATTTTTACTTTATTATCTTTGAAATTAGCCATTACTTCCTGTTTTTCTTCTGATTTCAATTTACCGTGCAAAAGCCCTATTTTAAGATGTGGAAATATCTCTTTATCTAGTTTTTCAAATTCCTGCTTGACTGACTTGAAACCTAATTTATCTGACTCATCGATCAAAGGGCAGATTACAAACACCTGCCTACCCTGCTCAATGTGTTTTTGAATAAAATCATATGCAGCTAATCTTTTGTCCGGTGGTACAACTTTAGTCTTTATTGGCTTTCTACCTGCTGGCATAGTACGGATTTGGGAGATATCCAAATCACCGTACAAAGCCAAAGATAGAGTTCGAGGAATTGGAGTTGCAGTCATAGATAAAAGATGGGGAGATACTTTAGTTTTCCTTTTTAAAGCTGCTCTCTGTTCTACGCCAAACCTGTGCTGTTCATCTACTATGACCAACCCAAGATTTGGCAACAAAACCTTATCTTGAATTATTGCATGTGTACCAATAATTAAATCTATTTCTTTGTCAGCTAATAATTTATACATTTCTGTCTTTTTTAACTCTTTGGCTTTACCTTTTTCAATAATAAATATATATGCATTAGTCAAAAGTCCTATTTTGTATGGATATTTTTTAAATATCTTAGTTAAAGTTTGAAAATGTTGAAATGCCAGAATTTCAGTAGGTGCGATAATCGCACTACCAAAACTGTTTTCAATGGTGTTGAGGATTGCTACTGCAGCAACAATTGTTTTGCCGCTACCTACATCCCCTTGTAACAATCTATTCATAGGGCTGGATTTGGATAAATCTGTTAGGATTTCTTTTACAGTTTTGTCTTGATCAGAGGTTAGCTGAAAATCTAAGTTTTGGGTAAATTCTTTTATTTTTTGTTTTTTTAACTCTAAACTTAAACCTTTTTCGGCTTTCAGAGATTTTTTTTGTATTAGACCAGTCAAAGCTATAAAGAAAAGTTCATCAAAAGCTATTCTTCTTTTGGCAACTTTTACTGCCTCTATACTTTCTGGATGATGCAATTGCTTAATAGCTTCATCAAAATTAATTAAATCAGCTCGATCTTTGATTTCTTCTGGTACAGGGTCTGGAAGTTTATCTGTTAAAGACAGAACCGTACGTATTCGAGCCCGAAACCATTTGGAATACAACCCAGATCGTTCGCTATATACCGGCACAATTTCTGGTATAAATTCTTGTTTGCCCTCAAGCTTTTCATAACCTTTTACTTGAAGTATCATTTTCAAGCCCTTGGAATGACTAAAATCAGCCTTTCCTATAACCAGTAGTTCATCTCCATTTTTCAAGATTCTTTCAAGGTAAGATTGGTTAAAAAATACTGCTTCTATTGATCCACTATCATCACTTACAAGTATTGTCGTAATATGAATACGACGACGAAATGATCTACTTGTATGAATAGAAATTATCTTAGCTTTGATAATAGCTGTATCCAAAGGTTTCAAAGAACTTATAGGTATTACTTTGCTTAAATCATTATATTTATATGGAAGATATAATAAAAGATCACGGGCAGTATAAATTCCGATCTTAGCCAATTTTTTGGCGATTGTAGGTCCTACGCCACGAATATATTGAGCACTGGTATCAAGCTTTATACTATTCAATTATTCCTCCTCCAAGCATTTCATCGTCTTGGTAAAATACCGCTGATTGACCTGAAGTGATAGCGCGTACAGGTTTTGAAAATTCAATATCAAATTCATTTTTATTTTTTTCTTTTATTTTTGCTGGCATTGCTTTATGTTGATAGCGAATTTGAACCAAAACATCTTTATTTTTCGGTTGATTATTGGCAATCCAATGAATATTTGAAACTGTCATATTGTCTTTGTATAAACTTCTTTCTTCTTCTATTATAATCTGATTATTAGAAGCTTTGATTTCTAGAATATAGAGCGGAGGTACATCTTTATTTTTATAAATTTTTGCTAGGTTTTTTTGCAGTTTTGGGTTATCCAAACCTTTTCTCTGGCCAATGGTATAAAATTGAATCCCTTTGTGCTCACCAATAACCTTATCTCTGAAAATAACTTTACCTGTTTTTTCTGGTAAACGACTAGCTACGAATTGTGGAATATTTATTTCACCTACAAAACAGATCCCCTGACTATCTGGTCTGTGTGCAGAAGGAATACCAGCTCTGTCAGCAATTTCTCGAACTTGTTTTTTGGTATAAGACCCTAGGGGAAACAAACTATATTTAATCTGATCTTGATTCAATGTCCACAAAAAATATGACTGATCCTTACTTGAATCAATACCCCGCAATAGCTTATACTTACCGGTTTTTTTGTCTTCTTGTTTACGTACATAATGACCAGTAGCAATACTGTCTATACCCAGCTTTTTTGCAGCTTCAAGAAACACATCAAACTTAATTAATTTATTACACATTACGTCTGGATTTGGAGTCCTGCCTTTTTTGTATTCACTAAAAAAATAATCAATAACTAGATCATTATATTGTTTTTGAAAATCAAAAGTGTGAAATGGAATATCTAGTTTTGCTGCGACCCGTACTGCACTTCTCCAATCTTCTTTCCATGTACAATATTTAGCAAACGGAGAGTTGACTGGAAAACTAAAGTTCTTCATAAAACCAGCTATAACCTCATAACCTTGTTTTTTTAAAAGTAAAGCTGCAACAGCTGAATCCACTCCTCCACTCAGACCAACAAGGACTTTTCCTTTTGTTTTGTGAATATTATTAACCATACTATTATTTCTAATTCCTAATTGCTTTAATCAACGTAATAAAAGCTCAAATTTCAAAGCACAAATGCCAAACAAAGCACAAAGCTCAAAATCCAAATTATTTTAGTATTTAGTCATTTGATATTTATTTGAATCTTTGCCCATTCGGCTTTGCTCAGGGCATCCTGAGTTATATCGAAGGATGGATTTTGACATTTGGATTTACTATATATCTATCCTCAGATTATACTAAAAATCTGTTTTCTTATCAATTCTATTGTAACTAATTAGTTTTGTTAAATAAAAATTTATTAATAAAAGGATGCACGTCTATGTCCGATCGGACATAGACGTGCATGGTTACCATAATTATTAAATTTATAAAGTAATAAAGAAAAAGAATTGTGACATCCCCCGTAGCCCATTCGACGAGCTCAGGGCGAAGGGCGGATAAATCACACACCAAATGAACGGCCGTTCGTTTGGTGCAGAATTTCAGATAGAGCAGAATTTCAGATA
Source organism: bacterium (assembly GCA_043820855.1). Classification (GTDB taxonomy): domain Bacteria; phylum Patescibacteriota; class UBA1384; order JBDRDK01; family JBDRDK01; genus JBDRDK01. The sequence continues at coordinate 13,756 of JBDRDK010000036.1, forward strand.
GAGAAGAAAAAAGCCCCGCATGACGCGGGGTCGAGAAACAAGATTCCTTTAATACTCCAATATTACTGTGAAATGTTTTTCTTTTTTCAGAAGTTCTACTTTTTGCCATCCTACTGCTTTATAAATTCCGATAACTTCCTGCTGAATTGAGTCTTCGGGAAAATCATCGTAATATCCCCGAATCTCAATTTCGCATCTTGATTGCAGCGAACCGTCTTCTTTCCAACTTTTCCATAAAGAATCATCAATAATTCGGATCAAATATTCTAATTTTCTTTTTCTTTTGTACGATACAGGGTCTGAATCTTCGAAAGTTACTGGTCCAACAGGCATAGTAGGAACCCTCCTTTTTTCAAAGTTCTAAGAATATAAAATTATAGCATTATTATTTATTTGCTGTCAATCAAAATAGCATATAGCTAATAGCAGATAGAATATAGAAACTAGAAGTTGGAGTGTCATACTTCTCCACCACCCTTCGCTTCCACCTTCGTTGAAACTACGGCGGACAAGAAAGCTTCGGGTGGCAGGCCGAAGTGTCCCGCAAATGGGACGTTCGAGTCGAAAAATAATTAAAATATATTATTGTTCGAGCTTGCCGAGAACCTAATATCAATAATTAGAGATCCTTCCCTCACGTGGCGGGGTCAGGATGACAATTATTTTCTTTACCTAATAACCTATTGACCTAAAAACCTAATCACCTGTTTTTTCTTTATTCAAATATTTTTGGAGTTCAATAAAACTTTGTTTTTGGAATCCATCTGATATATTTGCAAAATATTTTTGGGTATCTTCCGCAATATTTATCCACCTATGAGTACTATAACCAGTTTGTTTATTTACTTCCGGATTAGCAATATCGTGTTCACAAATAATTAAACTAATTGGCTTTTTTTTATCCTCTAAGTCAAAATTAAATTTTTTTATACTCTTGTTTATATTCAGCCCTATAAAGTGCTCTTTGATAATTCTGCGAGCGGCTTTTTCCGGAGTTTCACCAGCTTTTAACTTTCCAAATGGAAATTCAAGTACTAGTTCGTCAGTTGACAATTCTCTATTCTTTTCCAACAACAATAACTCTCCTTGACGGATTAATGCAACTACAATAATTCTTGATCTTTCTGTTGGAAAAAGTATTAATATATATGGAATCAAGAATTTTAAAAGTATTAAGAGTAATACAACAGCTATTATAATTATCCAGATAGGGATCGCTATTCCAAATAGTGAAATACCACTAATACTCACCAGAAAACTCTCGGTGTTGCTTTTTTCACTTTCTCCATCTGCTTCATCATATGCTAAAGCATAGACTTCATATTTCCCTGGTTGAAGATAATCCGGGTGGGTGTAGTGCCAATTTCCATCACTGTTAGTTACGGTTTCCCACTCAAACTCATTTTTATTATTTTCTGAAATTACAAATAATATTATTTTAGAATTCACAGGTCCAGTACCCCATATTTTAGCATTTTGAAAAAGATATAATCTGCGAGTTAGTTTTGTAATTCTGGGTGCTTCCAAGGCAATTATTTCAATTCTGGTCTTTCCTAAATTGGAATTTCCGGCTTTATCATAAACCTGTACTTCAGCAGTTTTTAATCCAGGCTCTAGTTTTTCAACTTTGTATGGACTTTCAATTGTTTTGAAATCACCTTTACTTAATTTATATTCAAAGTAATCTACACCAGACATAAGGTCTACGGCTTCAAATTCAAGTGTCGGGGTGCGATCCGTGGTTGAATCTCCCTCTTTAAATCTCAAATATTCAAATTCCGGAGGTGTAATATCTATATTAACTTTCCAATGCAAAACTGGGGGAGAAAAGGAATTCCCCAGAGCTTTAAGATGAAAATACCA
>JBDRDK010000037.1:0-3032 GCA_043820855.1 bacterium
AAAATCGCAAAGTATGGCAATGTTTCTTGGAGAACAAAGTATCTATGGACAAAAGATTCGAGATGCAAAGCAATTATTGCTAGAAGTAAACCAGATAACTTTAAAGAATATTCAACAAATTGCCAAAAAAATTATCTTACCCAACCTGATCAATCTGTCAATAATAGGTCCTTACAAAAATAGAAATAAATTTCAAAAAATTATTAATAAATTCAGCAAATAAGAGAAATAACAAAAGAAAAATAAAAATACTAATTAATAAATGTCCAGCCTATACTCAATCTCTCATAGTATTCTGAATTTCAGAAATCTATGAATAGATATCGCTACGGCGGACTTTCTGGGCTTCGGTTACGAACCCAGAAGCGAAAGGATATTTTATGGCAACAAAAAACAACAAAGCCAAAACTATTGAAAGAACCTTGGTTCTTTTAAAACCAGATACAGTAAAAAGATGTTTGATAGGTAGAATAATAGAGAGATTTGAAAACGCGGGATTAAAAATCATCGGAATGAAAATGACCAGAGCTACAAAAGAGATGGCTCTGGCTCATTACACGGAAGATATCGCGAAAAGACGGGGCCAGCATGTACGAGATATACTTGTAGATTTTATTAAAGATAGTCCAGTCGTTGCTATTGCTATAGAAGGTCATAATGCTATTGAAAATGTACGAATGATGGCTGGTGACACCGAACCTAAATCTGCTCAACCTGGAACTATCAGAGGTGATTTCTCTCATATAAGCTTTGCTGGTGCAGATGCTCAGAAAAAAGTAGTTCAAAATATCATTCACGCTTCTTCAGATAAAAAAGATGCTAAAAGAGAACTCTATGTCTGGTTTAATGACAACGAATTATTTGATTATCAAACTGTACACGAAATTCATACTTTCTAAAAAAAACTTCGGAAAGTTATCCGAAGTTAAAAAATTTTACTTATGGCGAGTTCTTTGATTCGGCATGATTAGACGCCGATCGAATTTTTTCTCGCTTCGCTTGGATCTTGATATCAAAATAGGGAGTCATTAAACCGATCCTGAGATACAAAGATATAGGAACAGCGAGAATAATTTCTGCGACAAACTGACTTACATAGCAGTTGATTAATATAAATCTGATCACAAAAAAACTTAGAACCAAACCTATTATCCAAACAAAACTCAATACTGGGTCTGACTTAAGAATGCACAACAGAGTATTGCCTGCTGGTTTGTTACTTCCTTTAAAATACTTTCTCCAGGTACGTAGCGACACAGGGAACAAGAAACTGATCAGCGTAAAAATAATCACGACAAATACTATGAATAAAGAGAAACTACCCGTAAACTCTTCATAGCTTAAATTGAGATTCATTCCGAATACCTCCTTGTGTTTTAGCTCACCAGCAGATGTTTTAACAAATGTTAAAGAACTAATAAGTATAGCGTGTAATAAATCTGTTGTCAAGATAAATAATTTAATTTTCTGGCAAAGAATTACATTCTTACTCTACTGTTCACGAAACCCACACCTTTTAAAATGACTAATTTCTAATTACTCTAATTGACCTAATCAAATCCCAAGCACCAAATTCTAAATATTCAAATTATTTATTCTTCGACTCGGATAAAATCCGGCCTGCCACTCCGTAGCTTTATGCGAAGGGTGGTGGAGAAGTTCTCGATAGATTCGGCAGGCTCACTACAGGCAAGCTCAAACAATAAATGGTTTTTAGTCATTTGATATTTAGTCATTTGGATTTCATTTGAATCTTTGCCTGTCCGCCGTAGCCTTGGCGAAGGTGGAGATTTTGAACTTTGAGCTTATTAATTTACAATATAAGTGATGAATTCAATATATTGGGTGCCGGCTTTACTTGCACTGTGTTTTGGTTTTATATTTACATATTTTATACGTAAATTAGCTATTACGAAAAGCTGGCTACCTCAAGTTCGAAAACGAGACGTGCATATCAAACCCACTCCCCGACTGGGCGGTATAGCAATGTTTCTGGCTTTTGTCGGAGTAATTATCATTATATGGATAATTAATCCAGAGCTCCTCAACTTTGCCACTACAAATCTGAATTTCGGTTTTTTTGAAGTTAATAAGCATTTATTTGGAATAATACTAGCAGGTACTTTGATAACTGGGATAATGATTATAGATGATATTCGTGGTCTCTCCCCCTGGACTAAACTTTTTTGGCAGATTATTGCAGCTGTAATTATAATAACCAGTGGTATTGGAATTGATTTTATCCGAAATCCATTTGGAGGAGAAATACACTTAGATCAGATCAAAATTCCTTTGGAATTCTTTGGAAGTTCATATAACATTACACTTTGGTCTGATTTATTTACTTTGATTTGGTTAGTGGGAATGATGAATATTATCAACTTTTTGGATGGAGTAGATGGCTTGGCTGGAGGAGTATCAATAATTGCGGCTATGGTTATATTCTTTTTATCGATCTCTCCCGGAATAAACCAAATAGCAACAGCTCTTCTGGCAATAATATTGGCAAGTTCAATCCTCGGTTTTTTACCGTTTAATTTTCCACCAGCAAAGATATTTATGGGTGATACTGGTAGTATGTTTGTCGGCTTTATGCTTGGAGTTTTAGCGATAATATCTGGAGGGAAAGTAACTACTGCATTTTTGGTTTTGGGATTTCCGATTTTGGATGGTATTTGGGTAGCAATCACCCGCATACGAAAAGGCCAGTCACCTTTCAAAGCTGATAAAACCCACTTTCATCACAGAATGTTAAATATGGGGTTATCTGCCCAACAAACTGTATTCTTACTATATTTCTTTGCTGCCCTCTTTGGAATAGTTGCTCTCTTTTCCAGCACAGAAGAAAAATTCTCTGCTGTTATCTGGCTACTAATAATTATGGTAATAATGGCTGTTACTGCCGTATGGTTCAAGAAAATAAAAAAGGTCTCAAAATCTTGAGACCAAAGATACTCTTTAATTATTTTTCCTTTGAAATCGGAACATACTGACTAAAACAAATATGTGCAATTATACATGCACCTGTTGTG
>JBDRDK010000038.1:0-2924 GCA_043820855.1 bacterium
GCGCTTTTGAGATTTTTGAAAAATAATTTTAAAAATCTACATGAAAATAATAAAACAAATTATATTTTTCTCCATTTTACTTTTTGGATTTTTTGTGGTATCTGAAAATGTTTTTGCTGCAAAGAAGCAGGTGTGTAGGTGTAATTGGGAGGCTGTTGGGGTGCAGGAAATAGATAGTTTTGGCGGTGATGCAGCTGGTGATTGTACCTCTCGCAGTTTTCCTGCTCTAGAATCTCAAAAAATAGATTTCGACCTTGGTCCAACCGGAGACTCTGAACAAATTGTTAATATACGGCAAGAGTCAAGAAGCTTTCTTTCAAAAGTTGTAGCTGAAAGCCTAAACCCAATGTCTAGATTTTATTGTTTTCCAAAAAAAGATAGTGGTGGATCTTTAAATATAAGTAGGGAACCTAGAACATATAAGATTAATTCAGAAACTTGTGGAAATGTGGGAAAGGAAAGTATTACAGGGGATTATGTACATACGAATGTAAGTGGAAAAGTGATGGTAGATACTGGGGAAAGAGATAGGTTTATGGGTGTGTTCGATGCAGATGAAAATGCAAAATATCAGCAATATGATTATGGTGGTTATTATTTGGCAAGATTAATAAATTGCAGAATGATGGTATTGGATGATGAAGGGAGTGCTACAGTGGCTGCAGATGAGGATGATGATTTAGTAACCGGCGCAATACCAGATGCTAGTATTTTAAATAAATTTGGCCCACCAAATATAGCAGCTGCAATTGGTAGAGCTCTAAAAGTTATTATTGGAATAATGGGTTCAATTGCATTTGTAATGATTATTTATGGAGGTGTATTGTACATGACCGCAGCAGGTAATTCTCAAAGAGAAAGCAAAGCCCTAAAATCTCTTGCTTGGACTGGGATTGGTATAGTTGTTATTCTTGCAAGCTATATATTAGTACAGTTTGTGTTTGATGCGTTCGGTGCATAAGTGTTGCTTGGTTTGTTTATTATTGCAATTTTATATTTTATTTTTTTATTTTTTTATGTTGAAGTAATTCGTAAATCGTAACTCGTAATTGGTTTTTTAAATAATAAGTTCTTGTGCGAATTACGAATTACGGGTTACGAATTACGATTTTGTGTATTATTTTTTATGAAAATTAAAGTATTATATATTTTAATCCTAACAGCGTTCATAACAACGCTTGGTTTCGGTTGCAAAGGTCTTTCAAAAGATGAGAAAAGCGCTATACGTGCTGTTAGATTAGATTATTGGACTGTGTATAATGATATTGGAGAGTTAAAAAAGTTTGCAGCAGAGTACAGTAAGATACGTCCTTATGTAACTGTAAATATTCGTCAGATTCGTTATGAAGAATTAGAAGAGAGATTTGTAAATGCTTTGGCAGATGATGTTGCGCCAGATATAATTTCTGTTCCAGTAAGAGAGTTGCCAAAATATCAAGGTAGAATTAGCTCAATGCCAAGTAGTGTACAAGTTTCAAATGTTTATATAAAAGGTAGTTATTCAAAAGAAACAGTGGTAGAGCAAATTACTCAACCAATGCCAACTGTTAGAAGCATACAGAGTGCTTTTATACAAACTGTTTCAGATGATATAGTAATTTCAAACAAAGTATATGGTTTACCTCTTGCAATAGACACATTAGCAATTTATTATAATAAAAATTTATTAGATTTATCAGGTATACCGCAACATCCTACAACATGGGTAGAATTTTTAGATGCTGTAGAAAAAACAACAAGATTTGATGTAAATGGAAACATAGTTCAGTCTGGTGTAGCACTTGGTACTGCAAATAATATAAATAATGCTCCGGATATTTTAGCAATGCTTTTAATGCAAAATAGAGTAGATGTTACAAAAAATGGTAGAGTAATGTTTGCAAGTGGTATGGATAAACCAAACAAGAGCCACCCAACTTTTGAAGCATTGCGTTTTTATACAGACTTTGCAAGACCCACAAAACAAGTTTATTCTTGGGATGAAAAACAAGAGGATGCTTTAGATTCGTTTTTAAGAGGAAAGTCAGTATTTTATTTTGGATTTGCTAGAGATTATAAAAAAATACAATCCAGAGCTAGTCAGTTGAATTTAGAAGTAATTCCTATACCGCAATTAAATCCAAGCTATCCTGCAAATGTTGCAAATTATTGGGTAGAGTCTGTTGTAAAGAAGAGTAAGCATCATGATGTAGCTTGGGATTTTGTTAGATTCATGACAACAGAAAGAAATATACGGACATATACGAAAAACGCAAATTTGCCATCTCCAGTAAGAAGTCATTTGAAATTATATTCAGATGATCCAATACTTGGATCATTTGCAAGTCAAGTGCTTTTTGCAAAAAATTGGTTTAAAGGAGAAGATATTGTTTCTGCTAATGAAGCAATGGCAAATATGATAGAAAGATATTTGGCACCATATAATAGCGGTGAAGACACACTTGAAAGAGATTCAAACATAGTCACACACGCAGCTAGGGTGATTCAGCAGGCATTGTAGCCACTGTCATTCTGACGAGTCTGCGAGGAAGAATCGCTTTTAAAATAACTATGAGACCTAATGAATATAAAGCTTAATAGAAAAAAAGATGATAAGTATCTATTTACATAGGTGGGATGATTAGTTAATAGACCTCATGGATAGTTGAAAAAGGATTCTTCACCCTAGGAAGGGTTCAGAATGACAGTGTCTATGAAAGAATGGCAAAAGATGTGAGTATTTTATTTATAAAACATATGATTTTTTTAAAAAAAACACAAAAAATAAAAGTATTTCTTACAATATTAACAGTTGGAAGCTTATTTATTTTTTCTTCTGCAAGTGCAAGTACTGGGATCTGTGTTTATAATGAAATCCAGGTAGACAGTGGTGTAGGTGCTGCAAAATGTAGGCTTTTAAAAGATGCAAGCGAAATAATGGGAGC
>JBDRDK010000039.1:0-34669 GCA_043820855.1 bacterium
ACCTCTTTTACTCTTGGGATCTGCTCATATAGTTCGTCTGGAGCTTTGACTCTCTTGGCTTTGTATCCAGCAAACTTTTTGTGTCTAAATGTTGGCCCCCTAAGATCAAAAGTAGATACTACATATTTTGGTTTGAGATCAACTATTGCTTTGAGTAAGATACTTGCAAAACCAAATATAGCGCCAGTTGGCTCACCAGAAGGAGAGCGCAGGTTTGGCATAGCATGGAAACCTCTGTGTATAAGGGCGTTACCGTCAATTATCAAAAATTTAGATTTCATAAATTTTTTAGTTATTTGGTTATTGAAAAATTAAGTTATTAAGTTATTAAGTGATCGAGTGATTAAGAATTTTACTCAATAACCCAATAACTCTATAACCCGATCACTTGTTTTTATGGTAGCCCAGTTCGCTTAGAATTTTTTTGATAATATCTCTATCGCTCCAAGGTATTTTTTGCTCGCCTACAACTATACATTCTTCAGCACCTTTGCCAGTCACAACCACTAAGTCACCTCCACCAGCTGCAGTCAGGGCTTTACGTAAAGCTTCTTCACGACTTGAGATTTTGAAATAATCTAATCCTAATTTCAGTTTCTTTTCTTTGCGACCTTTTGGCACACCGCTTGCAACCTCTTCGATAATAGTGTCTGGATCTTCGGTGTATGGATCTTCATTAGTTACAAACACTAGATTTGCAAATCTACCAGCCAGAGCTCCAAGTATAGGTCGCTTAGTTTTGTCTCTATCTCCGCAAGCACCAAGCACTGCGATAATTCGATTAGGTCGTAAATTACTTAGAGTTTCATATAGTTTTTTTAAAGCATCAGGAGTGTGGGCATAATCTACGATTACTGTAAAGGGCTGACCAGCTTCGATTTTCTCAACTCTACCAGGTACTAGTTTTACTTTTTCTAAACCTTTTTTACAAATACTCAAAGGTACACCTTGGGACAAACCAGTAGCAATAGCAGCTAATGCGTTTTGCACATTAAATCTTCCTGGTAAATTTAGCTTGATCTCCTGATCACCTTTGGCACTAGTCACATAAAACTGGCTGTATGAAGCTGTATAATTGGTTTTTTTAGTGCTGACATCTCCACCCAGTATTCCGTATTTTAATTTATAATCAGCGTCAAATTTGTTGAAATATGAAAAGCTAGGATCGTCTCTATTTACAATAATTACTTTTTGCACTCCGTCTTTGTGTAGAGATTTTTTCAAACCAGAAAAAAGCAATGCTTTGGCACGTTTGTATTCATCCATTGTCTTGTGGTAATCAAGATGCTCTTGACTAACATTAGTTAAGACAGCTACATCAAATGGAATTCCCCAAACTCTGTGCTGAACCAAAGCATGAGAGGTAACCTCAATTATTGCGTACTGACATTTGGCTTTGTTCATCTCAGCCATGAGAGAAAGAAGCTTAAATGGGGACTGGGTAGTCATCTTGGTTTCATTGACTCTATCAACCCCAGCAATACTGATATTTATAGTACTCACTAGCCCGACTTTGAAACCAGCTTCTTCAAGTATTGCTTTGGCGAGATTTGCAGTTGTTGTTTTGCCGTTAGTACCAGTGATCCCAATCACGATCATTTTCTTACCCGGAAATCCATAGCGAATATTAGCCAAAATAGCTTGCAGTTTATGATACAACAAGATTACCTCAGGTGATAAAATTTTACGCAAGTATTGTTTCATAGCAAGTTAGTTATTAATTATTTCAGCCAGAGGCTTCAACCATAGACCGATAGTCCTCTGGACTAGATCGTCTCAGACAAAGCCTGACTCGCTTTGGACGAAGTTATTAGTGACTTGTGACTGGTTATTGGCTTTGTTCTACTAGTAACCAATAACTGATAACTAGTAACCATTGTTACAGTCCTCTTCGCTGTCTCTCAATAATTTTATATGTTTTGTAAAGCCAAGGTGCAAAAATGAGATCATAGCTTCCGATTAGCTCTATGTGTCTACCACCGAATTTTTCTTTAAATTCTGTTATGCCGTCGTATTTATGTTTTTTTACATTTTTTGGGCTTACAGCTAAAAGGTCATAGATTGTGCAATTCTTTCTCTTTGCATCTTTGATTATGTGCCAGTGCAAAAGATATGGAGCCATCAAGTTTCGGTGTTCACTAGATGATGCACCGTACAAATATGTGGCTGTACTACCCTGAAAAGTTGCAATAATAGCTGCCAAAGGTTGGTGTTCAAAATATGCGAGATAAACTTCGCCAATCTTTTTCTTTTCAAAAGTTGCTAACATTTTTTGAAAATATATTTTTGCTCTAGGTGTGAATTTGTCGCGTTTACTGGTTTCAACAAATAGTTTGTAGAAATTTTTGAGTTCACGAGTAGAAATACCAGATGTAATCTTAATACCTTTTTTCTCAGCTAAGCTCACATTGTATCTACCTTTTGGTTTCATTTTTTTAAGAATTTTTTCCTGTGTGTCTGAGATATCAAGCATGTTTCTTGAGCTAGGTTGAAGCTCTTCAAAGCTTTTGATAAATTTATTTTTCTCTAAAAAGCTATTAGTTTGCTTGTCTGTAGATTCAACAATAGGTTCAATTTTCAAAAATATCGCATTTGTACGCTTGGCTAATTCTTTGACTTTATCTATATCTAATTCAAGCAAAGCTTCTTTGGTTACTTCCGGAATATATAATACAGATCTACCAAGTGCAATCTTTTTTTGCAAAATCCAAACCTTGCTAATTTGGTGCTGTCTCCAACCAAAATTAGCTTTAAAATCACTCCATTCTTTGGTTTGTAAAACGCTGTCGTAATTATCTAAATTCATATCACCTTTATTTTACCACATTTTAAGCAATATTATAGGGAAGGTAAATTATACAAGGAACTATAAATAGTTTCAAGTCATCGATTTTTTTGAGATAATAGAAAAACAAGTGACCGAGTTATAGAGTTATTGGGTTATTGAGTAAAATCCTTAATCACTCAATCACTTAATAACTTAATCACTACTTTTATTAATAACTTAATAACTATGTATATCCTAGCAATAGAAACATCTTGTGATGAAACTAGCGCTGCAATTGTAGATCAAACAGGCAGTGTGTTGGCTGTAGAAACCATATCGCAGATCCCTATCCACAAAAAATACGGTGGGGTCGTGCCAGAGGTTGCATCCCGCAATCACACGCTTGTGATACTGCCGACTATTCAAAAGGTAATTAAAAAAGTGTTCAAAACAGATGACTTAAAGATCGGTTTGCATAAAATAGACGCTCTAGCTGTAACAGTGGGCCCTGGTCTTATCGGGTCACTTTTGGTTGGAGTAAACACAGTTAAAACATTGGGGTACCTAAGTGGTAAGAAAATCTTTGGTGTTAATCATCTTGAAGGCCACATATACGCAAATTGGATCAAGTCATCAGTTACTGGTTATCAGTTATCAGTTACTGGTAAGCAAAAACTAATCACCAATCACCAATCACCAATAACTAACATTGAGTTTCCTGCTTTGGTATTGATTGTATCTGGCGGGCACACTAGTTTGATCAAGATGCTCGACCACGGCAGATATCAAACTCTTGGACAAACCTTAGATGACGCAGCTGGAGAAGCTTTTGATAAAGTTGCCAAACTCTTGGACCTACCCTACCCAGGCGGACCAGAGATTGAAAAACGTGCAAAACTGGGCAACCCCGAAACTTATAACTTACCCATACCAATGGAAAAATCTCAAGACCTAAATTTTAGTTTTTCTGGACTGAAAACAGCTGTACTTTATCTTGTGAAAAAAACTAAAGATATTCAGAAAGATGATCTATGCAAAAACTTTCAAGATGTATTAATTAAATCTCTACTGCAAAAGACATCAAAAGCTACCCGAATTCATAAGCCCAAATCAATCCTTTTGTCTGGTGGGGTAATTAATAATAAAGCTTTGAGGCAGAGCTTCAAGTCTTATTTTCAAAAACATTTCAAAGATATTAATTTGTACATGCCCGATCTATTATTTTGTACTGATAACGCAGCTATGATCGGTGCTGCAGCTCAGTATCAATCCTTGAAATCATCAGGTAAAAACTGGTATGATATTGATGTTGATCCAAACGCCAAATTAGCAAATGGCTAATGGCATATGGCGAATGGCACATAGCAAATAGCAAATGGCATATAGCAAATGGCGAATGGCACATAGCAAATAGCAAATGGCATATAGAAAATAGCAAATGGCATATAGAAAATGGGGAGTAATGAAATGAAAAAATTATTTGACAAACAATTTGATGGACCATATAAGGCCAGTGAGTTTGAGCCGGAAATTTTGAAATTTTGGGAAGAGAAAAAATACAGTCAAGCTGAGAATAATTCCAGAAAAGAAAAATTTGTAATCTCTACACCTCCACCAAATGTCACAGGCGAATTGCATATCGGTCATATCACGCCTTTTACTTTTATTGATATATATGGCAGGAAAAACAGAATGGCAGGAAAAAATGTCCTTCTTGTACCCGGCACTGATCACGCTGCGATCGCTGCTCAAAATGTAGTAGAAAAAGAATTGAAGAAAAAAGGTATAACCAAAGAAAAGCTTGGTCGTGAAAAATTCCAAGAAGAGATGTGGGAATTTATCAAGGAATACAGGCCTCGTATTGAAAAACAGATTAAAATGGTTGGAGTAAGTGTTGACTGGTCTCGAAATCACTTTACTATGGACCCTGACCTGACTAATGCAGTACACGAAGCATTTCAACGCTTAAAAAAAGATAAACTAATTTATCAGGACGAGTATCTAATTAATTGGTGTCCTAGATGTGGTACTGCTCTTTCTGATGATGAAGTTGAGCACAAAGAACAAACAGCAAAGCTGTATACTTTTAAATATTCAAAAGATTTTCCAATAAGTATTGCTACAACCAGGCCAGAAACTAAACTCGGGGACACAGCCGTAGCTGTAAATCCAGAAGATAAAAAATATAAGAAATATATTGGACAAACTTTTGATGTTGATTTTCTTGATGTAAAGCTGAATATCAAGATCATCGGCGACCGTGAAGTTGATCCAAAATTTGGTACAGGTGCTGTGGGCATCACACCTGCTCACTCTTTAGCTGATTGGCGTATTGCCAAAAGTAATAACCTAAAAATCATTCCAGTTATTGGTCAAAATACTAGAATCTTGAAAGGTTTCGGAGAATTTTCTGAAATGAAAATAGGTGATGCACGAAACAGAATCGTAGAACTACTAAAAGAGAAAAAACTTCTAGAAAAAGTTGAAGATATAAAAAACAATCTCTCAATATGCTATCGCTGCGAAGCACTTATCGAACCCCTTCCTTCCAAACAATGGTTTATTAAAATTGCGCCTTTAGCAAAGTTAGCTCGTGATGCAGTTAAAAAGGGTGAAATCAAAATCATTCCAAAAAACTTCGAAAAAGTATATTTTAATTGGATGGATAATATTCATGATTGGTGTATTTCCAGACAGCTGTGGTGGGGACACGAACTTCCAGAAAAAGACAGTAAGGATGTGCTGGATACTTGGTTTTCATCAGCTTTATGGCCTTTTGCCACTCTTGGCTGGCCCAAAGAAACTTCTGATTATAAAAACTTTTATCCAACCAGTATGATGATTACTGGCTCGGATATTCTCTTTTTCTGGGTTGCCCGAATGATTATGTTTGGCAAGTATTTCACAGGTAAAGCTCCTTTTGAAACAGTGCTTATGCACGGCCTAATTCTAGACAAAGACGGTAAAAAGATGAGCAAATCCCGTGGCAATGTGATTAATCCAATCCCAATGATTGAACTATACGGATCAGATGCTTTGCGTATGGCAGTAATTGTTGGCAACACGCTTGGTAACGATATAGCGCTTGGTGAGGATAAGATAAGAGCATATCGAAACTTCTCAAATAAAATATGGAACGCAACTCGATTTGTAATTAGTAATTTAAGTGATTTTGATCCCTCGCTTACACCCGGGACAAGTCCCAAGATGGACAAAGAATCAGAAAAATACTTGGAAAATCTTAATAAAATTATTGCTGAAACTAATGAGCATTTCGCAAAAAAACGCATTGCTTTGGGTGCTGAAAAACTGTATGAGTTTTTCTGGCATTATTTCTGTGATAAATGCATAGAAGAATTAAAACCGAAATTGAGCACAGCGAAACCCCGTACCGACGACACTAAGTTGTCTGGTGCGCGGGCCAATCAAGAAAAACTCGCTGCTCAACACACCCTATATATAATGCTCATAAATTCCTTAAAGCTTTTACACCCATATATACCTTTTGTAACTGAAGCTTGTTGGCAAAAGCTTAAAAAAAACATTAAGAATAATAACTTAGAAGAAAGTATAATGATCGCCAAATGGCCAAAGCAAATAGAAGTTAAGTGAATTAGTTACTAAGTTATTAAGTGGGAGGGATGGAAAAACGTAAAAAAATTAAAACTTTTCAGGACCTTCGAGTATGGCAAAAGTCACATAAACTTGCATTAATAATCTATAAAATAACTACGAAACTCCCTAAACACGAACAATATATTTTAATCAATCAAATTCGAAGATCTGCAATTTCAATACCAGCAAATATAGCCGAAGGTATGGGCAGAAACACTAAAGCAGAACTCAAGAACTTTCTTTATAATGCAAGAGGTTCTTTGCAAGAAACAATATACTTTTTAATACTCATAAAAGATTTAAATTATATAGATTCAGAAGAATATGAGAAAATATCTAAGCGTTATTTAGGATCAGGGAAAGCAATAAATATATTTCTGAAATCATTAAAGTAATATCTCTTAATAACTAAAACACTTATTAACTATGTCTACTAGTAAATATAAATATCTTATTCGAATCCTAATGTGGGTAATTAGTATTATTGGTATTTTTGTAATAATAACTGTCCTGGTGTGGTTTAGTACTGGTAGTGTTCGTAAAACTGTAAGTCAAGATTATCAGAAAGACGCAGAAAAACTTATTGAAAATCATGAATATGACGACGCTATACTAGCTTTGAATAAAGCTGGTTTTTTTGATCCTTCAAATGATCAAGCTTGGTATGAGCTCGGTAAAATACATCGTAGTTTTTATGAATATACTCTATCTAGTAAAAGCTTCCTCAGATCTTGGAAAGCAAAAGAAGATGATAAATACTTGATAGCTTATATTGAAAGCTTACTAAAAAATGATGAGAGCGATATAGCTGAAGAATTTCTTGTGAGCATTGATGAATCTGATCTCTCAAATAGTTTGTTGTGGCTTATAAAAGCAGAAGATCAAAAACTCTCAGACGCAAAAAAATATGCGAACAAAATAAAACGAAAATCACAAAAAAATTATTTTTTGTCATTAACCAATTTACTTGAAGAAGATTATCGGAAATTTGCAGAAACTTTAAAAAATATTCAAATCCATAAATCAAATTCGGAGACACCTGATTTTGCCTGCCCTGAGTGTAATCGAAGGGTAATCTGGAAATTATACCCGGATTCAAATACTTTATCATCTCTAAAATCAGCAAATAATAAAATATTAAATAGCCAAATCGCAGAATCTAAATCTCTATATTCTTATCAAGCTTTTGCCGAACTTGGACTGGGATCGATTGTGATAGAACCGTTAAAGGATTTAATTGCGGACAATTTAAATTATCGAGATGCTTGCATAGTGCTGGGAGAGATTTATTATCTTGAGGAAAATTATACAACTGCTCTTGAAAAACTAAAAAGCGCTGAAAAACTGGACTACAACTATCTGCCTACACTACAACTTCTGTATAAAACCTACCTGGCCCTAGATCAAGCAGATAAAGTTGAAGATTACAATCTACGCATTGAAAAACTGCAATTTGAAAACTAGATTACAATTATCTGCCTACACTCAAATTGCTTGCCAAAACCCATTACTTACCAAAACCTATTTTAACACAAAAAGAACGATCGGTCTTTACGTGTTGCGTATACCCGTTATTGTTTTAAGTCAAATAGCTTTTTGATTTTTTCTTCCCCCGAAATATTCGAGCTTTCAATAAATACTAGTTCTTCCGTCACTGCTTTATCGAAAAGGTCTGCTAAATCTTCAAAATTGATTTTATACGGTATAATCCAAATGCTTTTTTGTAATTGCTTAAAACCTAAATAAAATAAATATTCTCTTAACTGTTTTCTGCTGTTTCTTTTTGTTTCTGGAATATCAAATGCGATAATTCTCCACTTCCCATCCCATTTTGGCGACTTATATTGTAATTTTCCTGAACTAGCTTTTAATAATTCAAGTTTACCTTTAAGGGTTAGATAAAATTTATCTTTTTTTTGAATGATTAGTTCTTTTTTAATTAAATCTTTGAAGGAGCGCCTATAGCTTGATTCGAATTTAAATTTTGGCTTAACTCGATATCCTTTATAGGGATAAGTTATAATATCTTCAAAAAAATCTATTCCATCTATAAATTTATTCGTTAGTTCTTCTGCCAAATAATATAAGATCTTATTTTTACTTTTCATGTTTATTTGTATTCTTATCTGTTTTATTTGTATTCTTATCTGTATTCTAACACAAAAAGAACGATCGGTCTATACGTGTTAACTGTATGCTGTAAACTGTATAACGAATGATTATTGTAATAATTTAAGATATTATAGATATTATAGAATAGACAGATTTGTTTATGTTATAATTAAAACAAATCCACCGTGTGTGGCAGATATTGGAATTTAACCAGCGTCCCGCTGAGCGGGACTTCCCGAGCTAGACTCGGGAGTGAGGGGCGATGAAAATAAAAAAACCAATTGTATATTACTTTATATTAAGTATTATTTTTGTACTAGTCTTTAATCTTTTCTACTTCCAACCCTTAGAAGTTCGTGCTCTAGAAGGATGGCAAGATATTCGCTGTGATGAGCAAATTGATCAATTCTCTTATGAAAACGCAGAATGTACTATACCGGTAAAATTTAGAGATCCAGAACAAGTTTCATTTCCAGATACTTGGAAACCAACAGTGAATGACTACGTTGGCGGAGGAACATTATTATTACCAGAAAGATTAAAAATCAGGACATCTTTAATGTGGAGGATATTTACTACAGATTTAATGAAGAATCTAGACGAAAAAATCCATGAAGCCAACTCTCTACCCATTGGTCTGAAGCTTTGTGCCCATGGATTTGAATACAAATTATCAGACGTATATTACAAGGTGTCTATTAACATCAACATTCTAGTCCCCGATGAAACTGCTGACGACCAAGGCTATGTATCTCCTACGGGTAATTATTACAGAAAGATATTTGAAGATAGCGGTAATACATATATGAAGTTTTCTAATGAAGGTAGTATTTTAGATTGGGATACTTGGTTTAATATTTTCGAAACAGACAAAGATGCAGATGATTCGAACATCCAGTCGGACCCAACAACTCAAGAATTATGGCAAGAATTTAAAATTCCTAGAAATGCTCAACAAACAGATTATGTTGGAAATGGCGACCCATTATTATTTGCAAACTTTGAAGTACATGCTTTAGATGACATCAACTGTACCGGTTCAGACTGGAATTTTTTCCATGATGACATTATAGGTAACGGGATTATAGGTTCTGGCCCTATAAATCTTGGTGAAAGAAGTGAAAACACGATTCAAGCTCCAGGAATATCGTTGGAAATAAAGGATAAAAATACTGGTGAATTTAAGCCATTAAATGTAGGAGAAAATCAAGGAGAATTTGCTAAGGAAATCAAAGTAAAGTTTACTCCGCTCGCAAATCAAGCAATTACTAACTATAGGCTGTGGTGGGAAAATGAAAGTTCTACTTCAGAACTACCAGAAGGAATTCATCATCCAACTAACCCGGAATATGTACTATACAAACAATCAACTCCTACAGTAAATCAGTTTACTGAGGAAAACAGTAAATATACAGCGATCTTTAATGAGGATTTTGAACTCCCTAACCAGGTTTGTTTCTTGCTTGACTTTGTCCCACCTGAAGCAGATCAAAGAGCGTCACCTTCTACCAGATGTGTCAGATACAATGATGATGGCACGGTATTAACATATTCACCTGGATACGATTCGCCAATAGGTGACCCGGGTGGGACTTTTGAAGATAGATCGTGCAACCTCATAGACGGACCTATTGAATATGTAGTGTGTTTATTAGCCCAATTTGCCATTAATTTAATGGAAGTAGCAATTCAAGGTATTTTAATGCCAGCAATAATTGCTTCTTAAATATTCTAATGATTAAAATCAAATTTTTAAATATTTAAATGTATGGTCAAACTGCGGTTTCTTAAATTCTCAATAGTATTCGGTGGATTGATTCTGCTCTTTTTGATTTTTACTCCAATCAAGATCAAACCAGCTTTTGAATCTAATTTAAATAATCAATTAACGTCTGAATTTACTTCTGTATCAAGTGTCAATATTGAGGTTAACAAAGCCCAAGCTGATGATGTTCGCCTAAGAGACCGAATTGATCCAAATTCAAGTAATTACAATTCAAATCACTATATTATAAATGTTTGGCGGACAATGCGAGGCTTAATAAACTCAGCTTTGGTTATTGTTTTGCTTCTTGCGGCTTTTGCAAATATACTGCATATCAATATTGACACTTATACAATCAAAAAAGTTCTACCAGCAATGGTTCTCGGAGTAATTCTGGCAAACTTTAGCTTATTTATCTGCAGGATGTTTTTAGATGTAGCAGATGTAGTCAGCACCACTTTTTTGCAGGCAGATATTACTGATGCTGCTGGGTCGGCTGTGGAATTTGGCAATAAAATCGAAGTTATGCTCGGCTTTGATAAAATAAGCTTCGACGATCTCAAGAGTGGTGGAGCTATATTGACTATAATTGGCGGTACAGTTGCGGCAACGGGTTGGGCCACAATAGGAATCGGTCTTCTTTTTGGAATTTTAATTTTTATACTTGGTCCTGTACTTATCATTTTTTTACTCGCTATGCTTTTTTGGGCCAGGGGGGCGTTCCTGCAATTTCTTATTATGATTTCTCCGCTGGCTTTCTTTCTTCTTGCTTTTCCATTTACCCAACAATTGTTCAAAAAATGGTGGTCAACATGGTTAAATTGGGTTTTTATGAAACCAGTTGTTTTTGCGTTGTTGTGGATGGGCAGTGAGATTGGTAAACAAACACAGAGTACGGGCGCTAATCTCCTCTCCTGGGTAATGGGCGTTACTCTCCTGGTTATGTCAGTTATGGTACCTTTTAAGCTCGGTGGAATAGTTGGTTCAGCATTGTCTGGTTTTGGCGATAAGGTAGGAAAATGGGGATTGGGATTAGCAGGTAGAAAAATCGCCACAACGGCTAAATCTGATTGGACAAAAACTGCTGAAAAGCAAGAAAAATTTGCACAACTAAGAGATGACTTTAAAGAATATCAAGACCTGAAAGCAAAAGAATCAGACCTGCAAGCAAAATATGACGATGATACAGCAACGGATGAAGAAGTTGATCAACTTGCAAAATTAGAAGAACTAGAAAAAGACCCACCAAGACCGCCTGGACTAGGAGCACGCTGGGGTGCATTTGGTCCTGGGGCTGGAGGTCTTGCTACTACAGATTGGTTGCGTAGAACAAAACAAACAGAACAAGGGGTACAAGAAGCTTGGGAAAAAGCCCAGATGACTCGATCTTCCATAGAAGGAAACAAAGCATTAATTCGGGATGATGCTGCTGGAAAATTAGAAAGATTAAAAGATTTAGAAAAGAAAAAAGTAAAATTAGCAAAAACAGGCAACTCGCTGTCAACAAAAGAAGGAGTAGAACTAAATGATTTGAGAGCACAGAGACAAGAATTACTAAGTGCTAGTCCAAAAGCTCTTGACAAAATTCAAAAAAGAATTATTAAAAAAAGGATTGAGGTTAATGGATACGAAGAGGCAAAATATGCAACTGCTGAATCTGCAATGGACTTTTTTGAAAAAAACAAAACCGCTGTAGCAAATTTTAAAGCAGGTAGGGGTTATAAAAATACCGCTCACCAGAACTGGCAATTGGAAATATTTACCGAGGAAATGAGAACGGATCTGAATAAAGTGGGGTCATCAGGAGATTATCAAAACGGGGTAGCGAAAGCTCATGCCTATGGAATCAAACATACCGGGGACTTAACAACAATGGGAATAACAAAAGAAGATTTAAAACCAGAAAATAGGCAGAGGTTTCTGGATAAGGCGATGCGTATGACCCGATACAACAAACAAATTTTTGGTGCACAAGTTGCTAATTCTGCAAAAGCTTCTCATAGAATGTCAGACCGGCCCTTCAAGGGAGCATTGGAATTTGGAAAAGAGGAAATCGATATTTCGGGGCCTGGAGTAACAGTTCGTACGGATCCTAGTGGAAAAGTTAGAGTTGAAGGTTCTACTGAAGCTGTTTCTGAAATGGCTCGAAAAGCAGAGGCAGGGGTAGAAACAGAGGGTCAAAAATTACAAGAAGAAATCACTGGAACTATGGAGGGTACAAGTATTGACGTTGATATAGATACAGAGTTATTTGGTAAAATAACTGTGAGCGCTAAAAATCCTCGAATAGATGATGAACAAGCTGTTGAAAACTTTATGAAAACAGTAAAAACAGAATTAGAAAGAACAGGCCGGACAATAAGTGGAGAGCAGGAAACAGATTTAAGGAGACTTGCAACAAAAAGAGTGCAAAGAGCTCGCGTGTACAAAAAACATCATGAAGCTGGTAGAGAGTCTGTTCACGAACAACAAACCCAACGCTTTGAAGCTGAAATAGCAAAGGAGCTCGAGATAACAGCAAGGGAACATCCGGATACAAGACAACAAGCCACCAAAAGAGTTCTTGATGATGGGGACGATGAATGGGGGGAGATACTCGTTGAAGGTGATGACGAAGAAGACATAGATTTCTCATTAGACTAAACACGACATAATTAAAATATTAAATTAATTTATAAAATGACAACAGAAAAATTTGTTAAAATCCAAAAAAAACTTGCTCAATTATCAAGAATTCCTCTTTCAGAAATAAAAAGGAAATTTCCAGATTTCCGTAGCTCAAAAGAAAAAATCAAAAAATTTATAAAAGAACATCGTGAAGCTATCCGTAATTTAAATCAAAAAGAAATTATTGAAGAAATAAGTCAAGCTGATCCGGAAAATATTAAAAATGTCCTGGATGCTGCATCTAAAAAATATTTTGCCAAGAAATTTCGGACAACCATGGAAAGACCGGAATTTGAAAGACAAATAAATATTCTTAATTCAGAAAATCCCGATCTTATTCAAGGATTTATCAAAACAGGTGCAGAATCTGAGGTAATTATTAATACAAATACATCTTGGTTAAGAAAAATTTTTCATCATATTACCCGCAACTATGAGATTACTGGGGAAAGTCAGGCTGAAGATATGTTCAAAAAGTTTTTAATTGAAAAAAAAGATGAAATCGCTACTGTTTTGCGGGTCCATCTAAAACTATATAACAAAAAAGGTTCACCATTTCGGGGAAAGCTTTATGAAATCTTTGAGCCCCAGGCTTTTGACCGCCAGATGACTAATTTAATTATTGAGGCAGTCAAATCTTACAAGAAAACTTCTGAAGCCTTACCGCAAACCAGCAATCAAGGTCAAACACCAAGTGGCTAATGAAAGCTTACCGAGTTATTGGTTATTAGTAACTAGTTATTAGAAACAAAATACGAGTTCAAGTGGCCAAGTTATTGAGTACAAATAATTGAAAATTTAATTTAAAACACCGTGCAATTTCAAGTACCACAAAATATCGATATGGAAGATAAAATAGTAGGTCCGCTAACTATGAAAAATTTTTTGATATTATTATTTGGTGGCATGTTTGTATATGTAATTTTTTTACTGCCGTTACCTAGGGCTGTAAGTATTGTAATTGCTGTCCCGATCATAATAGCATTATTACTTGTATCTTTTATTAAGATACAAGACCAGTCATTCCCAAAGTTTTTTACAAGTTTAGTGTATTTTTGGCTTCGTCCAAAAAAAAGAGTGTGGAGTCAAAAAGATATATTACCTGAAATAAAAATCAAAGATAAGCCCAAAAAAGAAGAGATACATATATCAAAACAAGTTAGTAGCCAAGCCATACAAAAGCTCGCTGAAATCGTTGATACCAAAGGATGGAAACCTATCAGCAGTGAAAATTCCGAACAAGAACCATTAAACATATCTAATCGAGTTAAATCTAGTGAAGAAACCAACGTTCCTCAAGCAAAAATAGAAAACAAAAACATTGAAGATGTTTTTGATGACAAAAATTTAAAGGAGGGTAGTGAACAAGCGAGATAAAACTGACAAACCAAAGGCAACACCTAGTACGCAAGCCCATCTACCTATTGCAGAAATAGTTAATGGTACTGTTATTATGAAAGACGGTTCATTGCGCATGGTGCTTATGGTTGCTGCAGTAAATTTTGACTTAAAGAGCGAGAAAGAACAGGATGCATTAATAATAGGATTTCAAAGGTTTTTGAATTCTTTGGAATTCCCTATACAGATAGTTATGCAGTCTAGAAAAATTAACTTAAATCAATATATAAAGAGTTTGGAAAAAAGAAGAGATGAAGCTCGCAATGAACTTATTGTCGCTCAAATAGAAAATTACACCGCTTTTCTGATTAAATTATTATCAGTAGCAAATATAATGACGAAAAAGTTTTATCTAGTAGTAACTTATATACCTCCTGTGTTGAAAAAAGAATCGATTGTTGCTGAGTTTTTACAAGGAGTGGGCAGACAAGTTCCAAAAGTTGAGATCACAAACTTCAACGAGTACTACAAGGAGTTATCTCAAAGAACTCGACTGGTAGCCTCAGGGCTAAATCCGCTCGGCTTAAGAGCGATTCAACTAAACACCCAAGAATTAACTGAACTATATTACAACACATACAATCCAGATACCTCTATGCTTGAAGAATTGACAGATACAAAAAATATTACAACCCAACAATTATCAAAAATAAAATCAGATCAAAACAATGCCAATAACAAACAATAAAAAAATGTTGAGTCGTGAACAAGGAGAAACCACCATACTGGACATTATCGCTCCTTCTGATTTAGTAGTAAGCCCCAATTATCTACAGCTAAATAAATACTATGTGCGTACAATATTTGTGTACACATATCCAAGATATTTATATACGAATTGGCTGTCTTCAATAATTACTTATGATATCCCGCTTGATGTGGGGATGTATATATATCCCGTAGAATCAAAAGCTGCAATGTATAATTTACGTACAAAAATCGGCCAACTAGAAGCAAGCCACAGAATCCAACAAGAAAAAGGACTGGTATCTGACCCAGAGCTTGAAACCGCTATCCAAGACGTAGAACAGCTCCGTTACACATTGCAAAAAGGTGAGCTTAAACTTTTCAGATTTAGTCTGTATTTCACCATATATGGGTCTAGCGTAGAAGAACTAGATACTGTCACAAAACAAATGGAATCTATACTAGGCGGTAAAATGATTTATAGTAAAGAAGCTTTATTGCAAATGGAACAAGGGTTTACTTCAACTGTACCTGTGTTTTTAGATGAATTAACAGTTACCCGCAATCTCGATACTGGTTCAATGTCTTCAGTCTTCCCATTTACTTCATCAGAGCTTACCAGTAATTCCGGGATATTGTATGGAATCAACAGACACAACAACAGCTTGGTACTGTTCGATAGGTTTAGCTTAGAAAATCCCAATATGGTTGTGTTTGCAAAGTCAGGTTCAGGAAAGTCCTACGCTGTAAAACTAGAGATACTTCGATATTTAATGTTTGATACTGATGTAATGGTTATAGATCCTGAAAATGAATACAAAGACTTATGTGAAGAAGTTGGGGGAAGTTTTATTAATCTAAGTATTAAATCTGATCACAAAATCAACCCCCTTGATCTGCCTCGTGTCACCAACAAAGATGAAGATCACGAGGGATTACTCCGAGAAAAAGTAATTCTTCTTCATGGCTTAATGCGATTAATGCTCGGGAGAATGACCCCAGAAGAAGATTCGATACTAGACAAGGCACTATTTGAAACTTATGCGCTCAAAGATATTACTCAAGACCCATCAACTTTTTCTAACCCTGCTCCGGTATTGGGTGATTTGCACAGTGTACTGGAAAATATGCGAGGCGCAGAAAAATTAGTATTAAGGTTATCGAAATTTACAGAGGGCACTTTTTCCGGACTATTAAACAATCCGACTAATTTAAATTTTGATAAAGGTTTTATAGTTTTTTCTATCCGTGACCTCGAAGACGAACTTCGACCTATAGCTATGTATATGATGTTGTCTCATATATGGGACAAGGTACGCTCTAATTTACGAAAACGTATACTAGTTATCGACGAGGCGTGGTGGATGATGCAATACGAAGATAGTGCGAAATTTCTGTACGGTATAGCAAAACGGAGCAGAAAATATTATCTTGGCTTAACAGTAATTAGCCAAGACGTGGAAGACTTTCTGACATCTCGCTATGGTCGGAGTGTGGTTGCGAACTCTAGCTTACAACTATTACTCAAACAAGCACCTTCAGCAATTGATAATGTAGCCGAAGTATTTCATCTTACAGAAGGAGAAAAATTCTTATTACTCAATAGTGATATAGGCGAAGGATTGTTTTTCGCAGGTTTAAACCATGTAGCGATTAAAATCCTTGCATCACCCGAAGAACACATATTTATCACTTCCAACCCTCAGGAGATATTAGAGATTCAGGAAGCGAAAAACATTACTAATAAATAATTCGACTCTATGTCAAACAATCAAGATCAAACATCTCAAAACCCTGACCTTCAACCTGATTCAAATATTGAAATTACTCATCAGTTCCCAGCTCAAAAAACTGAAAGAAAACAAGAGATAAAAGATATATTTGAAGAGGGACTTGCTTTCGAACCGCAAAATGTAAGTACTACTCCGGAACCCAAACAAGAACCCAAAACTTCCTCTTCTGTTAAAACACCAGTAACCCGATCACCTCGAGACATACCACAAGAACCGCCACAAATTGAAACAGACAACTTAAGAAAACCAGAAACTGTAGATACTGACGGCTTAGGATCATTACAATTAAAAGGGTTTAGTCAAAACCAGAATAAATCTACTCAAGAAACATCATTACCCGCACAACCACCCCATAAGAAATCAATACTTGGTTTAATTATTGGAACAATCATCGCCTTACTGGTTCTCGGCGGTGGGGGGTATACGTATTTTACTTTTTTCACCAAAAAAACCATTACTCTAAAACTAAACACTGAAGATGCTGTAGTAAAAATTGACTCCAAAGATTACAGTTCCGAGATTCGCAACCAAGTATTAGAGATAAAACTGTCTGGTGATGTTCATAAGTTTGAAATAAGCAAAGATAATTATTTTACTTATAAAAAAAGTATCGATTTATCCAAATTACAGAACAACAACTTAGAGGTTGATCTTCGTTCTTACCCGATTGCTCAACAATTAATGAAATATACTGCAGATTACCTGCGGGCTTATTTTGTTAGTGATTTGTTATATTATCGTAGCAATCAGGGCAAAACCTTATATTCTATCACGCTAAACAGCGACGGTAGTCAAGAGGACTTTCAAAGGTTATCGCCTGACATAATGGTTAGTATCAATAATTTAGTATGGAGCCCAAGATTTGACTCAACAATTATTCAAATTCCAGCTGACAAAACCAAAGGAACGGTATTTGCCGAAGGTGGCACTTCCGGTACAAAAACTTTTATTTATTTTGACTATAAAAATGTCCAATACATAGGAAGTAATATTCTAGACATTAAATATTCCCAAGATGGAAAATCCATTTATTATAATACAACCGGTGGCTTATTACTAAAATCTTTAATTGAAAACATATCTGAATCTCAACAACTATTAAATACAAAAAAAGCTTTACTGGAAAACCCCAAAATAGTGATATCAAATACTGGCAATTATTTAGCTTTAATCCCTCAATCGACTAATTATGAGGATAACCAAATATATCTATTTGATATTACCAGCAAAGAATTAACTGAATTAATTACTGATGGCAGCCAGTTTGATGCAAGGTTTTCTACAAATGACTCAAATCTATTATTTGTCACATATTCAGAAAGTGGACCCGTGCTTAACGCAGTAAACATACAATCTAAAGACATTTTTGATTTAAACATCCAGACCTCTATAGAAAATACGGTATGGTTAGATGATGAAAATATTTTATTTAGTAAGTATAATAAAAGCAGTAATAGTTATGAAGTAAACAAAAGAGGGATGGATTCTGATTCTAACGCTAGTTATAGATTTGACTCTGCAAAAACTTTGGAGATAAAAAATATTTTATTTAATCCGGATAATAATATCCTGTATTTTTTAAATAATAGTTTAATTTATTATTTAAAGTTAGATGATGGAAGATATTAAAAAGGAGTGATTGGTAACTGGTGGTTAGTTACTGGTTATTGGTTACTAGACTAATAACTTCGTCCAAAGGACGATCAGCCTCTGGCTGAAATCATTAATAACCAATAACCGACAACTAATCATTAATTTATGGCTTATCAAAAAGAGAAAAAACTTGGCGAAATAGAACTTCCGATAAAAGAAACGGTTGAACGGAAAGTTGAAATAAAACCAGGAAAAGTCGAGATGGAGACCGAGAAAATACCTTTTGCCAAGGAACTTCCTACGTCCCCTACAATAACCTCTCCAACTGGGGGCAAAACCAAAGGGGGGCCAAAGAAAAAAGCTGGTATAACAGCAAGGGCCGAACCTAGTCCTACACCTCCACAACCTAAACCTGGGGAACCGGCAGTATCTCCATCATCACCTCCACCGCCCCCACAACCTAAAGCTGGGGAACCGGCTGTATCTCCATTTGAAAAAAAACCTGTTCTCCCAGAGGAAGTAGCAGGAGAAAAACCAAAAGAAAGAGAAGAACCCAAAAAAGAACCCAAGAAAGAAGAACGTAAAGAGGAAACTCCTGAAAAAGAGGAATCTTCAGACGAAGGAGAAGCAGGAGAAAGGGGAAGAGAAGTAAAAAAGGAACAACCTGAGGAGCAAAAACCTAAAGAAGATGAAGAGGACAAAGAAGAAAAAAAAGACGGAGAAGAGGAACCAGAAAAGAAAGACGAAAAGGAAAAAGAGCCAGAGGAAGAACCAGGAGAAGAAAAAGGTGGGCCAAGAGAAGAAAAAGAAACCAAGCCCGGGGAAGAAGAACCAGTCGGTGGCAAAGTTAAAAAACCAAAAGCAGGAACATCAAAAGGAGTTGGAGCAGCTGAAGGGACAGCAGATAAGGGTGCGGCAGGCGCAGCCAGGGCAGGGGCAGCTGGCGGTGCTCGCACCGCAACCGGGGTTGGAGCTAAGCTAGGTACAGCCTTGGCAAGATTGGGCCCTTGGGGCTGGGCAGCGTTGGCAGTGATAATAGTAGTTGTAGTGATATTGATTTGTGCAGCAGTTGGCTGCAGTGATCGGTTTGGTTCCAGTCTGCATCAGCCCGATGATGGCTCGGAAGGTAGATATACTCGAGCATATGCTGGAGATAATAATGCTCAAGCTGAAGTGATTGCAGTTGAAGGTTCTGAATTTAAAGACAGTATCAGCATCATATCCGACCAAGAAGGTAGCGATAATTTACAGCCATTATCTGATGAAACAGTTAATATTATTGATAGTTTGATGGGTCTGAACCCGGACCAAGAACAGTCCAGAGAGAATATGATAGAACAGGTCAGTCAAAACTATCAAAGTATTTTGGATCATCTGGGTATATATATAGTTGGACTTCCGGGCCATTTGGAAAATATTAATCAGAGGCAGATCGATAATATTACGGTCAATATAGCAGAAAGAAGAATATATTTACATTCTTCAGCTAACAAAGACAAAGATCTAATCCTAGGTAGTGCCCCAGTATATTTTGCTTATGATGCACTCAATAATATTCAAGGCGCAAC
This sequence comes from bacterium, assembly GCA_043820855.1. GTDB lineage: Bacteria > Patescibacteriota > UBA1384 > JBDRDK01 > JBDRDK01 > JBDRDK01. The sequence goes on from JBDRDK010000039.1 coordinate 19,966, forward strand.
ACTTCCTTCGGGTACAACCAAAATTAAAAAAATTCAGGACGCAGGCGAAGGCAATCATTTTATAGATAAAAACGGCTATGATTTCGGTAGATATTATATTGAATTAGATGGTAAACCGGAATTTATTATTGGCGCAAACACAAAAGATGAAGAACTGAACACAGACAACTACTCGCTATCTATGCTGCGAGCCACTTCTGGCCCGTTGAGAGTGTCTAGTTCTGACCTGGAGAATTTAGCTAAATACTTATTAAAACACTCCAATCACAACATTAAAATAAGTTTTATCAATGAATAAATCTATTAAGTCCACATGTATTCTGAGTATGAGCTTGTTGATTGCTCTTTTGCCTGTATTTATTCCTTTTTCACAACGAGCTCAAGTTCAAGCTCAAAATAGAGTTGAAACTGTTGATGCAGCTCCCAAAGGCATAGACTTAAACAACCGACTAGTTTCGGCTATAGCAGAAGCTCATAAAAACCAAGTTCAGTTTCTGATGTTGAATATGGCTGGACAAAAGCCGCTATTAAAGATAAACCGAAAAGATCTTGAGCGTATAAAAAATAAAAAAATCGATAGGCGCATCCTAAAAACTCTTAACTATTTGGTAACCCCTAGAGAATTTGGTGGAGCTGGTTATAATTACTTAAAAATTCGAAGAATAATGAAGGGTTATGACACACCAATATCTAACCGCAAAATCTCCCGAGAGTATCCCAAAGATACTGATCCAAATATATCAGTTCATAGCTCGGGGCAGGCAGTGGACATCGAAGAGATTGACTATATTTACTCCACCTTGAAAGAAAGCTCTTTGATAAAAACCAAGAAAAAACCTCAAGCCCCGATGCCTATCAAAGTAGCTTGGCAGAGCAATGAAGGATTTGATCAGTCTGGTGGAATGGAAACTTATAACCAAAGCATGCAAGGACTATTTAATGAATACGGTACTGATATATTAAATCAATCTTTAACACTAGAGCTAGCAGATTTATACGGCACAGAGCTAGATTTAAATAATTTATCTTTAACAGATTTTGAAAGTTTAGCCAAAGCTACTGCGCTAGAATGGTTTTTAGCAATGGCAGATATGCCTGGACTTGACCTGTCTGGCTTGAATCTTTCTAGCCTATCTTGGGGCGAATTAGTGCGTGAAGTTTCACGAGGTTATCTTGGGGACGTATTAGGGATAGACTCTGAAGGATTAAGAGGTAATGGGTTTAGTGAAATAAAACAAAATGTTGGTAGAGCAGAAACTGAAGATCGACTTGGTGTACCAAGTGGATCACTTGAAACAAAAAATGGCAAATCTGATGAAATGCTTAGACATATGGCTACTCGCAGACTTGAAGATGATTTGGAATTCGCTAGAGATTCATTGAAAAACATTGCTTCGGAAACAGCTGTCCAGAAAAAATTTAAAGATGCTGTTACTCTGTATCACGCAAGTCGGGTAGATAGTGCACTAGGAATGCCGCCAAGCTCAACGCCAAATTATTACACAAATATTTTACAATCAGGTAGTAAATCCCAAATATCAGATGCTTTATTCAATATCGGAGCATATTACGCTAGTCAAATTTTAGTAAATAACCTGTCAGAGCAAAGTCTAGTTTATCGCTGGATAACTAGCAAGGGAAGTGTGTCATCACAAATTGATTTTAATTTAGCTGGTAACAAATTAGAAATAGACGAAACTAGATTAGCTGGAAATGTTAGCTTGAAATCTGGCGACATTGAAAATCTATTTATTAAAGATGGTGCCAACGCTGTATTCAATCGACTGGGGGAATCAACTCTTTTAGACGGTCTAGGAAGTGCAGCTTTGGAAAACTTCGACTCTTTAGCAAATGTTTATGCTGATTTTAACTTTTACAGCAATACTGCAAAAGATATTCAAGATCAACTTGAAAGTTTGAAAAGTCAGAGCGGGTTCTCGGATATCGCTAATACACTTGCTGGAATTGTTAGCGGCTTAACTGTTATTAGTGGATCAGAAGATAACTATGATACAGAACGCGACATAAGGTCTATGTCAGAAGCTGCCCGAGAATTAAGTCAGTTTGAAATCCAAGAAGGAGGTACGCCTTCTGAAAGCATCCAAGAATTAGAAAATAACATAAACTCCTTTGTTGAAGGAATAAACTTACCTTTCTTGCCCGGTCTTTCAATGGACGATCTTGATATCCCTGATTTAAATATTTACGGCACTAATATTTCGAGCTTGGGCCTCCTGGACGCAATAGCTAGTGAAAATCCAGAAACTAGTTTACAAAATATTGGTATAGAAATATTAGAAAACAATTGGGAGTTTAGTTGGGCTTTACCATCCGGAACTATGAAAAAATTATTCAATGGTGAAAATGTTTCAGGCGAAGTTGAAACTACGCTAGGTAACATTGCTTCAGATTATGTTCAAGATGAGTTTGGTATCGATTTTTCTGGTGAAGATCTTGTAAATATATTTCATGGAGATTTTGATAGTTTGATTGACGTGGGTGGGGCAATGATAGATGGGGCATTAAATTTGCCTATTGGTAGCACTGCAAAATCAATTCACGACGGTGGAGACCCTGAACAAATTTTTGAAAACACTGGCTCATTACTCATAAGCCAGTTCTTGGGACTGGACTTTCCAGTAAGCCTGGAGGGCAATATCTCTCAAAATATTGGCGCTGGGATAATTGAAACTAGACTAGGATTTGAATTAAATTCACTAGAAAATTATTCAAATATTAATGACATGATCTCGGAGTTAGGAGTTGATAGGGTTGCAACGATCTTCCACTTAGATTTAAATGGCGCAAATACAATTACAGATACCGTTATTGAAAGCTCATCCGACGGTATACAATATATCGGCTCTTATCTTAAAATAAACCAAGATAGCGTTAAGCACTTTCTAGAAGGTGGTACGACTCAAGATTTATCTAACGATGTCGGAGAATCTTCTGCGCTTCAAATAACAGCCGACAAACTCATAAACCACCTGGGCCTTGATCCAAGCATCAAAGACATTATACAAGAAGATGTGATTGACAAACTAATAACCAAGGAAGGTTGGAACACTAAAGATGTTGTAGGATCTGCTTTAATTCTTTTGGCAGGGGAAAAACTAGAAGAAGTAACCGGATTACGAGCTGAAGAATTAAAGGATATATATGAATCTTCTGAAAATTTTAACGAAACAATAACAGAAGCTGGAATGAGAATTGTAGTTCAAATGTTTTCTGATTACTCAGGGTTTCCAGAAGAAGACTTTGATAATATTGTCCGTGAGTTCTATGAAACCAACACGGTTACCACTGAAAGCTTACGCAACTTAACGTCTAAGGTTGGTTTTAGATTATTAAAAGAAGCTTGCCAAGCTCAAGGAGTAGACTGCGCAACAGATGCAAATTTATTTGCCCAAAGTGTAGCTATCAACGGTATTACTCAGGGAAATGTAAAAGAGTTTTTAAACGGCGCGTCTGTAGCTGCAATAGAAACCCTTTATAACACCGAATTTAAGGATGAGGTTGGCATTGATTTTCAATACATCCACGACGCGGTTACAGCTAACCCAGAACTGGTAAATTCATGGATGACTAACAACAATGTCAACCCGGAAAGCGCTACCGAAGAACAGATTCGTACTGCTGAACGCGAATCGCGCAATAAAGCCCAACGAATATTGCAATACAATATAATGGACGCTCAATTACATCGAATAGACCCGGGTATTCCACAAGGATTTGCAGAAGTAATGCTGGAAGGAGACGAAGATAGTCGTCGATTTGTATTTGGGACTTATATTTTCGATAAAATCGAAGACGAGGTTGGCATACCTTCCGAACTATCTAGAATATATACTACATTGCGAAGTGACTTTATATATGGCGTGGACATAACCAAAGAAAAATATTGGGATGACGTTGAAGCCGCGGCAACAGACATGCTTGACTCTGTGCTACGTGATAAAACTGGTATTAACTTTTCAGACGGAACAATAGATACGTTATTCAAGGGTAATGTTGGCGATGCCCTGGAATTGAATATGAGCGTGATATCTGATTTTGTTGACGGCTATATTGGACTACCTCGAGGAACAACTCAATTGATTTATAAATCTTATCAAGTTTACGCTGAATCCCTAAAAACCTATCAAAACGTATTGGCTGGGGGTGACGCAGAAGCAATCGCTCAAGCCAAAACTGCTTATAATGCTCAAGTAGCTGCTATTGTAGTTACCTTAGTAAACTTTGCATTTGGAAAACAGTTTGCAAAATTAGATCAACAATTTGGACTACCAGCAGGTACCACCTCGTCTATTATTGGGCTGGGGATTACTTGGTTAATTACTGGAGCAATACCTATAATAGGAGTTATTGGCTTAGCTTATAATGTGTTGTTTGGGGTATATAAAGTTAAGATGTTTTCTACCCCGTGTAATTACCAGCCTGCTGTGGAAAATCCCCCAGCTTGGATGAAAATGCGTAACCCAGATCATCCTGATGAATTAGGTATATTACCTTCTGCGTTCCCATACTGCCCAGGCGAGTGGTCGTATAAACCAAAGTTCTCGAGTGAGACATTCAAGGATACTGCAATACAATCCGCACAATACAAGGTTGCTATGCTAATAGGTGATCTGTTGTATATGAATGATAACTTGGAAGCTCTGAATGATAAAATTGCTGGGGAGAACGGGAATATGCAACCTATCCAGATCCTTACCTTGCGAGAAGAAGATCGAAATCGATATCTGTATAAGGTAATTACAGAATACGGCAAAACAGCTGGAGCTAGAGGACGAACAGGAGTAATTATCTCTGAAAAAGTTTGGGACGTAGTACACATTGGTTACTAGTTATTAGTTAAAATTGAAAAGTTAAAATTTTTGAATTTTGGGTTTCAATTATATTGCTCTAATTTTAACAGCTCTAATTCTGTTTTGACCTATTCTTTGGTCTAATATCTTTTGAATATCTGGTAATATCATCCCAATGTCCAAAGTCAAAGCATGGGAACAATAAATATATAAAATACCCCTGTTAAATTTATATTTAATGTCCTCTGTGTCCTGATCAACCAGAGAGTTAACTACAAGCTTGGCCTGATAGCACACTAAAGCAGCTTGAGCTGGCTTTTTTACAAAAGAGGTGGTTTTTTTATTTTCAATTATGCGATTAATGTTTGTAAACATTATAGTTTGATCAAGTTAAACTTTTTGGTTTTTGGATAAATGGTGGTAGAGGTAAAGATGCTTTGTTCGTCACCTAGATTTTCCAACAAATACTGTCTCCTACTTTTATCAAGTTCTGAGAAGGCATCATCTAATAAAAACAAGCATTTCTTGATATTGAGCTGTTCTTTTAAGAAATGTTTTTGGCTAAACTTCATAGCCAGAACTGCTGTTTTACCTTCACCTCGAGAACCTAAACAACTTATTTTATTGTCATTTATACTTAAATTAACATCGTCACGGTGTGGACCTATGGATGTGTTCCCCTGTTTTATGTCAGTTCTTATGTTCTGCTGTAATTTTTTTTGATATATATCACGTATTTCTCCTAACTTAAAATTCCCGATCTCCGCACTGACCGTACCTTCCAGTAATAACTCTACCCTATCTTTCGTGCCACTAATATCTTTATATTGGGCTTGTATATATTTATTTAAGCCTTTTATAATGTTATTTCTATTAAAGATGATATCACTACCAATACTAACGAGCTCGGAGTCCCAAAATTCCAGCTCGTGAATGTCTGCACGCCCCAGCCCTACAACAAACAACAGCTTATTCCGCTGTCTGATGATTTGTGAGTACCTTAAAAGCTTGATAGCATGAGTAGGTTTAGTTTGAGCTATAAATAGGTCTATGATTGATCTACGATCTTTCGGGGTCCCCCATATCATCCTTAACTCTTCAGGAGCAAAAACAATTACCGGAAACTTACCGATAAAATTAGAGATGCCGACCTTTTTTGAGTTTCGATAAAAAGACTTTTTAATTTTTTTAAGATCTATGGCTTGCAGAGTCAAACTCTGTTTGTGGTTTATGTTTTTCAGCTCATCTTTCCAGTTAATAAATATACTACTGGGAAGCTTTGTGTCTTTGATATAATCTTGGTTACTGTTCGCCCTAAAAGATTTGCCGGTGCACACTAGGTGTAAAGCTTCTAAAATATTAGTTTTGCCGGTTCCGTTTTTTCCATATATTAAATTTCTGTCAAAGAATTTAAATTCTCTTTCAGAAAAGCTTCTGAAATTGTGTAATTTAAGAGCTTGTAGTTGCATGATGGATCCATTATTTTATTCCTCTGTTCTAAGAGGCATGATCACATATATGTAATCTTTATCTTTGGGGTTGATTATTCTTGCTGGTGCTAATTTTTCAGTCAGCCCCAATTCCACACTTTCTCCTGACATATTATTTAGGGCATCAATAATAAACCTGGCGTTAAAAGCAATTTCAATGTTTTCTCCTTGTACGTCTGATTTAACCTGAATTTTACTGTCCCCGATTTGATTTGATTGCGCGAGTATTATCAGGTTATCCTTTTCTGTTTTTACACGTACGTTGTTTGCAGTATTTTGAGAAAACAGACTTGCGCCTTTAATAGCGCTTAAAAATTGCTTTTTATTTGTAAGGACAATTGTACTTGGTGAAGCAGGTATAATCTGCTCATAACTAGGAAAGGCACCCTCTATCAACCTAGAACTAACTTCAGCGTCGTTATCAAACTTAAATAAAATTTGGTTTTCAGATATATTAATTTTTAGTTTGTCTTTGGTGTTTGAATAAGCACTTATTATCCTGTGCACTTCTTGCATTGTTTTGGCCGGCACTATAACTTTGGGTAAGTCTAACTTACTACCTAAACGAACGGTTTGTTCAGCTAATCTATAACTATCAGTTGACACTAGTTTAAGTTTGTTTTCTGTGAAATTAAACAACACCCCGGATAATACTGGGCGGGATTCGTCAGTTGCGCAAGCGATAGTTACTTTTGGAATGGCTTCTTCTATCTGCCTAGCAGACACTTCGAAACCTTGGTCTTCTTTTATGGTTGGGATAACCGGAAATTCACCCGACTCTATGCCTGATATCTTTGCTTGGTAGTTATCGCTTTGAATGTTTAAACTTAAGTCGTTTGTTTCTAGTTGAATGTTTGTATCTCTATTGTTGTTAACAAAATCACTTAAGATTCTTGCTGGTACGGTTATTGCGCCCTGTTTATCTATCTTTGCCCTGACCCAAACATTTATACCTACCTCCAAATTAGTCACTGATAATTTTAACCTTCCTTTGTCGGTAGATATTAACACATTACTAAGTATGGGTAGTGTTTTCGGACTAGAAATTATTCTAGAACAAAGATTCAAACCCCTGTTTAAATTTTCTTGTGTGCATGCGAGCTTCATAAAACTCCCTTTTTATTATTTATATATATTAAAAGAATAGTAATATATTTAATAGGTGTGTTGTTTTTTGTGGATAAATTTAACATTGAACTTATATAAAATTACCTTTAATTGTGGATATCTTGTTAAAAGATTGTGGTTATTTTGGGTATAAAAGACGCGCCCAGGGGGGTAATTTATTTAATCTGGCAACAGAAGTAGAAAAATCGAAAGAGAAGATGATAATATGTTTTTAACCACAACCTTTCCAATAACTTATCCACAGCTTTTGTGGATAACTAATAACCGTATAAAGCTTCTTTGATCTTGGCTAAATCTGACTGAAGACTTGGGCTATTTTGAGCTTCTTTTTCTATCTTTTCACAACCGTGCATTATAGTAGTATGGTCCTTTTTGCCTAAAAAAGTAGCGATGCGAGGAAAGGAATAGTTCATCTCAACCCGTAGCAAATACATGGTAATTTGTCTGGGCGCAACAACCTCTTTGCTGCGACCCCTGCTAATCAAATCTTCCTTTTTTAGATTATAATGTCTGCAAACAGACTCTAAGATCTTTTCAGAAGTTATTGATTTTAAGTTTGGCTTAATTAGTTCCTTTAATGCGAGCTTAGCGTCTTCAAAGCTTATATTTTGTTGGTTAAGCTCAACATAAGCCATTAAGCGATTAAGGGCGCCCTCCAGTTCTCGAATATTAGTTTGAATATTTAAAGCGATATACTCTATGGTTTCTGGTTCTAGTTGTAGTTTTTTTTCTTGAGATTTGGACTCTAGAATGGCCTTGCGGGTTTCAAAGTCAGGTACGCCTATGTCGGCGATCACGCCCCAACCAAAACGTGACTTCAAGCGATCTTCCAGGGTGGCTATGGCCTTAGGCGGACGATCCGAAGAAAGAACTATTTGTTTGTTAAGTTGATGTAGGTAATTAAAAGTATGGAAAAATTCTTCCTGTGTGCCTTCTTTGCCCGCTAAAAATTGAACATCATCAATCAGTAGTGCGTCAGTTCCTCTATAGGTTTTTTTGAAATCATTTACATTGCCGGACCGGATAGATTGAATGAACTCATTGCAAAAACGTTCACAAGATACATATAGCACCTTGTTTTTAGGGTCTTTTTTTTGGATCTCGCGACCTATGGCTTGCATTAGATGAGTTTTACCCAAGCCCACGCCCCCGTATAGAAATAAAGGATTATAGGACTTACCAGGATTTTTGCTTATAGCTAGCCCTGCCGCGTGGGCTAATTTATTGCTCTGGCCAACCACAAAAGTTTTAAACGTATATTTCGGGTTCAAGGAAGTTGTTTTTGTGGTTTTCTTGGTATTAGCCATAACAGTATTGTGAAGGTCTGTGGCTTGTGTTTTCGGTTTGGTTAGTTTTTGGTTAGTAATTTTTCCCGAACTAACTTTAAATTCAATTTTTTTTATCGTTGAAACTTGTTTTCTAAGAATTTTTAAAACCTGGTCATAGTATTTTTTCTTTAACCATTCTTGGATAAATATACTTGGAACGCCAATTATAATTTGGTTGTCATCAATTTCTAAAATAACCGTGTCTTTAAACCAAGTTCTATAAATAGCGTTTGACAGGGTCAGTTCAAGTTCTGCCAAAGCAACGTCCCAAACTTTGTCTTTATCCATAGCTATAATCCTGTCTTGCGTTGTTTTAAAGAGTATAATTAAGGTTATCCACAACGTAAGACTATAATATCAATTTTATCCACAGCTATCAATTTTATCCACAAGTATTAAATTATAGCATATATTTACAGATAACAACAAGAAATTAGATAAGCACATTTGATTTTTTTAGCAGCTTAGATTAAAATAAAACAGATTAAACAAATCATTTTTTTATTTAATACTATGAAAAGAACATATCAACCAAAAAAAGCTAAAAGAGTCAAGACCCATGGTTTCCGGAAAAGAAACGCTTCAGTATCCGGTGCAGCTGTTTTAAGGCGTAGAAGGGCAAAAGGCAGAAAAAAGCTTACACCCAGCTTGACTAAAAAACAGCGAAAAAATAAATAATGCTAGCTAAAACATATAAACTTACAAGCCAAGATTATAGTAAAGTATTAAAAAACGGAAAAAAGATAAATCTAGGTTGGGTAGGTATAGTGTACACAACAAGCCAGAACAACAAACCAATGTTTGGTTTAGTTGTACCGGCGTCAGTAATAGCTAAAGCAGTTCAAAGAAATCAGATCAAAAGAAAAATATATAACACAGTACAAGATATAATTTCAACTGAGTTAAAGCATAATTATAAAGTATTAATTAGAGTGTTCAGAAAACCCAACAAGCAGGATTATCAAAAGCTGTATAACACAATAAATGATTTACTATGTTGAGATACATAGCGTTAAGATCAATACGACTATATCAGAAAACTTTATCGCCAGACCACGGGGTTATGCGCAAAGTATTAGGTGAAAGATTTTGTAAGTTTCAACCAACTTGTTCAGAATATACATACCAAGTAATTAATAAACACGGTTTTTTCAAAGGGAGTTTTATGGGGTTATGGCGGGTTTTAAGATGTAACCCTTGGAACGCTGGAGGAAAAGACTCAGTGAAATAATATCGGTGATTAGTTAGGATTTTATCTACAAGTAACCAGCCACCAGCAATCAATAACTATTTTTATTATGGATATAGGAAAATATTTACTTTATCAACCACTGTTTAATGTCTTAGTTTTTCTAAGCTTTTTATTTTCAGGCAATCTAGGTATAGCGATAATTGTATTGACTATACTGATTAGATTAGTTTTGTTTCCATCATTTAAAAAAACCTTAGAAATTTCCAGGGCCCAACAGGATCTACAGCCAAAAATAGACGAGCTTCGCAAAGAACACAAAAACGACAAACAGAAACAAAGCGGAGAGATGATGAAGCTGTTTCAGGAAAACAAAGTAAACCCATTTTCTAGCTGTCTGCCCACTATAGTTCAGTTGATAATACTAATATCTTTATATTCTGTATTGCGTGAGGGTATAAGTGTTGAAATGTTTGACGAGCATTTGTGGTCATTTATACCAAGACCTGATCAAATACATACCCACTTTTTGATATTTGATCTTACCAAACATGATTTGTGGATATTGCCTACTCTTGCCGGGGGTTTTCAGCTTATACAGTCATACTTGATGATGTCTAGAGCTAAGTCAAAAGTAACTCCATCTACTCAAAACACTTTAATGAAAAATATGATGTACTTTTTCCCGATATTTACATTTATCATAGCTCGACAGTTTCCAGCTGCTCTGGCTTTGTATTGGACTGTAAACACCGGATTTTCTGCTTATCAACAGTATTTAGTAAATCATGATTTGGACATATTAATGCGAAAAAATTCGAACAAGCCCAACAAAGTAAAGCTTTCGGTAAAAACCAAAAAACGATCTAAAAAATAATATCTCTTTGTCATTCTGAACTGACGCTACTGCGTCATCCTGAACTTGCCCGCCCAGAGCTCAGCCGAACGCCCAAGCTCATTACGAGTAAATTCGGGATGACCATTATTTGTATATAATATATATGAAAAGGTATAGGAAGCGTGCCAGAGTGGTTTAATGGACCTGTTTCGAAAACAGGTGTAGTCGCAAGACTACCAGAGGTTCGAATCCTCTCGCTTCCGCCATTAGACTTTCTGATTTTTTAGAATGGATTTAAAAAAATGCAGAAGCACTCATGGTCTTCGACCGTTCAACTTAAATTGAAAAAATCGAATGTGCTGAGCGATCCTGAGTTTATCGAAGGAGAGTCGAAGTACAGTTTCAAATCAAAGTAGGCACGCATTGCTTTTTTAATTATCACCTCTAGATAGTTAAACAATCTAGTATTGTTAAATTCTGGTACAATATTATAAAGGAGGAGAGATTACTAACACACAGAACAGTTCACAAGACATAACTGAGACATTAACTGCGGGTGCTTCCCCTAAAAAAGTTCAAGATCGAACCTTTACTAAAGATAACAAAACACACCCTACGGCAAACATAAAGATTGATAAGGAGTTAGAGGGCTATAAAAAACAAAAAGAAGAAATTTTTGTACAAAACAAAGCTAAGAATTTAGGTTATCCGTATTTAAATTTAGTTGGTAAGCATATTCCACCAAAACCGTTAAGTATAATTCCAAAAGTTATTGCGCAAAAGCACAAAATAACACCTTACACAATCCAAGGCAATAAGTTGTGGATTGCTGCAGTTAATCCAGAAGACCACGAGATGACAGCTCAGATTTTACAACTTTTGAAGCCACACAATCTAGACATGGCCATAGCTATAATTTCTGAGACCAGTCTAAGATATGCTTTAAAAAGCTATGATTTTGTTGTTGTATCAAAGCCAATGAGCGACACAGCTGAAATAAGCAAAGGTACTGAAGAGACAATCAAACAAGAAATTAAATCAGTAGCTAATTTAAAAGCTCGACTATGCCAATCTTCTACTTCACAGGTTCTCGATGTTCTTATATCAGGGGCTATCCAAGTAAAGGCCTCAGATATACACATTGAACCCAAAGAAAATACAGCCAGAATTCGTTTTCGAATTGACGGATTTTTGCATACTATATCCGAACTACCACAAGAAACATACAAACTGTTAAGATCCCGGATAAAATTTTTGGCAAAACTAAAATTAGATTTAAGTAAATTGCCTCAAGACGGTCAATTTGAGGTAACTCAACTTCAAAAAAAAATAGATGTTCGAGTATCAAGTTTACCGTCAGTATATGGAGAAAATCTAGTTTTAAGATTATTAACTCAAGAAAATAGATTTTATTCTCTGGACGATCTGGGCTTTAATGATGTTGTACAGCAAGCAGTGAAAGAAGCTATATCTAAGCCCCACGGTATGATTTTAAACACCGGCCCTACTGGATCAGGCAAGACTACAACACTCTACGCAATACTAGAACAATTAAATAAACCCGGAGTGAAGATTATTACCTTAGAGGATCCAGTTGAATACCGTTTACAAGGGATAAGTCAATCTCAGATTGACCCAGAGAATGGGTATGATTATGTAGCCGGAATTCGATCAGTTGTTCGTCAAGATCCGGATATTATTATGATAGGAGAGATAAGAGATCGCGAAACTGCCAAAACCGGCATTCAAGCTGCCCAAACAGGCCATTTAGTTTTATCCACCCTACATACAAACAATGCTGTAGCTACTATTGTCCGTTTAACTGAAATGGGGGTCGAACCGTACCTATTACCCGGCTCAATTAATCTAATTATTGCTCAAAGATTAGTTCGAAAAATATGTCAAAGCTGTCGTGAGCAATATTTGCCTGATCAGAAAATTATCGATGAAATACAAAATATTTGGAAAAACACACCAAGTAAATTTCGAAACAATAAGTCGATTCCTAATAAATTATGGAGGGGGAAAAAGTGTGAGAGATGTAATAATACGGGATATTCTGGAAGAATAACTGTCGCGGAAGCTTTAACCCCAGACAGTGAAATTGAAAATATGGTTATAAATAGAAACTCTGTGCTAGATATTCAGAAAACTGCTCGGAGAAAAGGTATGGTAAGTCTTTTGGAGGATGGGATATCGAAGGTTTTGGAAGGTGTTACAACTATTGATGAAGTTTGGAGAGTTGCAAAAGAATAAAAAACAGCGGCACTAAGTCCGCTGTTTTTCTATAATATATTTTATATTAAGTAGTAAGAACTAATTCGTAAACCCACCCAATTATTGCATACGCAGCACCAATAATAATTAATCCAATAATTGCATTTACTAGTGTATTTCTGCCAGCAGTTGCTTTTTCTGCATCTCCTGCAGAAGTAATGTATTGATAACCTCCCCAAATAGCATAGATTACAGCAAATACCATCGCAAAAATCAAAAACCATAATATTACAGTTTGAATTAATCGTGGGAAGTCATTTACCGGGAAAGACCCCCTTGGGATAAAATTATTCCATGGTTCTATGCTCCTAGATTGAGCAAAAGCTACAGCGGGAGCTAAAATACTAGCAGTAACACCGGAAATAGTTGCAAATAATTTTTTCATAAACCTCTCCTTTAATTATTGTATGATTACTATCTCTATACACATAGTAGTATTAAATTATATATTTTGTCAAATTAGAAACGTCTGTCTAATAAAAATCATGATACCATATGCTGAAAGTGAAATTATCAGGCCAACCACTGCCCAAATTAAAGATTTTTTTGCTCCTGCTGTTTTGTCTACATCACCTAATGCTAGTCCGTATTGAATACCAGAAATCAAAATCCATATTACAGCTGCAACCCAAGCAACGGTTAACAATACTTCGACTATCCCTCCTGCAAAACAAGCCAAGTCACTGATAGTAAAGTTTTCAGCATTTAATAAAGTATTTCTGACTCTTGTATATCCGGTGTCATTAATATTACAAGCAGTTCCTACGGCTCCCCCACCAGCACTGCCAACAACAGCCATTCCTTTTATTGCTGCGCCCCACCCACTTTGAGGAGTTAAGCCAATAGGTATAGTAATAGAGTATTTACCACCCATTATGCCATCACCAGTGCCAGATACAGGCTGACCATTGTGATCATAAACATCTACACCCTGAATATCATCTATTGAAGCAAATGGACTTGGTATTACATTATTGATTATCCATACATTACCTGATGCTTGGGATTCATTCAATTCCCAATATTCGTCAAAACCCCTGGGAATTTCTTTATATTCTTTTTCTTCTTCATTATTTTCATCTCCACTTCTTGGATCTATGTCTTCGTCTTGAGCAAAAACAATTTGAGCAGAATATACAGAATATTTAAAAGGTAGAAAAATAATAAATCCACCTAGGACTAAGAAAATCAAGATTTTAGTAATATTGAAATAATTTTTCATATTTTGGCGACTTATTATTTTTTATTATAATTTATTCAGGGTCTGAGACCGGATTATCGTTTCCATTACTGTCTCCATTTGGAACTGGAGTGTTGTTTTCATCTCCGTTTCCATTACCACCAGACGTGCCCGACCCGCTTATTTTTAATTCAATAAAGCTAACTATAGCATATGCTGCGAAAGCGATTATTAATCCAATAACTGCTCCGATTACTGCATTTTTGCCTTGATTTGCAACAGAGGGGTCGCCTGCCGAAGTTATATACAGATACCCGCCCCATATTATTGCTACTACGGTAACAACCACAGCGATTATAGTAATAAAACCAATAATGTTACGGACATAAACCATCAAATCTTCCCACGGTGTGTTTGTATGACCCGGTAATTTAGGGCTGGAGATGTCATCAAAGTTATCACC
>JBDRDK010000040.1:0-7422 GCA_043820855.1 bacterium
TTCTATAAGTGTAAATCCTTTTAAATATTTTTTAGTAAAAATTCTCAAAATCCCTCCTTAAAGAGATATCTTATTTTTATATTAGTATATTTGAGCAAGGTTGTAAATAGGTACGATAATACCAAACACAACTATGGCTACTGCTATACCTATGACAATAATTAATATTGGTTCAATTAAAGAAGAAATTGTTTTGACTCGGGTATCAACCTCAGCTTCATAAAAAGTAGCTAGAGAGTTTAAGATTTTATCTAATTTTCCAGTTTTTTCGCCTACTCGCATCATCTGACCGATAATTATCGGAAAAAATGAACTTCGAGATATTGGTGTAGACAAGGGTATACCTCTTTCTACTTCTTTGGCAGCACCTTTTAATGTTTCTTCGTATATGGTGTTGTTCATAACATCACTAGTAATATCTAGAGCCTCAAGGATTGGTATGCCGGTTTCATTCAGAAGCCCAAAAGTACGGGTAAATCGTGCGGCATATATTAACTGATTTAGTGGTGCTAGTACAGGAATTCGAAGTTGAAGCATGGACCAGTAGGGTTTGCCGGCCTCACTACGTAGATACCAAACAAGGCCGACGATTCCACCAATAACTGCCGGAAAAAATATCCACCAATAATCACGCATAAAGTTGGCAGTGTAAATTATTGCCAGAGTGGTCCACGGTAGTTCAGCTCCTGCGTCTTTAAAAATCTCTTGGAGTTGTGGAATTACATTGATCATCATTATTGCACCAATGATTGTCATAGCACCAACTAGAAATATTGGGTAGCTCATAGCACCCTTGAGTTTAGAGCTGAAAGCATAGTCTTTTTCAAGTCCGTTTGCTAGATTGTTTAACACTAATGGAAGTTTACCGGTTTTTTCACCGCTCTTAACCACACTAATATATACTCGAGAGAAAATTTTATCGTGTTTGGATAGCGCTGAAGAAAAGCTTTCACCAGCAGTTAAATCAGATATAATAGTTGAAATCGCATTTTCAAGAGCTTTGTTCTTGGTTTGAAGAGCAAGAACTCCCAAAGCTTCAAGTAGAGGAAATCCAGATTCAAGCATAGTAGCTAGACTTCTAGTGAAAATCGATATATCTCGTACGCTTACAAGACCCAGAGCACCTATTAAAGCATCTATCCATGAGATATTTTTCTCCACTATTTGAATAACAGCAAGTTTATTTTGCCAGAGTATTTTTTCAGCCATCTGTCGATTATCTGCAGATACCTTTCCTGTGACTATTTGGCCTTCTGGATTTTTTGCTTCGAATTCAAAATTCGGCATAATAATTATGATCAGTGATTAAATTATTAGATGATCTGGTTATTGAAGAATTAATATTTTTAATACATTAATAGTTTATAACATTTCTATTTAATAACTCAATAACTTTAATTTAATATATATTCATTTTTAATGATTTTGGATCGTTTGCCCAAACCAAAGCATCATCAATACTAATCTCTCCCCTAGATACTAAATCAGCCAGGACTTTATCTAAATTAATCATACCTTCAGACACTGAAGTTGCAATAATGTTTGGGAGTTGATAAGTTTTACCTTCCCGAATAACGTTTCGTACAGCTGAATCAGCTATCATTAATTCGGTAGCTACTGTTCTTCCTCCATCAATACGGGGAATAAGTCTTTGGGATACTACTCCCAGCAGTACATTGGCCAATTGAGCTCGAACTTGAGCTTGTTTGTGTGGTGGAAATACATCAATGATACGATCCGCAGTCTGAGCTGCATTATTAGTATGTAGGGTCGTTAACACCAAATGTCCGGTTTCTGCAACTGTGAGAGCGGTTTCAATAGTTTCCAAGTCGCGCATCTCCCCTACTAATACCACATTTGGATCTTCACGCAAAACTGATCTCAGTGCACGACTAAAGGATAAAGTATCACTATATACTTCGCGTTGTTGTATTATGCTTTTATTATTTGAGAATATATATTCAATAGGATCTTCGATAGTTACTATATGGGCGTTTCTATGTTTATTAATATGGTCAACAAGCGCTGCTAAAGTAGATGATTTACCGTGACCTGTGGGGCCAGTGATTATCACAAAACCTTGGGACGCCATAGCGAATTTTTCAATAATTGGCGGGAGTGTGAGTTCGGAAATAGATCGAATTTTGTATGGGATAAGACGCAAGGCCGCTGAAATATTACCTTTTTGATAAAATAAATTTACTCTAAAACGCATCTTATCTTTATATCCAAAAGAGAAATCTAGTTCTCGTTTTTCCTGTAGGCGTTTAAGTTGTTCTGGTGGTACAAACGCTTTTAGGATATCAACGATATCCATAGGGTTTAGTGGTTTTTCATTTTCGATAGGGTTTAGTTTTCCATCAATACGAATAGTTGGTTTTACACCAGCCACCAAATGTAAATCTGAAGCATTGCGAGCAACTGCTACCTCGATTAGCTTGATCATATCTCCCTTAACGATCGTACCTCCCAAATTTTTCTCTGTGGTGGTTTGAGAAAAATCCTGTGATGCATCTGAGGTTTCTTGAGGTATGTTTATATTTAATGTTTTATCTTCTGGCTTTTGATCTTGAGCCATAATCCTCCTTTAATATCTTTTATAATACCATATATCTATTATGTTGCGCTAGTAACTCTTAGTACTTCATCGATTGTTGTGATACCTTTTAAGGATTTCATTAATCCGTCTTGGGTCATAGTAAGCATTCCTTCTTCAATAGCTTGTTTTTTTATTTCAGATCCTGGTTCTCTTTTAGCGATAAGTTTATTTATGTTTTCACTTAAAGGTAAAACTTCGAAAATACCGATACGACCCGTATAGCCAGTGTTCGAACAGTTCGAACAACCTTTGCCTCGGTAAAATTTATACGGTTTTTGGATATTTACTTCAGCTTTTGGAGATATTGAACTTAACTCTTTCTCAATGTCAGTCATTACGCCTTCAGGTGGAGTAACTTCTTGTTTGCAGGATAGGCAGATTTTACGAACCAATCTTTGAGCAATCAATACATTTGTAGAAGAGATTATCAGGAACGGTTCTATGCCCATATCTATAAGCCTAGGAGCTGCACCAGCAGCATCATTTGTGTGCAGGGTTGATAAGACCAAGTGACCAGTTAGAGCTGAATGAACCGCCATCCCAGCAGTTTCCTTATCACGAATTTCACCGACAAGTATCACGTCAGGATCTTGACGAAGTACTGATCTCAAACCTTCAGCAAAACTAAAACCGATCTGTGGTTTGGCTTGGCATTGATTTACTCCCTCAATATCATATTCTACCGGGTCTTCTAAGGTAATAATATTAATTTCAGAGCTATTTATTGTTTGTAGTATCGCGTACAAACTAGTACTTTTACCTGATCCAGTAGGTCCGGTAGATAAAATCATCCCATATGGTTTTTTGATATTTTCTGATAAAATCTTAAGAGCTTTTCCATCCACACCTAACTTAGGAAGTGAAAATATGGTTTGGCTTTTGTCAAGCAATCTCATTACTGCTTTTTCACCATGAACAGTGGGTAATGTTGAAACACGAAGATCAACTTCTTTATTTTTTAGTTTTACATCAAATCTACCATCTTGCGGGATTCGTTGTTCATCTAGACGTAACTTAGATGATATTTTTATTCGAGAAATTATCGCTGCGTGTAAGTCTGGTGGTATTTCAGCAATGTCATGTAACACTCCGTCTACACGGAATCTAACCTGAGTCTTTTTTTCCAAGGGTTCGATATGTATATCTGAAGATTTTAAATTCAATGAATAATTAATAATTCCAGCAACTATTTTGGGTACTGACTTTGATTCTATGATTTTTTTCAATTGTTCAGTACTGGTGATATCTTCTCTGACTAGTAGATTTAAATCTATACCACCTATTTCATCGTCTTCTTTTGATTTTTCTGCTTCAGCTTCTGTTTCAAAAGTATGTGTAATTTCAATGCCTGGTTCTTCTTGAGGTTCAGCTTCTTGTGGTTGAGGTAGTTTTGGAGCAGAAATTTTTCGGGTTTTCCTTTGATTTAGATAATCTTGATATCTAGCAAGTGAATAATCAATATCAGCCTCTGTGGTAACAAATAAATCTATCTCAACATCGTTTTTCTTTTTAATAAAATCTACCACTTCTTTAACTTGTGAATTTTCCGGTTGACTTGTAGCGATTTTTAAAATTTTTCCAGCAATTACATCAAAGATTATTATTTGATATTTTTTTGCTATATCGTGCGGTAATCTAAACAATACTTTTTCGGGTACATCCAAAACACGCAAAAACACATATGGGAGATCTAGATATGATGCTTGAATTCTTGCAAATTCATCTGCTTGAATTATATTTAATTCACGGATAACTTGTTCAATTGATTTATTACTACTTTTAGAGTTTTCAAGTATTATTTGAATCTTTTCATCTGATATTAAGTTTCGTTTTTTCATAAACTCCAAAATCGTACCTTGGGTTGGATTGATTTGTGGCGCAGGTTGCTCTTCAAAAATTTTTTCAGGCAGTGGTTTGTTTGAGGTTTGAGGTTTGGAATAGCTTTTCATTGCATATTTAACAGCTTCTCTGGTAGCAATATATAGTTTTACATCTATACCTTTTTGTTTTTTAAGGTTTTGAATTACGCCAGATTTTATTGACTGAAGTCGATATGGGTCAGCTACAGCTAGTTTCACTAGATTTCCTTTTGATTCAAAGCTAATAATCAAATGTTCTTTAGCAATTGACATTGGTATTCTAGATACTGTTTCGTAAGGTATATTTAATTTAGTAAGGTCTACAAACGGTAACTTGAGGTATTTTGCAAATATTTGAGCTAAATTATTTTCAGGTAGGATACGTTCTTTATAGGCAATTTCCCCAACATCTAATCCAGTTTCTTGACTTTTACGAAGTAAATAATCCCCTACTTGGGGGTTTATTAATTTTTGTGCAAGCATAAGCTTGACAACATTTTTAGATTGGGACATTAAGTCCGGTGTTTTTTTTGTAAATAAAGCCATACTTAATTTAGGGAGTAAACGGAGAATTTTTTCCTATCTCTTCTGGTGAAACTGTAACAGGTAATTTGCCATTTGGTTTTAAATCGTCCAATTGATTTAAAACATTTTGATCAACTATATTAGTATCTACGCTTTCAACAACGACTTCTTTGGCTGATATTTCTGATTCACTTGCTGTACCTAGGTATATGACATACCATATAGTACCGGCCATTAATAGTATTAGAATAAGTATACCTATAATTCTAGTCATTAATTTTCTCCTAAGGTTGACGATGCATCTGTTCCGCTTCTCTCAATATAATATGTAGTAATATTTAGAGATATTGCGAAGTCTGTGGACTCAGCATCTGGCGCCTGAATTTGAACAGAATTAATCTTAAAAATTCTTAGATTGTTTTGAAGTATTTCAAGAAAATCAAATATTTTTTCGTATTTTCCTGTCATACCAAAAGGAAAGCTCATACTTTTGATGTTATAAGATGAATCTGTTGCTGTACTATCTTGAGTATTAGATTCAGCACCTAAATTCTGACTTTGAGTATTTGTATTTGTTTGATTGTTAGTTGTTGATTCGCTTGGTAAGGTAAAAGTACTGAGATTAATATCTAGGTTTTTAGCAATGGCTTCTACTTGAACTAATAACCCAGGTAGGTCTTGTTCGCTTGGTAAAGCTTTTATTAGTATGTCTGACTGTGTTCTGGTTTCCGCAATTGTATTTTCTAGTTTTTTGAGATCAGATAATTTATCTTCTTTAGCTAATAGCTCCCTTCCTTTTGCTACTAATTCAATGTTAGAGTTTTTTAAATTCTTAGCTTGCGGTTTTATTACCCCGAAGAAAACACCAAAGATTATTATAATAAATAATATTAGTAAAGTAATTGAGTTTTGTAATTTTTTGTCTATCCTAGGTTGTTGCATAATATATTTATTCGGTTGTTGCGTTTTTATCTTTTTCCGGGGAGATTATCGATTTATCGTATTTTAAATTAATACCGAAACTGACATCAGGATTTTCTGTGCTTGGAGGTGAAAAGCTTGATACACTAATATTTGAAAAGTTTTCAGAATTTTGAAATGCCACTATTAATTTTGCAAGACTTGTTAGTGAATCGGTGGTTCCGGACAAAGTAATTGAATTTTGTTCGCTGTCTTGAACATCAAAACTTGAAAAGACTGCTTTTTTAAGAGTCTCATCACCTAAGACTCGAATCAATTCGGTCCATATCTGTCTTTCATCTAGCACAGTTGACACATTATCATATTGTGCTTGAAGTGCTAAAGCTTCTTGTTCAATATTTTTTAGTTTGGCGATTTTGATGTCAGTGTCGGATATATCACTAGTGACCTGACTGATTTCTTGATTTTTGTAGTAAACCAAGCCCCACACTCCCGCTCCTGTTAATACTATGAAAATTGCCAATGTACCGATGAAAAGCATAGAGCCAGCAATGTTTGAGCCACTTTTCGTACGTTCTTTGGGAGTTGTTTGGGGCGTAGGAACAGAACCGGAATTCCAGCTTTGTTGGGTCGGTGCTTGTTGTTGGCGGGACTGTTTATTTGGATCTATATCTAGCATTCCCCTCCTTCAGGGAGTACATTGTTTTTGATCTATATATTTAGAATAAATTAATTGAAATATCTTGTCAAATCAACTTATAAGCTTAATATTACCCCAGTTAACCCAAATTGCTTGTACGAATATTATATCAGATAAATAAAATACCCACCTATATGATGGGTATTGTTAGAAAATATTTGACAATGAGATGCTTTCATCAATACCTCTAATAATTGCTTGTATATCTAAACAATTATCGCCGATTAAACTTCTTGGATCATATTTCCCCTCTGAAACTGCGTTCATTAGGCGCTTTAATTCGTTTTTCAGGGTGCAATATGGAATTTTTGCTTCAGGAAAATTTGAGCTGTTTAATATTTCATGAATCGCTTTTTCCATATTGGCAATACAAAGTTCTAGAAAGTCATCATTTTTCCAGACACCCATATTCATCCTGTCTCGAATTTCTATAAGGTATTTTTGAATATCCTTAGAGTAGAGTTTGATAATATCCAATGCAGAATGTTTTAGAAACATAATTCACCTCCATGTAATGTTCGAAATACTTAATATTAGTACATAATACATATTAATTCAAGTGAAATTATTTAATATACTTTTTCCTATCAAAAAAGACCACAAAATGGTCTTTCTTTACTGTAAAATACTGGTCCCATTATCTTGCTTTCAATAAATATTACAAGTATCTATATTTAGATTCTTGGAGAATATCTTGAAGTTGGATTTTTAATTCTGTTTTTCCATTACCACCCTTTAAATACTTTTCTCGTCGTTTGGCATCAGACTCTTTTATATATACCTCATAATATATTAATTTCAACGGCCTTCTATTGACA
>JBDRDK010000041.1:0-2127 GCA_043820855.1 bacterium
CGGTTTACTGTTTTCTTTTTGTGTCATTTTGATCCCCTAATAAGATTATTAAAAATTGATCTAAATTCTGGATTTAGATAAATCAACATTACAGAATAGAATGCGATACCAAAAAGTGCGATCATAAATCTCGTAATCATAGAATCTACTGGATTAAAAAAAGAAAGTATTCCAATAAAGACTAGAGATACTACAATTATTTGAGTGACATTTCTAAATTTGATCTGGGGTTTAAAAAATTTAAACACAAACAATCCGTTTAGGAAAGTAATTAAAGCTTGGGTTAATAATGTAGTGTAAGCTGCAGCTAAAAATCCATATTTTGGGATAAAAATAAGATTTAAAGTAACATTCAGAATTAAACCTATGAGGGCAACCCACAATGCTGTTTTTTGTTTGTTTTTTGCAGTCAAAAGATACCCAGCTAAAACATTGAAAAAACCAAAGAAAATAGCAAGAGCTAATATTTTTAATGCTGGAATAGATTCAGAGAACTGATCACCTGCGATAATTGCTATGATTTCCTTGGAAAGAAAAAATATAGCAACTACAACAGGTACAGAAAAAACTAACATAAACTCAACAGATCTTCGTATAGCTCTATTTATACCGTCCCTATCATTTACTTGAATACGGTAGGAAATAATTGGAAAAACTGATACCCCAAAAAAAATTGCAAAATTAAGAATTATCTCTAAAATTTTAAAGGCTACTCCATACAAACCAACCTCTTCTGGATTTCTTAAATAAGAAATAAAAATCGTATCTATATGAAATATCAAAGTACTCAAAATAAGAAACAAACCCAAAGGCCATGCATCATTAAAAATCTTTTTCCAATATGTTTGGTCAAAGTAAAATCTAAACTGAAAAAGAAATCTAGCAAATATTGTAGTAAATATTAATTGAATTAAATTTCCCAAAACAACAATAGCTATAATGTATAAAAAACCTAAATTAAACTGAATAGCAAACAATATACCGACCAAAACAACAATTTTATTTATCACTTCAGATATTGCAATATAAACCATTTTTAGTTTAGCAACATATATAGTGATTAAAGATGAAGTTATATTGTTAATTAATATCGTAAAAGCCGCTATAAAAATAGCATTTTTTAAAACAATAAATTGATCACCCTTATAGGATAAATAGCTGACGAGTATTACCAGAACAAATGTAATTATCCCGAATAAAAATCTTAAACTAAGTACATTATTTAATATTGGCTTGGCTAAATCCGGTTGTTTTGCAATTTCTCGTGAACCAATTCCTGAAACACCGAGATCATAAAATGAAGTAGCCAAAACTAAAAAAGTAGTTATCAATGCATAAAACCCATAATATTTAGGACCTAAGTATCTAGTAAGGAAAGCAGTTAAAGTTAAGGTGATAATAACAACAATTATCTTCCCCAAAGATTGATATAATGTATTAAATCCAATTTTTTGAATATTACTCATTAGTAAAATAATTATTTAAAGCTAACTGCCAATCCAACATCTTGTATAGATTTTGTGATTTTAGCATATAATTTTCTAAATAGGAATACTTTGGACGTTTTGCAGGAAGCGGAAAATCTTTTGTTGGTATAGGATTGATTTTAATATTCAATACAGATAGTCTGATTATTTCTTGAGCAAAATCAAACCAAGAACATTCACCCTCACATGATGCATGGTATATTCCATACAATTCAGTATTTATTAAACTACTGATCGTCTTTGATAACTCGACAGTAGATGTAGGAGAACCTATTTGATCATCCACTATACTAATCTCATCTTTTTCTTTGGCGAGTTTCTGAATAGTTTTAATAAAATTATCATTGCTCTGACCATACAGCCATGCTGTACGCAATATAAAAAATCGACTAGAAAACTGTTGGACCATCTGTTCTCCCCAGTATTTACTAAGACCGTAAACTGAAAGAGGATTGGGTTTATCCCATTCAAAATAAGGAGTTTTTTTCTTACCATCAAATACATAATCAGTGGAGATATAGATTAATTTAGATCTAACTTCTTCTGTATTTATAGCTACATTTCTAGTGCCCAAGCCATTAATCTGCATGCATTTATCCTGTTCTGTCTCAGCTCTATCTACTTGGGTATATGCTGCGCA
>JBDRDK010000042.1:0-5432 GCA_043820855.1 bacterium
AGATCATCTTCGTTTAATTCTTGAACTTTATCAACCAATATTTTTGTATCAGCGTCTTTGGTGGAGATTTTCCCAGAAACAATTATTTGATTATCGGTAAGCCATATATTGGGATCATTTTCCAAGATTTTTGGAAAAACTAGTATTTCACAATTGCCAGACAGATCTTCAATTGTGGTAAAAAGCATGGGTTGGCCGTTTTTAGTAGTAATCTTTTTCATTTTTGTGATTACACCAGCACAGACAACCGTATTACCATCGCTTAGGTCTTTTACTTGGTTAATTGAGTTAGTATGTTTGTCAAGTAATTCTTTCATATTGGTCAAGGGATGTTCAGAAAGATATATTCCCAGTAATTCTTTTTCCCACGCCAGCCTTTGTTTACTGCTAGCTTCTTCCACGGACGCTAGTTTTAAATGAGACACTGAATCAGCTTGTCCACCAAATAAATCTGCTTGACCGAGCCCGGTTTGTCTATAATGAGCAGAGGCAAATTTCAAAATAGTATCTATGTTAAAAAGCAAGAGATTGCGTTCACCGTATTTATCTAATGCCCCAACTTTGATCAAGCTTTCCATCGATTTTTTATTTATCACTTCACTGCCCGCTCGTTTTAAGAAATCTTCCAAAGTTTTAAACACACCATGAGATTTTCGCTCACGGACTATTTTGTCTGCTACGCCCATGCCAATGTTCTTTACAGCCGCAAGGCCAAAGCGAATATTATGCGTACCCTTCACAACTGCAAAACCCTGAAATGATTCATTTACATCTGGGGGTAATACGTCCATACCCATTCTTTTACATTCTTCTACTTCTATAGTGATGCGATCAATATTGGCGTAATCTGATGTCAAAAGGGCAGCCATAAAACAGTCTGGGAAGTGGGCTTTTAGGTAAGCGGTTTGATAAGCGATCATTGCATAGCTCGCAGCATGGGATTTATTAAATGCATATGCTGAGAACTCCAATAACTGCTGATATATTTTTTCAGCAGTATCTTTGGGTACTTTGTTTTTAATACAACCCTCCATAAACTTTTTACCCATCTCTTTCATCAGTTTTGGAATTTTTTTACCCATTGCTTTGCGAAGTGTATCCGATTCCCCGCCGGTAAATCCAGCCATATCCCGGGACATTTGCATAACTTGTTCTTGATAAACTATTACCCCATATGTTTCTTTTAGGGATTTTTCCATCAGTGGATGTTCATAAGAAATACTTTCTCTACCGTGCTTGCGGTCAATATAGTTTGGGATAAATTGCATAGGACCTGGTCTATATAGAGAAACCATTACGATAATATCATCAATGGTATTTGGTTTTAGGTCTTTGATATAGCGTTTCATACCTGAAGATTCCAATTGAAACACTCCAGTTGTCTCAGCTCTTCCCAAGAGTTCAAAAGTTTTTTTATCATCCAAGGGTAAGTTGTGAATATCGATTTTATCACCATATACAGCTTCGATAATTTCAATAGCTCTACCCATAATACTTAAGTTGGCAAGTCCCAAGAAATCCATTTTTAAAAGACCGATGTCTTCTATTGGATACATAGAATATTGTGTAATAACATCAATATCACCGCCTTGAGCTAATTGTAGAGGAGAGTAATTTGTTAGGTCGTCTTTGGAGATAACAACTGCACAGGCGTGTTGACTAGCATGCCTGATAGTACCCTCCAGTTTAGATGCTTGATCAATAAGCTTTTTTGTTTCAGGTTCTTTTTCATATACTGCTCGCAGTTCGCTATTTTCTTTAACACTTGTTTTTAAAGGAATGTGTCTGCCTTGTACTGGTGGGGGTACTATTTTAGCAATTCGATCTACGTCATTGTAAGTCATACCAAGTGCTCTGCCTGTATCTCTGATAGCTGCGCGGGCAGCCATAGTTCCAAAGGTGATTACCCCAGCCACTTTATCTTTTCCGTATTTATCAACAACATAATCAATTACTTCACGGCGTCTGTCGTCAGCAAAATCCATATCAATATCAGGCATAGATATACGATCTGGATTTAAAAATCTTTCAAAAAGTAAACCATAACGAAGTGGATCTAAGTTGGTAACTCCCAAAAGGTAAGATACTATTGAACCTGCTGCTGAACCTCTTCCAGGACCAATTAAAATACCGAGTTTTTTTGCATAGTTTACAAAGTCAGCAACTATCAAAAAATATGAGGCATATTCCATACGATTAATTACTTCTAGTTCATACTCAAGACGTTTTTTGATTTCAGGAGTTATTTTTTTATATCGTTTGGGTAGACCAGCTTCACACAATTCACGTAAATAGGTTTTTTCATCCTTGCCTTTAGGAATCTTAAAATGGGGTAAGAGATCTTGTTCTAGTTTAATTTCAAGATTGCATCTGTCAGTGATTTTCTGGGTATTTTCTAATGCTTCTGGCGTGTCTTTAAAAAGTTTATACATCTCTTCAGTACTTCGTAGGGCAAAATTTCCATCATATTTCATCCGGTTTTCCTCGTCTATTGTTTTCCCTGTTTGGATACACAAAAGAATATCATGTGCTTCTTTATCTTCAATATTTGTATAATGAATGTCGTTTGTGGCGATCAGGGGAGCACCGACTTCTTTTGCTAAATTTATTAGCGTTTTATTTACTAATTTTTGCTCTTCAGCTTGATTTTCATGATCTTGAAGTTCTAAATAGAAGTTTTTTTCCCCGAAGATTTTTTGGTATTCAGAAATAAGTTGTTTGGTTTTTGCAGTGTTGTTGTTTAATATTGATCGAGGTATTTCACCTTGTAGGCAACTGGATAATGCGATTAATCCTTTTGAATATTTACTCAAAGTTTCTTTATCTATTCTGGGTTTGTAATAATAACCCCTGAGGTGAGCAATAGAAGATAGTTTTAATAAATTTATATAACCCTGTTCATTTTCGGCCAAAAGTGTTATATGAAAGGGCTTTGTATCCAAGTTCGAGATTTTGTCAGTTAGCTTGCGAGGCGAGATATAACTCTCCATACCTATAATTGGTTTTATTCCAATATCTTTTGCAGTTTTGTAAAAATCAATTGCACCGTACATCACGCCATGGTCTGTAATAGCTAACGCTGGCATACCATATTCTTTGGCTTTCTCAAGAAGTTCAGGTGCTTTACCTAAACCATCCAGTAAACTGTAATGAGAGTGAGTATGTAGATGTATAAAAGGTTTTTGTTCCATATTTTGAATATAAAAAAATAAGCCCTTGCCCCTCCAAGCCTAGTCTAACAAAAATTATAAAATTGCTCTATTAGTAAATCCAAATTCCAAAATCCATCCTTCGATATAACTCAGGATGCCCTGAGCAAAGCCGAATGGGCAAATATCAAACAAATGTCAAGATCTAAAATCCAAATTTGTAATATTTTATCATTTAGATTTCATTTGGGCTTCGGGCTTTGGCATTTGAGCTTTTAGTACAATTGACATCTAAGTTTTGTTTTGCTAAAATCATATTTAGTTTAATCAAGGTATAGTTTGAGGAAATCATGGCACATACAAAGGCGAAAAGTACGACAAAATTAGGCAGAGACTCAAGATCCCAAAGATTAGGAGTCAAGATATTTGGTGGTCAAACAATTAAAATTGGCCAAATTATTATTCGTCAACGCGGTACTAAATGGTATCCAGGTGAAAATGTAAAACGAGGTCGTGATGATACTCTATTTGCACTAAAAGATGGCAAAGTTAAATTTGAACAGAAAAAACGTAAAAGATTTGACGGTAGATCCAAAATGCAAACTATTGTGAATGTGGTATAATTCAGTGATTTCAGCCAAAGGCTGATCGTCCTCTGGACTAGATCGTCTCAGACAAAGTCTGACTTCACTCTGGACGAAGTTATTGGTTACTAGTTACTGGTTATTTGTAAAAAGAAAAACCCAGCTTGAAAAAGCTGGTTTTATTTTTAGATAAACAAAAACCCCTGCATTCGCAGGGGCGTGAATTTACAGCCGGAGGAGGGTGCGAATTCCGAGCCAAATCATCCCCACCCCCAACAGTCCCAGCAGGAAGAGCCACCAAGGTTTTATTAGTACCAGGACTATTATCACAACTCCAACGCCGCAGATAGTGAGGGAAACAAGAAGGGCGCCGACTATGAATTGGGCGATGTCGAAGATACTAATCATTTTAGGACCTCCTTTGGTCTTTTTTGCAGATATGGATGTCTTTTTTCGTTGATCCAGCGCTCAAGGATAGCCACGCCGGATCCACATATTAATGCGAAGATAGCAATGATGAATAAAGAAAGGGGTCTATCCACACATTGCTTGATTACTACCATTCCTTTTACAAGGATGGGTAGCACACATAACCATATCAGTATTCTTGTCCAGTTCATTTCTGTAACCTCCTTGTTTTTAAAGATCTTTCTTTAGATAAGTATGGGCTTACCCATCTTTCCAAAGAACATAATAGTATAACATAAATGTTAAAGTTTGTCAAGTGTTTTTGACTAAAATAATACAACTATTGACAGATATAAAGAAATACTGTATTATATAATTAGTCGGTATAAAGCGACAACTAAAAATAAAAGGAGCAATATGGATTATTTAAAGTCGTTAGAAAAATTAGGATTAGGCGAAAAAGAGCAAAAAGTATATTTAGCCCTACTTCAACTTGGCAAAGCAACTGCCAATGAGATCGCTTATAAATCGAAAATCAAGAGACCAACCACCTATGATATTCTCTATCGTTTTAAGAAAGATAATTTTAGTTATGAAACTGAAGAAAATGGTAAAAGAAAATTTATCGCTAATCCACCAGATAAACTTTTACGAATTCTGGAAGAAGAAAAAAAGAATTTGGAAGATGATTTACCTTTTTTAAAATCGATTTATAATATTAATCCTTCACGTCCCAAGGTTGCATATTTTGAGGGACTCGAAGGTATTATGCAGCTTTACGATGATACATTAACTATTTCAAAAAACGAAGAATTATTAGTATACGTTACTGCTGAAGCGCCCGAAGCTTTGCCTGATTTTATTCCAGATTATGTTCAAAGGAGAGTTAAAAAAGGTATTAGAGTAAGAGGCTTATATCAAGATTCAGCCAAAATTCAAGAATATTTATCAAAAAATAAGGAACAATTAAGGATTTCGAAAATCGTTAATCCAAAAGATTTTACACTAAAAAATGAGATTAATATCTATGCAAATAAAATAATTATTTTGACTTTTAAACCAGAACCTTTTGGAGTAATGATTGAATCCAAAGAAATTGCGAATACTCAGAGAGCGATTTTTGAAATGGCATGGAGAGGGATTAAATAGTAAATAAAAGAACCAGCTATAAAAGCTGGTTTTATTTTTAGATAAACAAAAACCCCCGATAAATCGGGGGATTAGAATCAAAGAAATGTGAGATGAGATTATAACTGATCAAGTTGCCGCCATGAGTCAACGTAGTTAGCTC
>JBDRDK010000043.1:0-9464 GCA_043820855.1 bacterium
GCGGATAACCCTCCGAAGCTTTACGCGAAGGAGGGTCAAGATAGGGACCACGGGCTATGCCCGTGGGGTTCCATGTTAGCTGATTACGATTCTGGGCGAGTAAGAGTTATGGAGCCAAAAAAATGTGAAAAGTGGAAATGGTTTGAGTGGAATAATTTACCAAAAAATCTTTTTTTACCTATTAAAAATTTATTAAAACAAAAATCTAATCCTTTTAAAAAATAAGAAAGGAGCAAAAATGGTTGAAGGAGAGCCAGGTTTTTTGTCCGAGGAAGCAGACGAGAAAAAACCTACGGTTGATAATGCAATTGAAGCATGCCGAAGTTTTTTTGAAGATGAAGAAGGGCATGAGATTGAAGTAGGCGGAGAATCGTTTGCGAATTTTCAAGAAATACTTTCAGGGATGGAATTTGGTGATGCTTTAGGATATCTTTTTGGATGGCTAACTGAACAGGGGAAAGATCCGGAAGAATTTTTAATTGAAAAAGGTATTTTGGAAGCAGGAGAAGGAACAGAAACTAGTTGATTTTAGGTGAATTTTTAGATATAATAACTAACGGATGCCAAGTCCGTTAGTTTTATTTTTAGGGCAGGTGGCGGAATTTGGTATACGCGCTACCTTGAGGTGGTAGTGGTCGAAAGGCCATGCAGGTTCAAATCCTGTCCTGCCCACCACACTTCGCTCTTCGAGCTTCGCGTGGCGCAGCCACTAAAAATATTTTAAACATACATTCCATAATTTTGCATTTTGATTTTTGCATTTTGATTTATTTACGGGCGGTTAGCTCAGTTGGTAGAGCGTCTCGTTTACACCGAGAAAGTCAGAGGTTCGAGTCCTCTACCGCCCACCACGCCTGAGTAGCTCAGTGGTAGAGCACATGACCCCGCACCATTTTTTTTGCCTCGGTAGCTCAGTGGTAGAGCACATGACTGAAAATCATGGTGTCGTGAGTTCGATTCTCACCCGAGGCACCAAAAAATAGGTACGGGGCAGGCTGAAAATTTACCCTGTACTTGTGTAGAGTACATAGTACAGGGTCATAGTGTCGAGAGTTCGATTCTCTCCTCAGGCACCACCGCGTCGGAATGGATTGTTAAACTTTCGCTTCCAATTTCAAGAAAATATTAAATTGAAAGCTCATAATTACAATCATTCCTCCTTTTCAAATCAAATTATAAATTTGATATGTGTAATTAAATAATTTTTCGGGATAGTTAAAAATATAAAATCACAATGTTTGATTTTACAGAGGTTTTCAATTATAATTATGTTTTTGAATATATACCCCAGTGGAACCCTAAGTACGGTTGGGTAATATGGGCGATATTTACTGGAATATTAATTTTGGGATTTTTATTTGTAAAGGTTGATAGATTTACTCCAAAAAATAAATTATTTATTCATCATCTCAAAAATCGCGTATTACCACTTACAAACACTGTTGGATTTACTGGATTAATATTAACTTTTTTTCGCTATCAAGCTATACCATATCTTTCTGCTAGATTTCTTATATATTGTTTAGTATTGGTGGGTTTGATATGGACGGTTTTTATCCTAATATATTTTATTCGAAAATATCCGCAAGTTAAGCTAGAAGCTAAAATCGAATATAGAAAAAATCGTTATTTGAAAAAAAACAAAGCAAGGAGAAAGTAATTTAGAATGGCTACAAAACAAGATACTAAATTTGCCGATTTATTGGCTGAAAGCAAACTGGAAATATTCAAACCTGGAGATATGATTCAGGGTGAAGTGTATGCTAAAGGGAGTAATAAGATATGGGTTGATATTCAGGGACACAGCTTAGGTCTAATTTTTAGTAGGGAATTATCAGCTGACTCACCAGACCTAACAAAAGGTGATAAAGTTACAGCTACTGTTATTGAACCAGAAAATGATGAAGGATATATCATTTTATCCCTACGTAGTGCAGATCGTGAGAAATTCTGGGGTGAATTAAAAGCGAAATTTGAAAGTGGCGAAACTTTGAATGTGAAAGTTGTCGATGCAAACAAGGGCGGATTAATGATAGAAACTAATGGTATCAGAGGTTTTTTACCAGTTTCTCAACTCGCATCAGATCATTATCCTAGAGTAGATGGGGGAGATAAAAGGAAAATTTTGGAAAAACTGAATGAACTCATGAACTCAACTCTTGAAGTGAAAATAATTACTTTTGATAAAGATCGAAATAATTTAATTTTTTCTGAAAAAGCTGCGGGTGATAAAGTCAAAGAGCAGGCAATATCTGGATTAAAAGTTAGTGATAAAGTTAAAGGTATTATATCTGGAATTATAGATTTTGGATTATTTATTCGGTTTAACAATATTGAGGGTTTAGTACATATTTCAGAGATCTCATGGGAAAAAAATTAGTGATTTGAAGTCTATGTTTCGAATTGGCGACGAGGTTTCAGCTGAGATTATTAGTATTGTTGGCAATAAAGTGTCCCTAAGTATTAAGAGATTAGAACCAGATAAATGGGTTGAAGCTGTAGAAAAATATAAAGTTGATCAAATTGTTGAAGGCGAGGTAACCAAAATTGCTGCTTTTGGCGCATTTGTAAGGCTAGGCGATAAAGTTGAGGGATTGGCCCATGTTTCAGATCATAAAGATCAAATATCTGACAAAAAACCAATAGATAAAGTCTTTTCAGTAGGTAAGAAATATCATTTTAAAATTAGTAAAATCGATAAAAAACAACACAGAATAGCTCTTAAACTAGTAAAAACCGAAAAATAATAGAAATATAAGTTATTTCGTGATTGAGTTATTAAGAAAAAAATACCAGCCATTTACTGGTATTTTTAATTAAGAGAACTAAGTATTAGTACAACAACAATTAAGACAACTGCAAAATATTCTAAAATTATTGCATTGGTTAAAGTTTTGGTGCGTAGGTGATGTATTATCCCCCAAATAAGATATATTGCCAAAAGTATAGCAACGATTGTAAGTTGGATAATTCGATCGTATCGGAAATACCAAAATAATATTAGTCCAAAAACTATTAAAAAGATTAATATAATTCTATCTATAATATAATGGTGTTTTGGGTTAGTATTCATTTTATATAATATTACCGTTCTGTAAGAATAGCATCGTCATAATTCCAAGAATCAATATTAGTGTTTGAGCTGAAGAATGGCTGTTTTTTCTTAATACATTTTTTCTATAGATAATTATAGAATCAATAACAAAAAATCCTAGGACAAGTATAGCTAAAATTGTATTAATTAATGTTGATGGCGGATTTTGCAATAAATTTTGGATAAACGAACTTGATGAAAGACTAAAAGTAGTAGAATTAGATTTTGGCAAGTCAAATTTATAAGAATCAGTATTTCCGGCTTTATCAAGAGCTATTATTTCAGCTCCTCTGTTGTTTTTAAGAAGAGTTTTAGCAGGTGGCAATATATCTCCAAAATAGATATTACAGGATTCAGCTTGAGCAAAAACCTTATTTTTGTTTGCCGTTTCTATATCGCATTGACTTGGTTCAAGTACTGCTGAATAATCACCAACGTTTACTAATACTGTATCGGTTTGTTCCTCTAATTGAATCATAATTTCAAAGTGCTCACCCAGATTATCTTTTTTTGCGTCTACTTTTAATGAATCATTTATTAATTTAGGAGGCACTGTATCGATATTTACAATAACAGTTGAGCAGCGATCACTTGAGTTGCCTGCTATGTCCCGAGCTTGAACACTTAAACCGTGTTCTCCGTCAACGAGTTCGTTATTTGGTCGAAAACTGTAAGCACCCTCTATGTCAGTCGGAACTGAACCCAATTTGTTTTGAGCGTCATATACGGTTACGGTGCTGGCTATCTCGGATTCTCCTATTATTTCTGGTCTGGATTGATTAATATAACTTTGGTGTTTTGGTAAAGTTATACTGGGAGTTTCTGGAGGGGTGGTGTCAGTGATGTTGGATTCAATGTTTGGAGTGGTGTTTGGTGTTGATCTGGTTAAACTTTTGTTTTGACCAAACATTTGAATGACTAAAATTGTAGATTTGCCCTCGAGCTTACCTTCGATCACAGCTACACCCATATCCCGGAAATTGTTGCTGAGTAAATTATTTCTATGAGTAGTACTGGCCATCCAAGCTGCTATTACACTGTTAGTATCTACAAAATCTTTTGCTAGATTTTCTCCGGCGTATAGATAATTATATCCACTATTGAGAATCCAATACCATGGAGTAGTGCCATCCGGAGCAGTGTGTGACCAGTAATCATATTGCAGCATATGAGCACCTTTATTTCTGGCTGCAACAGTTAAATTTGAACTATAGGAAAGTTGAGGTAAATTTCTTTTTGAACGTTCAATATTAGTTAGGTGAATTATTTCTGAAGAAGTAATAGTGGTGCTTGCTCCAACTCTGGATACATCCCATCCAAATATATGAAACACCAGCTGTAAAATTAATAGCCCAATAGCTATTGCGAATAATGAATAATGTCGTAGAATTTTGGGCTTATGTTGATTTTCTGAATAAGGGATTAAAAATGTATGAAAGATCTTTAACATTGGAATATGTTATTTTTTCTAACTTTTCAGTATAATTTTATCATAAAATAGTATCAGAAAAAAATGAATGTATCAAGAGCTTGTTAAAAAACCCGCTTTTTAAAACGGGTTTTTTAAAGTTCTATTTTTTCCTGGGCTTTACTTTATATTTTTTGAGAATTTCGTTTTCATCAACGGGACGGCCAAAAAATTGGTAGTATACTACAAAGATTATAAATATTATTAGTTCCCATAACCAGAATAGCTTAGCCATATTGGAAGCCTCTAATACTTTGACCAAAGAATTATTAATAAACAATAGTATCAAGCCGACAATTAACGGAAAGACCCAAAACCAAGGCGTGTAATCATCTCGTAAATAATAATAGTAGTATCCCAAAATAATCAAGATATAAAGGAGTAACAGATATATCCAGCCAGAATAATTACCTTTTTCTGAATCATCTTTATTTTCGCTATCAGTTTTGTCTACTGTAGTTCCTAGTATTTCACCTTGATCTTCGTTTTCATCTTCTGGTAGTGGTGTATCAGCTTCTCCAAGTATTGCAGCTAATCTAGATGATGCGCTAGAGATAATACTCCCGGGTTCCGGAATAGTGGCATTAATATCACTACCAGTATTTTCATTGCCCAAATGATCTTTGGCAGTAACTCTGTAATTGTAGGTTTCTCCTGGTACGACATCTTTATCTATATATGAGGTAAAAGTTACATTTCCTGCAATTAATTTACCATCTCTAAATAAATTGTAAGATTTAGCATCTGGATCACTATTCCAATAAACATGAGCTTGAGTTGAAGTAGCTTCTACATTTAAATTCGGATTAGCTGGTGGAGTGTTGTCAATATGAATAGTGATATCAGTATCGTTGATATTACCTAGAAAATCAGTTGCTTGTACTTTAATATTATAATCCCCGTCAGGAATTTTTACAGGATTTCCCAAGGGGTTAAGCGTATTAAGAATCGTAGAATAGCCGTCTCCGCCATTAGTATCAATCGTAAAAAATGTTTGAGTATTTTGTAAAGCTCCACTTGAGTTCAGAAATTTCGTCAGCGACATATCATTTAGCTGAAATTCTACTTTTTCTACTCCAATCCCCAAACCATCATCAACATCTGCAGTAATAGCAAAAGTTTTGTTAAGGTGTTGACCATCAGATGGTGGAAAAATTGATACCGTTGGTCCTTCAGTATCAATAGTTATACCATCACTGGATACTATATGAAAATAACAAGGTTGATTTGTATAAGCTTTTACTGTAAAAAAATACTTTTGCTCATTAATCAAGGGGAATCCCGAGCAATTTGGATCAACACCAGTAAATTCAATTTGGGTATCCAGATTTACATTAGTAAAACTGCATATATCAGTACTGCCTTGAGTTGTTCCTAGACCAACTTCATATTTAATTATATCTGCTCCCGAGAAACCACCCCAGCTCGCCGCAATTTTATCCGAATTAGCTGACCAGTCATGATCTACATATGGAGCATAGGTAGAGTCCGGGGCATCATAAACTATTCCACCTTCTAATTCTTGATTATTATATTGAATACGAAGTTGAAACTCATTGTGCCAAGTAGTGACTCGTTCTGATATTGGTAGAGCATGAGCGCTTTTTACTTGGAATCTAACTTTTGCGTTAGCTAATTTTTGAGGAGTATTTAAAAAACTTGTTAAGTTTATTGAAATAGGATTATCTATACCTTCTAAGGGGGCATACACTTGTGTTTCGTATTGGTTGACCCCATTAAAGATAGTAACCCAAGCTTTTTGCATCTCTTTTTCATCTTTTTTCCACATTCCGTGTAAAAATACTTCTTCAATTGTTGCATATGAGGGTATTGCATTAGCGGGGTCTTCAGTTTCAAAATTTTTTAGTTCCAACTTGTCCCAGTCAGTAATGTATTTATTCCATTTACCTTTTATTTGGTATCTATCCCCGTCATAATGCTTCAAACTGTTAAGCTCTCCTGAATTTAAATAGTGGGGAAATATCGAGGTAGTATCAACTCCTTTTGTGGCATATAATTCAGTATATACAGAACTAGCTTTTGCACTATCTACACTTGCAATATTTAGTATATTCAAAGCTGAAACAATAAGAGCCAAAAACCCAATAGTTAATTTTCTAGTCATTTTATCCTTTGCTACTGAGTCAGCCTTGGGCTGAGCTCAGTAAATCCGCCGTAGTAAAATCTAATTCCCAAAGTCCCTAAGGGACGCCTTCGGTGGGAAGCCTTCGGCTTGCAGATTCCAAATATTTTGGATACTGCATGAGATCGAACGCAGGCTGGACATAAAATTATTAATAATTTATTTATAAAAAAACAAAATCCAAAATTACAATCTTATCCTACTGATTGTATGCTTAGATTTTGTTTTTTTGTACATGGTCTAAACAAATTTGCCTAAACCAATTAGCGATAACTGTTAGCCATCCCTAATATTTTTGAGTAATAACTAATCGTAACAAACCAAAAGCTTTTGTCAAGTTGATCGAATTTTCGGGTGTGTGATAATATGTAAGCACTAATAACTTTGTAAGGAGGAATATGTTTAAAAAATTTATAGCGGTATTTTTGTGTTTATTTGTAGTGCTTTTTTTAACACCAGTTGTAGTTGGTGCATTAGAGCTTAGGTCTGGAGATAGTTTAGATTATTCCGAAGACAAGGTTTTTAAAAGCAATACATATATTGTTGGTTCTTCAATAGATTTTTCAGCTACAGTTCAAGGTGATTTATTTATAGTTGGAAGTGATATTGATTTGGATGGAGCTAAAATCTCAGGAGATTTATTTTTAGCTGCCGGTAATACAAAAATTTCCAACGTACAAGTACAAGATATTCGATTAGCTAGCGGTACGTTGAGTATTAAAAACAGTCAGATAAGCGGAGATATTATAGTGGGTGTAGGTGTAGTTAAAGTTGACAAAAAATCACAAATTGTCGGTAGCGTATATATTGGTGCGGGAAATGTTACTCTTGGAGGTGTTATTGGTGGGAATGTGCGTGTAGGTGCAGAAGATGTAATTATTGACAGTCAGATAGACGGGGATATGCGTATTAATGCTGATTCATTAATTATTAAAGAAAATACTGATATACAGGGTAAGGCAATATACAAATATAGCCAGACTGGAAAAAAAGCTACTGTTGATTCAAGCGCTAAGCTTGCTGGTGAATTAGAACAGTCACAGGCTAAAATTAGTGGTTCAAATACTAGATTTTTTCCAAGTATAACTTCGTTTGTGTTTAGTTTGCTCATGATGTGGATAGTTGGTTTGGTAATAGTACTTTTGATGCCTATTTGTATGAGAAAAACTAGTGAAATAATTGAAAAGAAACCTTGGTCTACGCTAGGTTGGGGACTGCTAACTTTAATAGTTCTTCCGATTGTTTTAACTATTTTGTTTATTAGTTTTTTGGGGATTCCGCTATCTATGATAGGCTTTGCCATGTACTTTATAATGATATATATTTCTAAGGTCTTTGTTGGTACATATTTAGGTATGAGGATCTTAAAATCTAAGGACAAAAAACATGTTCCAATATGGGAGATGGCCCTAGGTGTTTTGATAATATATGTTTTGAGCTATATACCTATACTTGGACCTTGGACAAAATTTGTTGTAATAGTCTTTGGTCTTGGTATGATTATTATTCACAGTAGGGAAGTATATAAAGATATGAGGAATAAAGAACAAATATAATTTCAGTTACTGGTTATTAGATTAATCGAGAACGACTAAGTGGACAATGAAGAATGATTAGATATTAAAGTAAAATATATTATTGTTCGAGTACTTCGACAAGCTCAATATAAACTACGTCGAGAACATGTTAGCAGTTTAATAAAGATATAGTTAAGTAGTAAAACAAAAACCCTCAGGATAAATCCTGAGGGTTTTTTAATTCTCGAAAGTAACTTTACAAACCTAAAGATCTAGCAATTCCGAGTACCTTATTTACATAAGCAGTAGAGTGGTTATAACGGTATAAAGCATTAGTGTAAGCACCGCGGTTGGCACCATTGGCAGCTAAATAATTAGCAGCACCGTACATAGCATCAACAACGTTGGTAATATCTCTTACACCATCTCCATTACCGTCAACACCATAAGCTCTCCAAGTAGAAGGTATAAATTGCATAGGTCCACATGCACCAGCATAACTACATCGGCCAGTATTTTGACTTCGGCCGGTTTCTACAAAATGAACTGCAGAAAGTATTTGCCACGGTACATTATAGCGAGCTCCAGCTTGCTTATAAAGAGCACTTAAATTAGCAGGAGCACTAGGTGTGCTAATGCTTCTAACTATAGTAGCTCTTTTTTTGCGAGCTTCTGCTTCACGTTTTAAGCGTAAAGCTTTATCGTGATTAGACTCACCGGGAACAACTTTTACTTTAGAGTTTGTAAGTTGCAAAGATACAAGTTGGTCTGAAGCAGTGTTAATTTTTACATTATATGGTTCGCTATTTCTAGCTTCTGCTTCAGCTTGTCCGTAAATACTAACAGGCGCAACGAAACCGATAATTGCTAAAGCAATTAAGGTTTCTTTAAATAAACGTGCCAATTTATTTTTTCTGCGCTTGCTTAACTTAAGCTTGGCACTTAATTCGTTAAATAACCTTTTCATAGGTAATGTTCACCTCCTGTCAAACTAGTAACGGAAATAAAAAATCTCCTGTTACCAGAAGACTTGCTGAGTATAGCATATGGAATCAAATTTGTCAAGGCCTGACGCGTATTTTAGCGTATTCAGGCCGCAGAAATTAGGAAAATAATTATTATAATAAACAACGTCATTCTGGGGACGAGTAATCGAGGACTCCAGAATCTGAAAAGCAGATTCTGGACAAGCCGGAATGATAAACAAATAAAAAATAATTATACGGGGTCAAGCCCTTAGAG
>JBDRDK010000044.1:0-7623 GCA_043820855.1 bacterium
CCCTCCTTCGCGTAAAGCTTCCACCTTCGCTAAAGCTATGGCGGACAGGTCGGGGGGTTATCCGCCCCATATATAAAGAAAAAGAATTGTGACATCCCCCGTAGCCCATTCGACAAGCTCAGGGCGAAGGGCGGATAAAAAAGTGCTGCCCCGTACGGGGCAGCTAGAGGAGGTATTTTATAGAAATGGCCTTATTTTATTTCTAGAAGTTCGACTTCAAAGATCAAAGTTGAGTTTGCTGGAATGTCCGGACTTGGACTTTGTTCACCATAAGCCAGTTCTGGTGGTACAATAAGTTTTCTTTTTTCACCGACTTTCATACCAAGCATTCCTTGGTCCCAACCAACAATCACCTGTCCTGCACCAAGCTCAAACTCAAAAGGTTCATTTCGATCTACGCTAGAATCAAATTTAGTACCATTTTCCAAAGTACCAGTATAATGCACACTTAAGGTATCACCGGTTTTGGACTCTGCGCCTTCACCTTCTTGTAATATTTCTGTTTGTACTTCTCCCATAGTAATTTCCTCGCTATTATTATCTTTTTTCTCGTCTTTTGAGTTCCCGCCAAAAAGCCAAAACCCCAAACCAATAAGTATCAATACACTCAAGATCAAATAAAAGTTTTTCATAATGTTATATTATATATAATTCTGTTGACAATTTCGAATTTATCTGATAAAATAAATTGTTTTTCGCACTCTACAACAAGGAGGACTATTGATGCCGATAAACCTATCAATCAATGACATTATGCGTGAATCCTTTCCCTTTTTAAAAAAGATCCTGACATATGCACAGCCGGTAACTTCATTCCAAATCTATAATTTTCTTCCACCTCAAGCCCTAATGGCTGGATCATGCTCTATCCATAGCAAAAAGCATAAAATAGCCGTGGATAAGCAGATTTACGTAATCGATAATAGTGATCAAATTATTACTATGGTTCCAGAGTGTGAATTTATTCCACTAGACTCCGGAGTTGACGAGCTTGATATAGGAGCGAGAATTATTGTAGGACAAGCGATTGGAGACATTGAGCTATTGTGCATGACAATTCTTGATCACCTTGATTCGGATATCCGGTATGTAGTTATAGTAGAAGCTGACTTTCGAGTCGATGGATTCGACAAAAGCTTAGACACTAGAATCGTTGAGATCTTTGAAGTTGATCCAGACACTCTAGAAAGTGATTGTCGAAAAGCAAAGTCCGAGTTCGAACTGCTACAAAGCGGGAAAAGACTGCGTGACTTAAACTAGTTTCTCAATTCAACTCTGTCAAAAAACAACCCTACGAGGTTGTTTTTCTTTTTTGTAAATCGACTAAATTTTAATTATTTTGCAAATATACTGGATATCGTTGATAGCTTTATCCATATTACGCATGCCTTGTCCAACTGGATAATAAACAGGGTGTACTTTGTAATTCTTGCTTGCAATTTTCCAGTCAAAACTCTTTTTCCTACATTCTGAAACTTTAATAGATTGGTTCAAAATTATAGAGCTAACTTGATTGCCAAAAGTAATTATAGCTTTTGGTTTTATAAGTAAAATTTCGCGCTCAAGCAATGGCAAATATTCTTCAAAAATCGAGTTGGGTAAAGATCTTGCGTCTGACTGAGTAGACTTAGCTAAATTAGTAATATAAACTTTGTTGTTTTTGATACTTTGATAAACTTTATCTGCAAAAGCTGTATCCCAATCAGAGGGTTTGCTTTGCTTTATTTCTAAATAAATACCTTTATCTAAAAAACCCAAAGCACTTAATAATTTCCAAACATTTTTAGTTCCAATCCAAGGTGCGCGCAAACCCATCCAATCTTTGTGCGCAGAAACATTGCTTTTTATAGGATTCATGAAAACAAAACAAATATTAGGTTGATTAATACAACCTGCTCCATATATAGCACTTAAACTAGAATCTCCAAATTTAAACTGGAGAGTATCAAATTTATCATGTAATTCTTTGACTTGCATAGTTTAATAATTACATAAAAAATCAAAAAAATCAGCCAAGCTTTGATTGTTTTTGAGAATTAAAAAACTCCCTTGGTAGGGAGTTAAAAAGGGATATTGTTTGACTTACCAGCTTTTGGATCTGGCATCTCTGACCAGTTTTTCCCAGCATTCATCACAATGATCACCGCACGGAAGACCGTTGTCAATCCGTGGAGTTCCTGGCTTGACCTTGCAGGTCTGGCACAAGGTCTCTTTGGTCTGATCTGATTTACCAGGATCTTCATCAGGGAGCCCTGTTGCGCCAAAACCATTCATTTTCTCACCTCGGGGCTTCTCGATCTTGCCATTTTTGATAGTGTAAGGCCTGGGATCAAATCGGACATGAATCGTGGGGATTGGAGGAAATTCCCTGCTTTCATCTTCGTGCACTACATCTGATATGTGTGCACTTACAAGCTTAATTCCTCCTGCATCGTCGGGATAAATAACTGCTACTACTTTGCCACCAGCTAAGATTTCTACAACTTTTTGGCCTGGTTTTAGGGAATGGTCTTTTAGGACAAAACTTATTTCCATTTCTTTCATCTCCTTAAGTTTCAGCTGGGCATTTCAAGCTTCCGATCACAAAAATGACACTTGTTGCTTGCCGGGCAGTTTCTCCCGGCGCCTAAATCCCCAGTCCTGTCTTCATAATGAAGAATGTGATCGCATTCAGGATTTAGACAGATGTGACCAAACTCATCATAATAATCGTTAGCAGTGGTAGTACCAACATAAAAACATGCGACCCTTGAGTCACACTTGGGACATGGTTCATCAATAACTGCTGAACTGCGACTTGCTGTCTGATCTACCCGCATAGTTGTTGGTAGTCGCTTTTCAGCTTCTTCTATACTCATTTCTGGCATTAGCTTGCCTCCTTGTAAAGAACAAATTATGAATATATAATTATAACGGAAATTTCCTTTTTAGTCCAGTAAAAATCAACCGAATTTTTAGTTATTAATAACTTTTTGATAAAAAGAGATTTTGTTGATAAAATAATCTATACTGACAATTCTGAAAAGGAGGATTGAAATGGGATGCCTAGGACATAAAGATGACGAAGAAACAGATAAGGATGGAAACCGTTTAGAAAACTGTCCGAAATGTGGAGGGACTGGAAAAGACTCTGGTTTTCCTGCAGACGATTGTGATGTGTGTGGAGGTACGGGGAAAGTCCCCCCAAAAAAATGGCTCTCACCCAATTAGTACTTGATCTATTTCAACAGAATTCATAATCCCCCGAATCGGGGGACTTTTCTATTAATAAACTGTTTTTAAGAATAAAAAAACGCCCCAATAAATGGGGCATGGCGCGTATATATTCTTTAGGTGCTGATCTTTTCTTTGCAAAACTTACGATCACGGTCCTCACTGGGACGAACTCTGGGACAAACAGTGGA
This sequence comes from bacterium, assembly GCA_043820855.1. GTDB lineage: Bacteria > Patescibacteriota > UBA1384 > JBDRDK01 > JBDRDK01 > JBDRDK01. Next base: position 3,405 of record JBDRDK010000044.1, read on the forward strand.
TCGTTGATTTATTCTTCACCGCTGTTCCGATGAATACTCCGACGAGTTCACCTGCGCTGGCGACCTTGATCTTCCGACGATTCCGCTCAATAGAATCAACGATTCGCGAATCCCAGTCGCCGGTATCCTCCCGGATAAAGAAGATCGTATCGCCTTCTCTCAGCTCTGCTCCCGTCAAGATCTGAACTCCAGCGACCTTAAGCCCTAGGAAGTTTTTGGTAACTTTTGCTACCGGGGATGTCCCTTCGGGTAAGCCAGGAATACCACTCGGGTCAGTCATTTCATAGACCTCCATATTTTTTTGTTCAAAGAATAAATTATATTTTATCAAAAAAAGCTATTTTTTGCAATAAAAAACTCCCGGAATCGGGAGAATTGATTTATATTTTTATAAAAATACTTTACTACTGATTAATTTCAATCAGTTTATTTGCTAGATCGTTTACCTGCTCAATACTTAAAGTAACTGCTATGAGATTCCTCCATCCCTTTGGGTCAATACACAACATCTTGCAGATCGCTATCCAAGATAAACCCTTTGTGATTTTTAAATCGATTGGGTTTGGATTAAAACGAATTCGATTTGGACAAATTATTCGTTTGATTTTCCAAATTCCAAATTCTGGATTAACTTCTTCTAAACGACTAATACCACCGATATAGGTTTCATCGTAATAGGGTTTACCGATCACAGTGTATGGTCCGAATATTACACGGCTTCCGCCTTCACCAATAAAGAAAATCGGTTTTAGCCGTTCTGCGACTTCATTCAGAGTAGTCATACGCATATCAGCATCATAAGCTAATATGCCGTGATCTATCTGAATGAAAAGATTCTTATCAAGTGCAAAAACAAAAGGCTGTCATTCAGACATTCAATCACCTCGTAACGGAAATTTGAAATTGTTAAAGAACGTTCATCAATTAATTATTTAATGAACATACTATTGTACAACTAATATTACTACCTGTCAAAGGGTTCGCAGATTTTTATTTGTTTATCTCAAAGGTTTTTTCGCGAGAGCGGAAGCCGGAAGTTAATCTGACATCTGACTTAGAAACTTTGAAATGATCTGCCAAAAGCTCAGCAACGGCATAATTTGCCCTACCTTGTACTGGCGGTTCTGTGACCGAAACTCGAAATTCATTCTCCCCGATTTCCTCAATTTTGTTTTCCCTAGCCCCAGCCTTTGCTTTTACTGTAATAATCATATTATTATTTAATAATTTATATAAATTTATTTGGGGATTTTGTCAGAACAACTATTGGTTGCATCCAAAGTTGTCTGGGAATAACTCTTGCCGGCCAATAGAGGTTCATCTTTAAAATCTTTAAATTGCTCATATGAATAATTTTCCTCAAAATACTCTAAAGAACAAAGACAAAAATCCTCATAATTCTCACCCGCATCACTACAACTAGATAGATAAGTACTTCTGTTATTTTCAGGATATAAATTCCCGGATTCTTGGGCTTTCTTATCTAGATCATAAGTACCCCAGAGCCAAAGACCTACAATAATTAAAACTATAATTAAGACAATTCCGCCAATCCAAAGACCAATCTTTGCTCCTTTTGACAAACCCTTTTTCTCGGTAAATGATCCTACCATACCCCTCCTTTTTTATATTTTCTAATTGCATTGTATCATTTTTCAGCTAGGGATTTTTTGACATAGTAAGGGACTGCGGGTGCATGGTTTGGTACATGCCACGAAGCGATGGCTTGGCCTGCTGCTCGAGCTACGAATCTGGCTTTGTCTGTTTTTGCACCGCGTGCTGCAGTATGAGCATCCAGTGAAAGCTGGCGTACTTTGGCCATTCCAAGCTTATCCTTACCCTCTGCCCACGCTCTGATTGCATTTATAGCTACTCGCGGGCGAGGGTTGTCTGGATTTTTGTTCCTCAATCAAACTCTTGGACTAGATTCTGATGATTATGGTATAATTAAGTCAGGAAATAATTAATCGAGGAGGAAAATGTCTCTAAAAGACTCTCTCAAAAGTAGTATTGAAGGTAGTGGCGAGATAACCGAATCATTGATCAGCGCTGTATCAGGGATAATCAAACAAGGTGGTTCCAGTATTTCGGATATTTTTGGCGCTGTTATTGACTTAGGTAAAGAAGGTGTAGTTGATGTTACTGAAGGTGTTAAGGGCGTATATGTGGGCGCAGTCAAGGCCTTGAAAGAATCAGGCAAAAGTACTGAAAATGCTATCAAGGAAGTAAGTATAGATGCAGAAAAAGCTATTGGTGGTATTGGCGAAGAAGGTATGGAAGCAATAAGTAGTGCTGCCAAAAAAGGTGTGGAAGAAGCAAAAGAAATCGTCAAAATACCATTTAAAGAATAAAAAAGATTTCTTGTTACCAAAAAAGACTCTTCGTATATCGGAAGAGTCTTTTTTTATATTTGATAATGTATTTTTAATCTTTTTTCCTAGAAAAGGTCACTTTTCATAATTATTTATGGTGAATGAAGCCGTATTAAACTATTTTTGAGGATTTCTTCTCTATTCAAAAACTAATTTTTAACCTAGATTATATTATTTTATAACACTACAAACTACACACATACACGTCCGCCCGGACGTATATGTGGGGAATTTAATTGAAATTTTAGAGAAAAATGTTGGTTTGCAGACGGATTTTTAATCCCGATTCATCCTGCTTTTTTGCTCCAGAAGCTTTTTTCAAAACAAATATGTTTAATATTTTTCTAAAAGTCATTCATATATATTATAGCATTTCAAAATTTTCGGGATGAACTAACTAAAAAGCCCCCTATTTAGGGGACTTGAATTTATACACAAGATAAACACTCTGGTGTACTTGCTTTGATCAGCTTACGCTCAATCATACGTGCGATCAACCATCGAATTGCGTCACACCGATAACTCGGTTCATTCTGGTAGTCGATTCCGCGGGCTGCCTTGATAGCCAAACAGTCTCCACGACAACTATATTTTGCAAAACAATCAGCACACTGCTTAATGTTTTGCACACTTATTTCTAGCATTTGATCTTGAATTTTCTGATCAATGATTAACTCACCCGATACAGAATCCCAGAATCCATATACCAAACTCGTGTTACTATATTCTCCATCAACCATCCTCTGGCAACTAGTTAATCTCCCATCTGGCGTAATAGTTAAATTATAACCACATGCTCCACAGAAAGATAAACCAACTAAGCCAAGACGAACGATTGAGGTACGCAAAGATACTCCCAGACTTAAACCCAATTCATAACCTTCAAAAAACTTTTGTACAAAACGCATAGAATTTGGTTCCTGAATTGGACTACCTACACGACCATTACCACTTGACGGTTCGTAAGACTGAGGTACACCTGGAAAATTATCAGCGAGATACTGTACAATCTCTGGTATTCTCTCAACTCCAACGTCCGTAACTGTAATTCGAAAAAGTAGTTTATCTGGGATCGTCTGATAGAGAAAACGGACTGTCTTGATTACTTTTTCCCACGAACCTTCACCGTTAGGTAAAGGTCTTTGAAAATTTTGTAACTCAGGAAGTCCATCAATTGAAACAGTAACCCGATCTGAGATATTGCTGACTATCCATTCCCGCTTTTTTTGCGACATCAAACCGTTCGTGGTAAGTACACTGGTATATACCAAACCATACTTTTCCGCGATCTGTCTCGCATACTTATCGAGAGAAAGTAGCTTTCTCCATACAAGTGTAGGCTCGCCACCAAAAAAGTGTACCATAAACTTCTTATCTGGTCGCTTTAATGCGTTTTTGGCTATACGATCAATTACGGCTCTTCCCGCATCTAGCGGAAGTTCTTTCAGACCTTTTCCTCCATCTGCGAAACAATACCAGCATCTCAAGTTACAGTTCTCAGTAAGAGACAATGTAGCATGAGTAGGACTTGGCCGAGAGGAAGGAGAAAGCAGTGATTCTGGAGTTGGAATCTCAGATAAAACATTTTTGGGAATATCCACTCCCTCAGGGATAAGCATGGCTTGTCGTAACGTTGGGATAAAAGCAATTCTTCCCAAAGCACTTTCAAGCTCAAACACTTGATGCGAATATTCGCATACCGTCATTTTCATCACTTCCTCTCGGCTTTGTTGTTGGATACAAAGATCTGAAATCGCCCTACACTATGGGTTACCGCAGCATTCTTCTTCGTCTGGGCAGTAACCGTCCATCGGGCACTCGTCGTTGGGGCACCCTGATGTAATAGT
>JBDRDK010000045.1:0-4167 GCA_043820855.1 bacterium
AACCAGCAACTAGGAACCACGAACCAGCAACCAGCGGCATTATTTTATTGTAGCGTTACCGTCTCCAAGGCAAACCTGATGATTATAATTCGAAATCATCAATGGCAGCATGCTTTGATCTCCATCTGCAGCTGTATTTGCTAATAATTTTAATATATTTTTTCTGATTTCATTTTTTGATCTTTGGTTAGCTTCCCGAGCAGTATGTCCCTTAAGGAGTGATATTGCGACATAGTTAGATGGTTCAAGAAACATTTTTGCCGAATTATCTTCTAGTGGAAAAAATAATTTATCTTCGTCAAACATAAAGAAATAATCTGCATTGTATCCGATGTAAGTAGTATTGACATTTTTTATACAAGCTTTTCCTAATCCGGACGCAGAACTACATGAACGAGCATATACGACAGTGTTCTTTAAAATACCGTCATTATCACCCTTTTTAACTAATATCTCATTTTTCTGACCGCAAACGAAATTGTTATTTCCATGACCATTTATCATTATAAAATTTGGTTTTAGCTTTTTAACGTAGCTCTCAAAATTATTTCTGGTTGCTTTTTTTCCGGCAAGATCTACTATGGGGGTTTTTGTCCTGATAGCAGCATCAAGAATAAATTTTGACCATTTGAAAAGATAAGTAGTGGCGTAATCGTGGTTAGGCCGGGTTATGATCATTAATTGCCTTGATTAAGTAAATCCTTTAGCGAACGAAGATATTCAAGCTGCATTTTGATTATTTTGTCGCCGACTTTATCATTTGTTTCAACAAATTTAATTAATTCGTCGCTTGTAAAATCACCATCTGCTCCAATAGAAACTTTTTTGCCGCTAGGAATTCGTCGTAGTCTCTCAATAACTAATTGTTTTATTTCTTCGGTAGTTATGTTCATATGACCCCTAATTCCGCGAGTTTTTCAAGAATTTCTTTGGCAAGAGGTGAGTCCTGATCGATGTAAAGTTTTGCTACCTTCCACGATATTCCTTCACCATCGAGAACTAAAATTATTTCTTCTCTGGTGATGAGAGGTAAATTTCCGTATATTTTATAAAATCTATCTTTAAGAGTCATATTTTACTTCTTTTACTATAACCAACATGTAGTTGAATAGCAATCACACTAGCAACCAGGAACCACGAACCAGTAACCAACCCCCCTTCAAAGAATGTATGATGTCAATTAAATTGCATATTGACATCTTGCAAAATAGTAGTAAAATGCAAAGTATAGAATATGTTTAAACGGGCTATTGAAGACAATATAGAGGAATATCTTAAAGGGAAGGATTATAAAACTTTTTATATTTGGGGCCCCAGGCGCTCCGGCAAAACAACCCTCTTAAAGGAACTCTCTAAAAAGCTGGGAGTTAGAGTTTTTAACTTTGATTTTTCTTCAGACCATAATCTATTCGCACCGGATCGGGATACCCTTGAGAAGCTTACCTCACAAAACAAGGTTATTCTCATTGATGAAGTACAAAATTATCCTCAAGCAACCGTTGCTATCAAGTTGTTATATGATGAGTTTAAAGTTAAAGTAATCGCTACCGGAAGCAGCGAGCTTCGGCAAAAAGATAAGGAGTTTGACACCCAAGCAGGTAGATTTACCGAACATTACTGTTTACCTTTGTCTCTGGAAGAGATTAAGACAAACAGCAACCTTCCTTCCTACGAAGAGAAATCCTTTGAGAAAAAGTTAATAGAAAGGCTGCAGGTTTTTGGTTCATACCCTGAGGTATATACTACCAAAACTCTTTCAGATCAGGAGAAGATTGGGTTGCTTGAAAATATAATCCAAACATATGTGCTAAAAGATGTGATGGATATTTATGGACTTAAAAACAAAAAATTAGCAGAGGACATCTTAACTAAAATTGCACTCCAGTTAGGAAGTGAAGTGTCTATCCGGGAGATCGCTGCCAGCTTAGGATCAAATGGCATTACCGTTGCCAACTATATCGAGATTTTTATTAAAAACTATATTTTAATTCCACTTCCATCCTTTAAGACCAACATCAGAAAAGCTGTATCTGAAAACAGAAAACTCTACTTTTACGACCTGGGGGTTAGAAATGCTTTTGTAAAAGATTTCCGTGAAACAAAACTTAGGCCTGATCAAAGGGGTTTATTTGAAAATTTTATTATCATTGAGATTGAGAAACAAAGAAGGAATACCGGGGCCAAACGGAGTCTTTATTTTTACCGGGAGTATGGTGGAAAAGAGGTTGATCTGGTGATTGAAGATTATTACAAGAAGTACCAATGCGTTGAGATGAAAGTACAGAGGCAAGGAGGTAACAGAGATATTTTCCCGCTTCCGCATGCCTTTACTACGATTGATCAAAATAATTACTTTAGTACCATAACCGGAATTATGGATGATAAGAAAAAGAGAAGCTAAGAACCCCGAACCCCAACCAGCAACCAGAAACCAATTTCCCAATTTTAGCCTCACCCGCAGGATATTTTATATATTGACAATATATAAAATGGTCTATTACAAAATTTGTAATGTTTGTCATCACGAGGATACATGTCATTGCGAGCGTAGCGAAGTAATCCGGTGAATGGTTAGGAGATTGCCGCGCTGCTTTACAGTCGCTCGCAAAGACACCAAACTACAATTTAGTGCTAAAATGCATACCTTTAAATTTTGCCACTTTACACAATAAGGCGTTTATTGTATAGTGATAATATGCAAAATAGACACCTTTGGAAGAAACTGCTGCCTGAAATAGACACGCAAGAGATTGTCGTTATTACCGGTGCTCGTCAGGTGGGGAAAACGACAACTCTTCACTGGCTACTCGATACTATTCCTTCTGAAAATAAGTATTATTTTGATTTAGAAAACCTGATAGATCGCGAGTTGTTTGAGACGAAAAATTACGATTCTTTAATTCATGAGTTTCAGACAAGGGGACTATCCACAGAGAAGCGACTGTATATTGCTTTGGATGAAATTCAATTGTTACCTAATCTTCCCAGTGTCGTTAAGTATCTGTATGATCATTATCAAATTAAATTTTTCCTGACAGGTTCCAGTTCTTACTATATAAAAAATAGATTTTCAGAGTCGATGGCAGGTAGGAAAATAGTATATGAGATGTTTCCGTTAAGTTTCCAGGAATTCTTAGATTTTCAGGGAGTAGAACATGTGCTTCCTGAAAAGCTTCCGCTTACAATGGATTTCCCTGTTAGTACATATGAGCTGCTTCGAACTCATTATGAGCAGTATATTGAGTATGGAGGTTTGCCGAAAGTAGTGTTAACAGTAAATGTTGATAGAAAAAAACAATTGCTGGAAGAAATTTTTAGTTCATATATTAATCTTGATGTGCAGACGTTATCTGATTTTAAGTCAACGAATGATTTAAGGAAAGTAATTAAATTATTGGCGTCGCGAATCGGAAGTAGGCTGAATGTGAGTGAATTAGCCAATGTTACCGGTTTAAGCAGAATTACCATTGATAATTACATTGAATTTTTGGAACAGACGTATTTAATTCGTACAATACCTGTTTTTTCCCGTTCTCAGGATGTACAAAACCGATTATTAAAGAAACCATATTTTGTCGATACAGGGATAGCGAATGTAAACGCAGATCTGTCCGGCGGAAGTAAGTTTGAAAATACAATATGTAATCAATTATCTTTATATGGAGATTTGTCGTACTTTGCCAATCGCGACGGTGAGGTGGATTTTATTTTAAATTATGAAGGCGCCCCTTTAGCATTTGAAGTGAAGGAAACACCGACGCGGTCAGATGACGAAACTCTCAAGCGTAGAATCCAAAATTTAGACATTTCTCAAAGCAGAATTATTGGGAAGGAGCAATCAGCAAGATTTACGGAATATCTTTGGGGCGGATTAATCAGGTAGGCTTCTACGAACCAGTTTACAAACCCTTGTCTTTCAGAGATAATATACCCATCTTACGCCGGTTTGCAACTTTTTCGCAAGAAAAATGTTGTCAAAAAGGCTTAGATGGAGTTATACCCGAAACAATTCCGATTGTGAAGGGTATAGTCTCACTTTCTGCCCTTCGAAGAATGTATGAAATTAATCGTAGTTATTCCTTGTTATAACGAAGAAAAAACACTTGGCGGTGTTTTAAAAACAATTCCCAAAAAAATCCCCGGTATTAAAAAAATTGAAACTCTGGT
>JBDRDK010000046.1:0-7176 GCA_043820855.1 bacterium
CTCTGGGTTCTTTTTGATGAACTATCGGTCGACCAGGAGCGTCGTCTGTTCTTTACTAAATTATTGCCGTGGAAGATTATACACCTTGGCACTGGTCCTAAAACTGCAGAGGAATTTTATGTCGCCATTGACCAAGCCGGCGGCATAATCGGCGACTGGGCCAGAGCCATTATTAGAGGGTCTGCTTTCTCAGTGGCTGATCACCCCACGCCGATTGATCTAGTGATTATTACGGTTGCAGATCTTGGCTTCCCCAAAGGAGCAAAATATAGGGACATCTGTGCCCAAGCTCAAAAAGTAGGCTTGTTACTTTGCCCACTTGAAGTTGGCCCATTGCTGTTTCTGCTGTATGCAATGGATCAGCCGAAAGGTGGGTCGCTCTCTATCGCTACAGAGCTACCAAGTGGGACTCCCCCCGGTGACTATATCGGCATATTCAGTATCACACACAACGATTTGGGCCATATACTCTACCCCCACTGTGGCGATCCTGATAACGTCTGGCAAAACTCTTGTCAAATAGTGTTCTGTCTTCCTGCAAAAAGTAAGTAATTTTTAGGTCTTTTTGATCTCTTATTTTTGATTCTGCTGTCCGGGCAGGATTGGATATTTGGGGCGGATGTGAATCCGCCCTTTTTTTTATCTAAATAGTTTGAATTCTCTATAAAACCTGAACGGCTCATGAATGAGCCGTTGAGAAAATAAGTCAAAAACCCTTGATTATAGGGGCTTTATGATAAAATACTATTGTTATTCGTATAGGGGTGTCGTTCAGTGGTAGGACATGGGTCTCCAAAACCCAGAACGCGGGTTCGATTCCTGCCACCCCTGCCAACAGCTACAATGGCAAAATATTCGTAGTGCCTCCCAAAAGGCCTTAAGTTCCAAAACCCAGAAACTCCTTCCCAGAGGTGGTTTTTATGCTATGATGGTTTCGTCAACCCATGGCTTTTGTATATATTTAAAACCCTCAAGTGTAAATTTCAAAGGAATGGCACCACATTCTTGCATAAACTACAGAGATATGTGATAATTCATTATTACTACAGAAACCCCCCTATATATGGGTTTATTAGGATTGCACATTCACAATCCAAAGGAGGAAAGCGGTGATACCTATTCTAAGCGTTTTCCAGCAATTGTTTTTATCACTTGGCTACCGTGAACAAATAGCGTCTCCAATCTTTCCTTGTCCTGATTTGACCACACTATTTGTAAGCGCAACAATCAGTGTTTTCAAGAGAGATCTTCTAGCAGGTAAGTTGGATAAGGCTTTTGTCATTCAGCCGTGCTTGAGGACTCAGAACTTGAGGTTAGTGATCGATATAAATTTCGATCCTGAATACTTATCTAGCTTCACGATGATCGGGATTATTTGTCCACCAAATGAGTTCATCGCAAAAGATTGTGTGCCCACTTTCTTTAATGCGTTTCCTGATCTCCCTAGCAAGATTCTGGTTAGGAGTTCAAAAGCAATTGAGAACGACCTATCCAAGCAACTGGATCAGCACTATCGAATCGAGTATGATACACGCAATCCCAGTTACTATAAGTGGCATTATGGAGAGAAATCACTATATGGTGTTGGGGTAACCTTTGCGATAGAGCAACCTGATGGAGAATTCTTGGATATTGGCAATCTTGTACTGGTCTATAAGGATGGAGTTCTTAATGCTGTGGAGCTTGGGTTTGGATTGGAAACTTTTGCCGCTAGGTCGACTGGCAAAGGAAGTCCTTTTGCAACATCCCAAGAATATATCCACATGGGGTTGGGTCTATCGCCTGCAGATAAATGTCTCGGTGATTGCTTGATAGTCGCCTTGAAATTGTTTGAGAATGGGGTGATGCCGGGTACTGGCAAAGCCTCTTCAGTGATGCGGAAGGCTCTGCGGAGCGCTTGTTTTCTCGCAATAAGAGATTTCGGAGATTCTGCAGATGAGGAAATAGGTGGCTTTGCATGTCGGATAAGCACTAACTTATCTTGGATAGGTCTAGTGGAAAAGACATATAAAGAGGTTAAAGGTGCAGTAGATGCTTTTGTTCACGAGGTGGGCCATATACAGAGACACACATCAGGGTCCTATCTCAATAAAAAGATTGCGGAATACCGCCTCCGATACGGTGTACCTGAGCAATTTTGATCATTTGATAGCCGCATTTTGCACAGGAATGCGGCTATTCATTATAGTACAATAGATATATCATGAAAAAAGTTTTGGCTTTAAATTCAGGTTCAACCATAGCTGTTATTAGCCCATCTTGGGGTGGGCCGGCTTCTTTCCCGTGGGTTTACGAATTAGGAATCAATCGTCTTAAAAAGGACTTTGGATTTCGTATTAAGGAGTATCCAACAACAATGAGTGATGCGACTCATAATTATAAGCATCCAGAAAAACGAGCGCTAGATTTGATAGAAGCATTTCAAGATGAGAGTGTAGATGGGATTATATGTTCTATTGGGGGGGATGATGCAGTTAGGCTTCTTCCGTATCTTGATAAATATGATTTTTTGCCGAAGTTTTTTATGGGATACTCCGATAGCACAGTTCTTCTGGTGTATTTCCATCAAAGAGGTTTTTGCACATTTCATGGACCATCTGTTATGGCTGGTTTTGCAGAACCGGGGAAGCTAACGAATGAATTTTACAATCACATCAAAACCTTTTTAACTGAGAAATGGGAGACATACTGTTATAGCCCGTATAAAAAATGGACAGAAAAACCTATGAACTGGAGCGACTCTAATAGCTTAAAGATTAGTAGAAATTATCAAAAGAACGAAGGTTGGGAGGTGTTGGGAATATCAGAAAATCAGTCTATCGAGGTAAGTGGCATGCTGTGGGGAGGATGTCTGGAGGCCTTGGAATTTATAAAAGGCACGAAGTATTGGCCAGCGTCAGATACATTTTGGGAGGACAAGATACTATTTTTAGAAATATCCGATGAAGGTCTGGGGTACAACCAAATCAAATTTATGCTGAGAAATTACGGGACACAAGGCGTATTCAGTAAGATTCAAGCACTGCTTGTTGGTAGGTTTGTTAAAGTGACACCAGAAGAAAAAAAACAGCTAAAAAAAATTATATCAGATATCATCCATGGAGAATTTTCATCTACAATCCCTGTGATTATGGATATGGATTTTGGTCATACATACCCACAGCAGATTATGCCGCTAGGAGCACGAGCTACGGTGAACATACATAAAGGTAATAGCTCAATATCAATCGAAACGCCTTTTATACATCAAGAGGTAGCTAAATGAAAACTCTCATATCTAAAGAAGATGTCTTAAAAATGTCGTATACTGATTTTATTGGTTTTGTGAATCAGTGGAATGTATTACCGGGTGCCTATATAACATTATCAAAATGGGCTGTATTCTCGAATCTACATAATGGTTCACGGGTTGTAGATTTAGCGTGTACCTCTGGTTTCTCTTCCAGGGAGTTAGCAATCTTAACAGGCTGCAGTGGTGTCGGGGTAGATATATCGAAACCATCTATTGAAATAGCGCAGTATAATAAAACCGAATATGCACAGGATATAGATGTAGAGTACATCCATGCAGATGCATGCGCATTTGAACCAAAAGAAAAATTTTCCCACGTTATTATTGGGTCGGCGCTAAAGTTTTTTCCAAATCCCCAAGTGCTCATTGATAGGATAGTGTCCACATATCTTATCGATGGGGGGGTTCTACTTGCTTCCCCATTCTATGTCACCAAAAATATACCTAAAGACTTGATAGAACGAGCAAGATCTGTTTTCGGAATAACTGTGACCACGGAGAACTATAAAGATATTATGAAGATGTATTCGGGGTTTGAGGTTCTGTATGAAGATAGGTGCACGATTATTAAAGAGACAGATAAGGAGCTACGTCATTATTGTGACTCAACGATCAATAGAGCATGCGCAATCAGAAATATATCAGATCCTATTATTAAACAGGCTATGTATGACAGGATTATGGAGATTAAGCGTATGTCAAATGACCTAAGACCGTATCAGATGTATTCAGTGCTTATCCTAAGGTATCGTTCATGTACCTATCCCTGTAGGTATACAGAACTATTTTGAATGATCCTAACTGGCAAAGAAATTATCAAAGAAGTGTCGTGCGGCAATATATCCATACGGCCTTTTGATATTAAGCAAGTTAATCCTAATAGTTACAATTATAGGATTTCGGAAACAATAAAGATATTTAAGAGAATGAAAGGATCGAGACCGGTTTTCGAGGAGGTTAATATCCCTCAAAAAGGTATTATACTTAAACCATGCCAATTATACCTTGCGTGCACCTCGGAGGTTATTGGTAGTAAAATGTATGACATGGCGCTTATTGGCAGAAGTTCTCTTGGCAGACTGGGATTGTTTTTGCAGTTATCCGCGAATCTTGGACATACCACATCAGAGCGCCAGTGGACTCTCGAACTTGTTGCGGCTCACAAAATTAGGATCTATCCGAGTATGATAATTGGCCAGGTTTCTTTTTGGGAGAATAAAGGTGATGTTACAGTTTATGATGGAAACTATGGGAAGTCAAACGATATACAAGAATCCTTATTGCATTAGAAAATGATATTTACAGGAAAAGAAATTGAAAAAGAAGTAGATGCAGGAAGAATCATTATTGATCCTTTTGAACCGTCGCATATAACTACCAACTCTTATGACCTAACATTAGGTGATTCACTCTTGAGATACACAGAAAAGGTTTTAGATCCAAAGAAGAATAATAAATACGAAGAGATAAATATTGCAAAAGAAGGCATGATTCTTCCGAAAGGGTCATTTCATCTAGGATGTTCTGTGGAAAGAATTGGTAGTAACTTTTGTGTACCAATTATCCATGCAAGATCAGGAATGGCTCGCTTAGGACTCTTTGTACATGTCACGGCCGATCTGATTGATATAGGCTCAATTGGTGTGACTACATTTCAGCTTTATGCCACCCTGCCTATAAGAATCTATCCAGGGATGAAAATCGCTCAGGTGTCTTTTTGGCAACCGAAGGGAGAGATAGAGCTCTATAAGGGAAAATACCAGAATAGTAAAAGCCCTAGAGCTTCTCTAAGCTATCTTGATAAGAGTAAGTTTTGATACTTTTGCCACTGCCTTTTTGTCTCATTTCCTCCTTAGGTTCTATACCCGACTACGCTCTACTGAGCTACGACAGGGCAAGATGAACCTGTCCCTCAGAAAACCCTTTCAAAACCTGAACGGCTCAACGGTACTCTCGTTGAGCCGTTCATATATCTGGTAAAATAAGGGTATGAAAATAATACTTGTTAGACACGGGGAGTCAGAAGGAAACATTTCTAACCTGATTCAAGGAGGAATGTCAAAAATCAATTTAACGGTTAATGGTTGCGAACAGGCAAAAAAATTAGCTGAGAAACTTCATAAAGTTAAGGTAGATTTAGCATTTGTAAGTCCGCTAGATCGTGCCAAACAGACGGCAGAGATTATATCAAAAAAGCACCCTACTGCTAAGATTGAATTTTCTGACAAACTTAAAGAGAAGGATGCGGGCGTGTTTGCTGGTCGACCTGGTGATGAAATGATAAATGCTTGTCAGACTTCGGGGTTACCATTTGGTGAGTTTCAGCCAGAAGGTGGAGAAAGCTGGTATCAGGCTGGAGAACGAGTAGTTGGTTTTGTAGAAGAGATAATAAATAAATACAAGAATACTGATATGACAATTTTGCTAGTTGGTCATGGGAGTATCTTCACCTATATGTTAATGTGGGCAGATAAGTTTGATCCACAAAAAAACACTAAGGAAATATATGATTACTATCACCCTGCTAATACTGCAGTAGCGATTATTGAAGTAAACCAAGAAGGTGAACCAATCCTAGTGTCACTTAACGACACAAGTCATCTATAGCACCTTGCCACTGTCTCATTCCCTCCTATGGGTGTTAGACAAAACCTATCTTTCTAAAGTACACTGCAGACCTAATTATCTCCTTCTCCTTGGGCATAACAGCAGAGCTGTATGCCCTGCCAGCAAGTGCGGGTGGCCAGCAGCCCCCGTACCATTAAATGCCTTACTTTGTTAAAGTAGTGGTATGGAGGAAGATGCAATAGAATTAGTTGGCCAAGAAAACGGCTCCATCAGTCTGATTATGGTCGGAATTCATGGCGATGAAGCCTGTGGTATTAATGCGCTCGAGAGCATTCTACCATCACTTTCGGTACGAAGGGGAAAAGTGCTATTTGTGTATGGTAACCCCAGGGCAATTGCAAAATCAGTGCGCTTCACTGAAAAGAATCTCAATAGAATGTTTAAAGCAGAAAAGCTATTATCTATTGAAGAAAAGGGGAGTTACGAATATCAACGTGCTGAATTCTTAAAAAAATATCTGGATCAGGCAGATGCGCTATTAGATATTCACGCAAGTCACACACCCGATAGTAAACCTTTCATTATTTGCGAATCTAGTGCCAGGGAGATTATTGGTCATCTACCCTTAGATTTAGTAGTTTCAGGTTTTGACAAATTAGAACCAGGTGGCAGTGATTCATACATGAATAATCAGGGCAAAATTGGCATCTGCGTAGAATGCGGTTATTTGGGTGATTCCAAATCAATCATGGTAGCCGAAGAAACTATCATGGCTTTCTTAAAGGCGCGGGGACATATCGATGGTAAACTAGACACTATTACTCAAGAATTTGTTCAGATGTGTAGTATATACATCACAAAAACTAACGATTTCAAGCTTACTAAAAAATTTTCCGATTTTGAACAAGTTGCAGCTGGTCGAATTATTGGGACTGACGGAGAATTACCCGTTACGGTAAACGAGAATAGTATTATTTTATTTGCTCGGAATAGACAAAAGATAGGCGAAGAGGCATTCCTTGTGGGCAAGTATAAAAAAAGCCTGATGTGAAGAATGCTAGACCTCTTGCCACTGTCTCATTATTTCCTTAGAGTTCTGGGATTAATAAATCTGGTAAAATAAGGATATGAAAATACTACCAATCAAACAAAAAGATGATTCCGCGTGTGGTCCTACAAGTATTCAAATGGTTCTTGCGTACTTTGGGTTCTCACATTCGTTTGAAAAGATCGCAAAAATCTCACAGTATAAGAAAAAGGATGGTCTTTCCAACAGAGACCTTGTTGAAACATTACAAACATTAGATCTTACCGTT
>JBDRDK010000047.1:0-4155 GCA_043820855.1 bacterium
AACTTTTCAAAAATCCTCGGAGTGAAGCAATTTATTTATTGGGATAATCTTTGACGGATAAGGATTTGCCTCTGGCACTCATTACTACTTTTTGTTTTCTCCTCCAGCCAAGCTTTTGCATAAAAGCTTTAGGGATGGAAACTACAGCAGAATATTTCCCCAAACTAATTATTTTTCTTATCATGGTAGAGATATATATCTAGTATATACCAAGTATATATTATTGATTTATAACTTCTCCCAATTTTTTATTGGCCAATTATTTTTCATCAGTATCTTTATAATATGAAAGTAAATCCGATATTAGTAAATAGGTATAAAGTACAATATCCTCAGCCTCCTCTTTACTAGGTCTTTTTTGGTGAGCAGATCCTTGAGTCAAATCAGAAGTTAGTTCTATTCTTTTTCCTAATTCTTCAAGAATAATCGTTTGAATTCCGCCCTTTGTTTTACTAAGTGATCCTTTTTTAATATATTGCTTTAATCTATTTAGGTAATTCTGCTTATCTTCGCTTTCTTTTGAAGGATTTAATATATCAGCTATATCCATAATTAATGTTCTACATGATGTAACTGCATTTTTCCAATCTTCAGAATTTTCACTATTTAAATTTTGTTCAATCGAATTTAATCTTTGACGGACGTCAGGAAAAATTTTTTGCAGAATAGGCTCTGTCTTATTTCTCTTTCTGTCAAATACTGATTGTGCAATCCCACCAAATTTCCACTTCTGGTAAATACCAAGTGTAAAATTGTACATTTGAGTCCTGTAAAAAGACATGAATTCAGTTACTTTTCTAGCATTATTTCTAATTCCTGTTCTCTCTAATGCATTCCCAAATGGGGAAAACACAT
The DNA here is from genome assembly GCA_043820855.1 of bacterium. GTDB lineage: Bacteria > Patescibacteriota > UBA1384 > JBDRDK01 > JBDRDK01 > JBDRDK01. The sequence goes on from JBDRDK010000047.1 coordinate 856, forward strand.
ACTGATTTGGATTCTGACTGGATACAGAAACATTTCTATCTTTTGCCGAGTCTATATCGACTTGATATGTGTCGATGATGAACTGATTTTGTTCTGCATACTTAGCCCAATCTTGGAAAAGGGTTACATTCGTTGGAAGATCGAGTAATAAAGATAAACGAGAGGTCTTAAGAAGTATATTATACAGAGGTAGTCTCTGGTTAGTTATATCAATGAGTATTTCTTCCGACAAAAATAAAATTTCTTCGTTCTTAGTCATATCATTTTTGTAACTTTATTTTTTTGTTCTAGTAACTCTAAATCTAATTTCTCGATTTCTTTCATAATTTCTTTTGGATCTCGGTGAATGGTATCTGATCCAGTTCCTGCTGGTTTGTAGGCACTGGTTAAAAGATCATAATTTTTAGCATTCACCTTTTTTCCTCCACAATTTCAATCTCCTCCCTTCGACTTCGCTCAGAACTATAGCCGGCGTTAGGCCGTAGAGCTTATAAACTAGTAAAGCCTTCTGCTTTTGCCTGCACATTCCTGCGAGCAAAATCTACTGGTAATTTCATAACCATTTTTACGCGGATGATATTGTATTTTACAAACATCACAGATTTTGATTATATTCTGGTTATGTTTGGGGCTATTTTTATATTTAATCTCTTTCATAGATTGTGTTGTTTTGACTTTACACCGGTTTTATAAAGAAAATCAACAAGCATAGTAGTTGTATTTTGGAGTTTATCCTCTATTTCGCACTCCCATATAGTTTTACAAATCCACTGTTTTCCTTTCAATTCTTTTGCAACTTTTTTATCTCTGGATACATTTTTATTGAGTTTTTCTTTCCAGAAAGCATTGTTCGTTTTAGGAATTACAGAATTTTTACATCCGTGTTGATGCCAGAAACATCCATGAACAAATATCGCTATTTTCTTTTTTGGAAATACAAGATCCGGTTTACCAAATAGAGGATAATTAACTCTATAACGGAATCCTGATTTGTGGAGATATCTCCTCAATATCAACTCCGGTTTTGTATTTCTCGATTTGATTCTGGACATATTCCAGCTCCTGTGTTTTATTGTCAGTCTGTCCATTTATGCTTCGTACTTTAACAGAATCCATTGTTTTAATCATCTGTTTTGCAATTGCTTCAACGAGTGGAACGCAAAGAGAGTTACCAAATTGTTTATAAGCTTGAGTATCTGAAACAATAATCTTAAATGAATCATCAAAACCCATAAGTCTGGCGCACTCCCTTGGTGTAAGTTTCCTCGGATTTTTACCCTTTTGTTTTATAAGTATTTCCGAGCCATCTTTATAGTATCTGGCACTCAATGTTCGAGTAATGGTATCTTTTTCTGGATCTATCAAACCAAATCCGAAACCATTACCTTTGGCTTTATGTTTCGCAGCATAATTCTGCAAATATTTCCATAATATATCTGAAAGGGTATATTTTTTATCTACGTTTTCTTCCAGTATGTCAGCAATCTTTTTAGTTTTAGTAGGAATTTTCGGAAACTGGAAATTAATATCGGGGTATATATCCTTTCTGAAACCGACTATAAAAATTCTTTCACGATGTTGAGGGACATATTGTTTTGCATCTTTTATCTCAATAAATAATTTATACCCCAGTTTGTTCAAAATCTCACAAATTACTTTAAATGTATTACCTTTATCATGAGATTGAAGATTTTTGACATTTTCGAGTAAAATGGCTTTAGGCTTTTTTGCCAGTAATATCCTTGCTATGTCAAAGAAAAGATTACCTTGTTTTCTATGTTCAAAACCATGTTTTCTACCCAGACTCTTATTTTTGGAAACTCCCGCTATGGAAAACGGCTGACAGGGGAATCCTGCCAGCAATACATCGTGATCAGGGATATTATTTTCGTCTATTGCCTTGATATCCCCGTGAGGTAATTCGCCAAAATTTGCGAAATAAGTCAACTGGCTGTGTTTATCCCACTCTGAAGTAAAAACACATCTCCCGCCCGTTTTCTCAAAAGCAGTTCTAGTACCACCTATACCCGCAAAAAGATCAATAAATGTAAACGAATGTTTATTTGATGACATTGTTTCTCTTCCATCTTTCCATAGCCGGATCAAGATAGTCTTTAAAGAATTGTGCAAAGCTCAATACATTAATAGCAGTCGGGTAATTCTTTTTCTTAATTATCTCCGGACAAACAATAAAGATTCTGCTTTTATGAGCTTCAGCTAATTGATTTGCACTGATTTTTTCATCAATTGTTGCAAGGAAAAATCCGAGACCTCTTGTACCTTCTGTAACTATTTGACGCCACCTCTCTCGCAGAGTTCTTTTAGCAGTAAAAATGATACCATCTGGCGCATTTTTCAGATAATGATCATAAGAAGGCATTATAAAATCGGGTTTACCGTTAATAACCCGTTGTTCGTCAAAAGGATAATTAAGTTCCTTAAATAAGGCATTGTGTATGTTTTCAAACGATTTGCCAGCCCGTGCTTTTCTTGATTGAGCTAGAGAAAGAAAGAATTTATCAAGTAACTCAAAATACCGCCCCAAAATTTCACCTGTCTGTTTTAAATCCTTTAACTCACCGGATTTGATGAGATAAGTTACGAAAGCGTTAATTACATCTTCGCCATACTTTTTCTGATATTTTAAATAAACCCTGTATATTTCTCTCTCTGTTTCATGAAGAAGCTGGTCAAAATTTTGTTTTATTTTTTCCTTTGTATGTCCGAATTTACCGGTAATCACTTTGGTTGCCTCAGCAGCAATTACTTTCTGCTCTGGTAACGTAATACCGTTATCTTTTGCAAATAATTTCAGATCAGTAATATTCATCTAATTTATATTACTCTTTCTGTCGAATTTCATAAAGAAGAAATTTATTATTATTACTTTATAATCCAAATAAATACCGAAGTCAATTAATACAAAATACGTCAAATAAGATCATATTTTTCTTACCTAAGCGCCAAGGGCAAACTCTGCTCATTATTGCACAAAAGAGGTCGAGAATAAAGAATTAAGCATCAAGAATTAAGCTTAATAATCTGACAGGGTGTCAAGACACAATCAGTTCACGTGATTGTGTCAAGTGGGTCAAAATGGATCATTTCAAGGTTGCTTGTTTGGGGTATATTTGTATATTTGTTTAGAATGTGATAGTATATTATTACAAAGACCCTGTTTCCGAATTGTCACCGTATGGTGCGCGTTCCAAACTAACGTTTGGATAGGAACAGGGTCGAATCATTTAAAATCCCAAATATCCTCAACTCTTTTTAATTTTTCGAATTTATCAAGATAAT
>JBDRDK010000048.1:0-2121 GCA_043820855.1 bacterium
ATCTCAATAATTTCATTTGGTGGATGCTGACTTTTTATAAGATAATCCACAGCACCTAACTTGATTCCCCTATCTTTATCTTCGTCACTACCTCCTACATTAGTAAGAAGTATTACCGGAATATCCTTCAAGTTAGAGTCAGTTTTTATTTTTTCCAAAAATCCCAATCCATCCAGTTTTGGCATCATCACATCACTAATAATTAAATCTGGACTAAAACTTTGAGCTTTTTGTATCCCCTCTTCTCCATTTGTAGCCACTTCAACTTCATACTCAGCTATCTCGAACTTTTTAGCATACATCTTTCGAAGCATTGGATCATCATCTATTATTAAAATTTTTTTACTCATATTATTTATAATATTTCAACTTGTCCTGTCTTCGACTCTGAGGCGGAAGACGCCTCGTCGCTCGGACTCGAATGAGAGAAAAATCGAAGGATCAATCTTCAAATTTATATTTAGTATTCGGGTAATCTTTCCGTCGCTTTTTTTTATCTATATTTACATCCACTGGTTTACCCGATTCTTTGTTTTTTTTATCTTTGTTTTTCTTCCAATAATACCAACCAACAACAGCCCCTATAAGTATCAAAACAGATAGTATTCTAGCAATATACCATAAAATATCGCTACTGTCGGTCTTAGTTTTATCAGTCTTGGTTTCTACTTTTAAAGTTTGACTTCTTCCGCTTTCTTTACGATCTTCATCATAAGCAGTTACTGCAAAATAATAGAATTTTTCTGATTCAAGCCCTTCAATTTTATAAGTGTTATTGTCTCCAACGTCAACTTCTTCATCTAATTCTTTTCTGCGATCTCCCCAATATAATTTATAACCTTCTAGATTTTCATCATCTACCTCATCCCAAGATAATTCTATAAAATCACTACCCTTGTTCAATACTTCCAAATTAGTAGGCGCTATCAATAAAGTAGTTGTATCTTCTTCATCGCTTTGATCATTCTCGTCCCCATCTTCATCTTTCAAATCCTCTACTGGTCCATAAGTCACAAAATGAAAATCTACTCCACTATCTACCCCGGCAATTATTCCATGCCCACCAATATATCCCCCCACACCATCTGACTGACCATAACTCCAACGTGCGTTATTATCAGTAGTTTGCAAATATAAAGCGTACTCATCACTGGGAGTTAGATTCGGGAAATCATTAAAACTAAAATATAAAGTTTTACCCCCAGGTACTAGATTTTCAGTAATAGTGCTACTAGATAAACTAGTACCTGTTTTTTTTAAAGTTAAAGTAAAATCATACGCACCACCAGATATTGTATCAATAACTACTTCTGCTCCACTTAAAACAGCTTTTTCTGGTTTAAAGGTCTGGGCAATCGGTAAGTTTGTAGTAATATTGTAAGTACCGAAATCTGGAGACGGTTTGTAGCTCTGATCCACTTCAAAAACCGTAGCGGCTACATTACTAATTGGCATCAAGAGAGCAAAAATTGAAATTAGAGAAAAAATATATCTCTTCATAATTCTTTATTATTTATATTTATAATATAAGGAAAAGACGATATACTCAAGACTTGTGAAATCCACCATAGCCTTGTGCAAAGGTGGACAAAACACTAAAATTCTGCTATAATTAGCTGCGTAATCTGATATTTGCATTTTAAAAACTATCTGCCATATGCCTTATGCTATGTGCCATTAGTCATGTGCTATTTGCTATGTGCCATTAGTCATGTGCTATTTGCCAAATATTGGGGCTGTATCAGCTTCGACAATTGTTTTAAATTATTTCTGCAAACCGAGCAAGTTTACTTACTCGTAAAAATAGTAAACAACAGATAAGTGCAAACTTATTTGACAGGGTCAAAACCGCTTTTCGCAGTTTTGCACCTGTACCAGTTGTTGCTTAAATTCAACAACCGTCTAACTCAAGTTCTGCTCGAAACCTGAGATTAGGCGACATATTTCGAGCTGCAGAAAATATTTACCTCAAACATTTTCTAAAGACAAATGAGGTTATAGGTAAAAGTTTTTTACTGATTTTCAAGCTTTTATCTGAACAAAAATCAAATCAGTTAAGTTTGTAAACTGAAATAATTTTTACTTTTGGACCGGGGTGCAACTCCCCGCAGCTCCACCACC
>JBDRDK010000049.1:0-11020 GCA_043820855.1 bacterium
CCAGAAGAAAACTGATGACACTGTACTTGCAACTGGAGACTGGACTGATGAAACTAGTGTGAAATTCACTGCAACTGTTTCAGATCCAGACAACCCAGAAGTTTTGTATCTTTGTGTGGAAAAAGATGAGTTGGGAGTAGGTTTCTCTGATATTGAAGACTTATGTGGTAGCTCAGTAGCTTATTCAGGAACACCTCTAGAAGCTACAGTCACAATTACAGGTATCACTGATGCAAAAGAATATCACTGGCAAGCAAGAGTCAAAGATGATGACAATGCTTATTCGCTCTGGGTTTCTTATGATGTGAATCCAGAAAGCGAACGGGATTTTGGTGTGGACACAACTGCCCCAACAGGGGGTACAGTAAATGATGGATCTGGAGCTGATATTGATTGGAATGCCGGATCTCTGACTGAGATGGAGGCCAACTGGTCTGGATTTGATTCCTCAGTGTCTGGTTTGGCTAAGTACTGGGCGGCGTTTCGTCGTAATTTAGATGGTTATTATTGGAATACTGCCGATTGGCAGCTTGGAGAATATTGGTACGATCGCAGTCTTACTACCACGATTTCTTTGAGTAGTTTGAATTTAAATACTTCGAATGGCTATTATTTTTCCGTAAAAGTTGATGATAACGCCGGCAATACTTCAAGTCCAGTTAATTCTGATGGTCAGAGAGTTTTGCCAACCTTAGCTTTTGTTATAAATACCACTAGTATAGTTTTTGATGATTTGAAAACTAGTAATAATCATTGGGATACAAAGCAATCTACTGTGACAACTACTACTAATGCCTATGGCGGTTATTCTGTATATGCTTGGATCACTCAACTTCTTACGTCAACAGCTTATCCATCCGAAGAAATTCCGAATTTCGCAGATGGTACTTATGGAAGTCCTGCTCTATGGCCCCCGGGGCAATGTACAGGCACGAATTGTGGTTTTGGTTATACCTCTAGTGACACGACCATTGGCCCGGGTAAAGGAAATAAATTTGGTAGCGGAACTTTGTATGCACCGTTTTCTCTTTTGTTGCCGGGTGATATAGTTGCTGATTACGTAGATCCTATTGATGGAGGAACTGGAGAGTTAGTTGATGACCCATATACTATTACATACAAAGTGGCAACCCTAGCTTCTCAATCTTCAACCAAATATTATAACAAAGTAACCTATATAATCACTACCACATTTTAAATTAAAAACTGTATAAGGCATTGATTTTTGTCTTGAATACATCAAAAATTGATATATTATGAAAAATTTCGTAATTATTGGAAGCGGTTTTAGTGCTATAAATCTTGCTATTCAATTGGCTGAAAAATTTAAATGCAGCAGTTTTTATAAAGTTTATTTGGTATCTGAACAAAACTACCTGACTTATAAACCATTACTGGTCAGGTTTAGTTTTGAGTATAAAGATCCCAAAAAATATAAAAACTTAATTGCCTTACCCATTCTCGAGATTATCAAAGATAAAAAAATTAAGTTTATTCATAAAAATATATCTAGAATCGATTTTTCAAAAAAACGAATTCGTTTTCAAGATAAATCCAAAATTGAATATACGAAACTTATATATGCTTTGGAATCTGAGATAAGTATCTCAGATACTCCAGGAGTGAAAGAATATGCGAATTTTGTGCATGACTTAAATGATTGTGTAAGTACAAATCAAGCATTTAATAAAACAATTAAAGCGAACAACAGTGAATACAAGGTGGTAGTTGTGGGAGCAGGAATATCTGGTATAGAATCCGTAAATATGGCTCATACTCGACTCAACTCGTATTTTGCACAAAAAGATCCAAGTTTTCACATAACATTGATTGAACAATTTGATATACTGAAGGATTTTTCTAAGAAAATTGCTGAAAGAATATATAACAAACTTGAAAGTAAGAATATACAGATTATTCAAAACAAAAAAATTAAAAGAGTTTACAGACACTGCGTACAATACAATGATGGGAAGATACAGGAGTATGATCTATTGATTTGGGCAGGAGGGGTGCAAGCTCATAAAATATTCAAAGATTCAAAATTCGTGAAAGATCAAAATAATTTCTTACTAACTAATGATAATTTTCAAATGTTAAAACAAACAGACGTGTATGCTATAGGGGATAGTCGATCAAAAGATATGCCACGCACAATAGCGCAAAATATCCATGAATCAAATTTACTTGCTAACAATATTTACAGAGAAGTAATGCATGAAAAACTCGATAAATTATCAGATGAAAAGATAGTGTTTACTGATCTGGGTTCAAGTGTGATAGCCATAAATAATGGTCAGGTATATAATAGTTTTCGAACTTTTTGGGCAAAAAACTTTCAAGAATTAATAATTTTAAATATTTTTCTTCCCCCTTTACAAGCTGTCAGTTTATGGTTTCAAATATTGAAAATCTATTTGAATAAATAAAAATCTTTTGTTTCCCCGTCATTCTAGAGAGAGAAGCGATTTCAGAATCAGATTCTGGTCGCTCAGCCCAAGGCTGATTGCCAGAATGACGAGAGGGGAGGGCAGGTTCTGGTCGCGCTCACGCAGTTCGCTTGCCAGAATCTTTTTCTAAAAAATAAATATTTATTCTTGCCCCGCACCAAAGCAAAGCTTGATGCGGGACTACGCACAGCACAAAAACTTATTTTAGTACTGTGCCCTTGCCCTGTACCAGAATAAATTCGGTACAGGGTTGACTTCTCCTGAAAAATCTGCTATAATAGTACTGTATTAAGGTCGCACCTTGCAAATAAAACTTGTATGTCTTCGTTCTGGAGATATGTGAGAAAAGGAGGAGTATGGATAAGAAAACTAAGCATATTGACCTTACTAATCTGCAAACCCATGAAGCAGTCAGTATTGGGACTGTTTATGTACTATCGTTTTTCGCTGGTGCATTTATGGGTTTAAATCTATTTTATTAGATTTGTAGATTTTAAAAATAGGCCCCTAAGGGGCCTATTTTTTATTTATTGTATTTTTTTGTCAAGCCAAAGAACTTGACAGACACTTTGCAAAGCGCGTAACATAGTAAATGTATCTCTCAACATATTGTATGAGAGTTAATTTTTCACTACTACTTATAGTATGACATGCCCATCTTGTAAACATCCTGAAACTCGCGTGCTTGACTCGCGAGAAGTAGATGAGGAGCGAGTTATTCGCCGTCGTCGTGAGTGTGAAAAATGCAAGAACCGATTTACCACTTATGAACGGATCGAACTTCTTAATCTCCTTGTTATTAAAAAAGATGGAAGAAGAGAAGTGTATGACCGGGATAAAATTATTCGCGGGATTATGCGGGCATGTGAAAAAAGGCCAGTCACATTAAAACAAATTGAAGATGCAGTATCAGAAATAGAGCAGGAAATTGAAGAAAAACATACCAAAGAGATCGAATCCAAACAAATCGGTAGAATGGTTATGAAACGCATAAGAAAACTCGATAAAGTTGCCTATATTCGCTTTGCTTCAGTGTACAGAGAATTTAAAGAACCAGAAGATTTTAATAAAGAATTGAAGAAGGTTATAAAAAAATAACGCTTCCCACTTCATTACTCGAATACTTCATATAGGATTACCAACCTTTGCATAAAGCTACGGTTGACGAGCAAGAATAAATATTTATCTTCTAAGAAATCAGTTGATAATAAACTTGCCCTTCGTAGTTTTAACGAAGAATGGGTTCATCCGTATTCCGTGTCGGGTAATTACGAGGGACTTACTGATCTTGACCAAAGGCCAAATCAGTAGCGAAGGAGGGTTTGTGTTGAAAAAATCTAGACATCAAGAATCAGTACAAACTTTGTCAGAGCCAAAATTATCTGAGAATTCCAAAATTGTACTTGTCAAACGCTATCTTAAAAAAGATAATAACGGAAAAACTATAGAAAAACCAAAAGATTTATTTTGGAGAGTAGCAGAAAATATCGCTACAGCAGATAAATATTATGATGAAAATTCTGATACAAAAAAAACTGCTCGTGAATTTTATGATTTGATGGCAAATCTTGAATTTATACCCAACTCCCCAACTCTTATGAATGCAGGTAGGGAACTTCAACAACTATCTGCTTGTTTTGTACTTCCTATAAGAGATAGCATGGAGGGTATTTTCGATACCTTAAAAGACGCTGCTATGATCCACAAAAGCGGTGGGGGTACTGGTTTTTCTTTTTCTCGACTCAGGCAAAAAAACAGTATAGTAAAGAAAACTTCTGGAATTGCCTCTGGTCCAGTATCTTTTATGAAAATTTTTGATGCAGCTACTGAGGCGATTAAACAAGGCGGTACACGACGTGGTGCAAATATGGGGATATTGAGGGTAGACCATCCGGATATTCAAGAATTTATTAACTGCAAAGCTAATATGGTTTCAATAAATAATTTCAATATTTCAGTTGCAATAACTGATAAATTTATGCAAGCACTTAAAAAAGATGAAGATTATGAATTGATAGACCCAAGAACCCAGCAGACAGCTGGTAAAAAAAGCGCTAAAGGTATATTTGATAATATTGTTAAAAATGCTTGGAAAAACGGTGATCCAGGTATGATTTTTATCGATAAAATAAACAAGAAGAATCCAACTCACAGTCAAGCTTTAATTGAGGCTACTAATCCTTGTGGCGAAGAGCCCCTTCCCCCTTATGGGTCATGCAATTTAGGATCCATAAATCTATCTAAGATGGTCAAAGAGTCTAAGCTTGATTGGGAGAAACTAAAAACAGTTGTACACAAATCAGTACATTTTTTGGACAATGTGATTGATATGAACAAATATCCATTACCTCAAATACAAGAACAGACACGAGGTGACCGTAGGATCGGTCTTGGAATTATGGGTTTTGCTGATATGCTTATAAAACTTAATATTCAATACGATTCTGAAAAAGCCATAGCATTGGCTGAAAAACTAATGAAATTTATTTATGACGAAGCTTTTGAAGCGTCTGCAAACTTGGCAAAACAACGCGGTAATTTCCCGTTTTTTGATAAATCTATTTATCCAGAACAAGGAATAAAGTATTTAAGAAACTCAACTCTTTTGACTGTAGCTCCAACTGGTACTATTTCAATTATAGTTGGTTGTTCTTCTGGTATAGAGCCGTTATTTGCAATAAGTTTTTATCGATATCAAGCAGACACTAAGATGGTGGACGTAAATCAAGAATTTGAAAAACAAGCCAAGAAAGACGGTTTTTACTCTAAAGAGCTTATGAAAAAAATAGCTGATAAAGGGACACTACATGAAATAGGAGAAGTACCCAAAAGAATTAAAAAAATTTATCGTACTGCTCATGATATTACACCAGAATGGCATATCAAAATGCAAACCGCTTTTCAGAAATATGTAGATGCTTCTATTTCAAAGACAATTAACTTCCCACACGAAGCTACGGTAGAGGATGTAGCCAAAGCTTATAAGTTAGCTTATAAGCTGGATTGTAAGGGTATAACAATATACCGTGATGCAAGTAGAGATACACAGGTGCTGTCAACTGGTACAACTGAAAATCATCAAAACGGTAATTATCAAGAACAAGCATTAGTCCAACCCCAAAACACAAACGGTTTTTTACCTAAAAAACGACCAACAATACTTCAAGGTACTACTTATAAAATTAAAAGCGCATATGGGAATTTATATATTACAATCAATAGCGATGAAAATGGAAAGCCATTTGAAGTATTTAGTCAGATGGGTAAGGCCGGTGGTTTTTTTGCAGCAAAACTTGAAGCAATATCTCGATTAATATCTCTGGCTTTACGTTCTGGTATAAGTGTGAAACAGGTTATTACTCAACTAAAAGGTATAAGAGGACCCATGCCTACGTGGTCAGAAGGTGGTATGATCTTGTCTTTGCCAGATGCCATTGCTCAGGTCATAGAAAAACATATTAACAAAGGTCAACAGAAATTAAATCTTGAATTTTCAGGTGATTCAGATAATCAGGATAAAGCTGAGATCCCCAAACCAGTTGATATTCCTGCTTCAACTGTCTCACTTGCTGATTCGGGTTTTGCTCCACATTGCCCTGACTGCGGATCAATCTTGGAGATGGGTGAGGGGTGTCTGAAATGTCATTCTTGTGGGTATACGAAATGTTAGCAAATAGCAAATAGCGTATAGCAAATAGCTAATAGAAAATTCATAATCTATGGGATATACAATACTTTATTATGGGGATGGGAAAGGTAAGACTACTGCAGCGCTTGGATTAGCTTTGCGGGCAGCCGGTGATAATAAAAAAACTCTGATAATCCAATTTATAAAATCAGTACATAGTAGTGAGTACAAAAGTATTGCAAAATTATTTAATATCGAAATCAAGGCTGGGGGCAAAGGTTTTTATAAGATAGCAGGCGATAAGCAGCCCGCTGAAGTACACTTGGGGGCTGCTTATCACGCTCTGGAATTAGCCAAATCAGCTTTGAATACAAAAAAATGGCATGTAGTTATTTTAGACGAGATAATTGATGCTATTCAATGGAAGTTGATTCCAGAAAAACAGATTATTGATTTAATTAAGTCAAAGCCCAAAGCCAAAACCTTAGTCTTAACAGGGCACAAAGCACCAAAAAAGATAATAGAATTATGCGATTTGGTTACTGAAATGAAAAAAATCAAACACCCTTATGACAAAGGTATAAAAGCCAAAAAAGGTATAGATTATTAAGCTCAAAACTCAAAGTTCAAATGTCAAATCAAGCTCAAAACTCAAAATCCAAAATAACAACTCAACTGGCTTATGAGCTAATAAGCTATTGGAAATTTGGATTTATTAATAATTCATTGACAATTGATAATTGAAGATTATAAAATATAAATAAGGTAAATTAAAAATATCAATAAGAATATTAAGGCAATCCGGTTTAAATCCGGGACAGTCCCGCTACTGTGGTTCGACTACGCTCACCATAAATTTTTCCGCTCAGGATAAGCTTGCTCTGAGCGAACGAAAGCGAGTCGAAGAGTCAGAAAACTTAATTTCTTAAATAAGCGTATCATGCGCGCCTTCGGTCGAAGGGTTTTACTGGATTTTTCTTGGTATCTTTGGACCAAGATTTTTTAATTCCATATCCGAATTTCTAACCTCTCCCGCGTGGCGGGATCCCGCTTTGCGGGGCAACTCCCATATTCTAATAACCAGTAACTGATAACTAATAACTTCGTCCAAAGGACGATCAGCCTCTGGCTGAAATAACTAGCAACTAACTAGGATTATGGTTTATATGAATATTATTTTAGCAGTAATTTTGATAATTTTCGGGATAGTAATGCGGCTCTTGCCTCATCCAGCTAATTTTGCACCAATATTAGCAATAGGTCTTTTTGCTGGCACTTACTTGGATCGCAAGTATGCTTTTTGGTTACCCTTGATAATTATGCTGATATCAGATTTTTTCCTAGGTTTTTATAATGTTTGGGTAATGCTGGCAGTTTACTCTAGCTTTATATTGGCAGTACTCATAGGCGTATGGATCAGAAAACATAAGAGCTTAGGTAATGTTTTTGCCGGTAGTATTGCTGGATCACTGCTGTTTTTCTTTGTGACTAATTTTGCTGTATGGTTAGGAACAAACCTCTATCCACAAACAATTGATGGACTGATAAATTGTTTTATTCTAGCAATACCTTTTTTCCGTTCTAGTCTGGCTTCCGATCTCGTATATACCAGTGTATTATTTGGAGCATATGAGTTGGTTAAGTATGCTTCAAGAAATAAAAAACTAGCTTTCAAACAATTATTTAATACAAAGGTAATAAAATGATTAATATTATAAATAATTTATTAAAAAGAAATTTTTTCTTTATAAGTTTCTTGGTATTGGCGAGCTTGATAATTTATCTAGGTGAAGTAATTGCTGAAGATAAAGATAATTTGCAGATAATTCAAAAACCTTTTGAGCAAGATATTTTAGAGAGTATACTGTCCAAACCAGATAATTTAAATAATATTGATCAAAGTACTAAAAACAATAATGATTCTATTGACAAAGAAACTCACTTATCAAACACAGTTGAACAAAATGCAAATTATCAAGTACAGGGTGAAGCTAGTAATTATCAAAAGCCAAAACAGAACATAGTTAATTTACAGATTCAATCTAGTATAGTTTCAGGAAGTTATAAAATTGAAGTTATTGATGGTATCACGACCGCTTTTGAAGTACTAGAAAAAGCTAGTCAAAGATATGGTTTTGCAATTGAATATATAGATTATGGAGGAGATTTGGGTAAATTTATAACCAAAATTTCCAATATCGATACTCCATCTGATTATTCATATTTCTGGTCTTTATATTATAATGGTTCTCCTTCGCAAGTCGGAGCATCAAATTTGATTCTTCGCATTGGTGATACTGTTTCTTGGAGATATATAAAATCTGACTGGTAGATAAAAATCTGAAGTTTTAATTGGATATATCTCAGATTTTCGATATAAAAACGAGGCAGTTTCCTGCCTCGTATGAGTATAAAAGTGGGAGTAATACCTGAGGTAGACATTACCTTGAATGGAAATCTATTGATCAGAAGCTTTATCTTCTGATGCTGCTAATAGAGCGGGACAAATCGCCTCCTCGGGATTTATAAGATCCCACGGCTCGTGGATGATGCTATACTTAGCATCAATTGCCCCTTCAATCAGCTCTGCGAGCTGATTGAAATCTTTTTCAGTGGCATCTTCATAAGCGATAGATCGCTTATGGTCAAAGAAGATGTGACCAGCCGCATGGATGTTGTTGCTCCGGGCGAAGTCAACCATTTGGCGAAACTTGTCCAGAGACTCTTTTTGTATAGCATACAGCATATCCAACGCCGACTGCGCCTCATCGTACGTCCAGATGCGACCATCAGGGTTATTCTTAAACCTGAGCTTGCCCTCACTGCGTAATCTTGCTCGTCCTGTTCCACAACCCATAGTGATCATCTCCTTTTTTGTAGTCACCTGATATAGGTGCCCAGAAAACTACCAGATAGCGGATAATCTTTTGGGCACCTATAAGGATAATTTTTAATCTTCAAATTAAAGCTAATTATAGCATATTGTCTACATTTTGTCAAGTGTTTTCCACATATATTAGACTTGACATATTATCTATTAAATAGTATAATAGAATTAGGATTGTCGAAATATATCCACACAAATAAAACATAAGGAATATTATGGAAAAATTATTTATGCAATTAGGTTTATCTCAAAAGGAGGCCTCGGTATATTTGGCTTTGTTAGAATTAGGACCAGCACTTGTTACAAAGATTGCGTCCAGAGCAAAAATTAATCGCACGACATGTTACGATACGTTAGAAAAACTTATTGAGTTAGGCTTTGTGAGTAGGGTAACCAAAACAGGAAAAAAAACTTATACTGCAGAGCATCCGGAGACTCTGATTGCCTATCTTGAGAAAAAAAGTAACGAGTTTCAAAATAACGCCAAGGAAGTAAAAAAATTACTTCCCGAACTAAAAGCCATTTATAGTGAAAAGGGCAAACGGCCGAGAGTACGCTTTTATGAAGGAAGACAAGGCATTGAAACAGTATATGAAGATACTCTTACTTCACATGAAACAATCAAAGCCTATGCTTCTGTTACAAATATGCACAAAGCTCTACCCCATTATTTTCCTGAATACTATCAACGTAGAACAGCTAAAAGAATTTTTATCAAAGCAATTTTACCTGCTACTAAAGAGGGGATTGAGAGAAAGAAATCTGATAAGATTGAAGCCCGGGAAAGTAAATTAGTACCTGTTGATAAATTTAATTTCTCTCCAGAAATTAATATTTATAATGATAAAGTTGCAATAATGTCTTTGGCAGAGGAGTTTGGGATAATTATAGAGTCAAAAGAAATTGCTGAAGCCCAAAAGAGAATCTTTGATTTAGCTTGGGAAACTGCTAAAAAATATGATAAATTAGTTAGTCCCAAGAAATAAATAAATTAATCTAATCATTGTTAAATTAAGAGAATTTTTATTCATCAGCTTTAGCCTCCAGATCCTTAAGTTCTTGCTCAGTAGTACCAATATCTTCTGGTTTGAGGCCGACCTCTTCTAATAACTCGGGAATTTCCCATACCGACGCGGGTTTTTCGCCTGTTCTGGCCTTAGCAAGGTAAAATTCAGCTGCCCTTTTGTACGCTACGATCTTGAGTTTCTCAACTTCTTCCTCAGTAGTACCAATATCTTCTGGAGTATTACCAGGAACTTTGAGATATTTTTGTATCCTTCTTGTATAATCAAAGTATGCTAATAAGAGCTCATGCCCAACGTATTTACCATCTCTAAGACGCTCGAGGCTTTGTATAGCTTCTTCCTCTTTATTTTTTCTATAGAACTCCTCAATTTCTTCCTCAGTAGTACCAATATCTTCTGGAGTAGCACCAGCACTGCGAAGATCGAAACACATTCTACCTGGCCAAGAATTACCACCTTTTCTAATCTCGTTGAGTGCTTTCTTGGCATTATCTAGGTCCTTTCTTTTCCGGAACTCCTCAATTTCTTCCTCAGTAGTACCAATATCTTCTGGAGTAATATCAGTATCGCGAAGAGTTGTATGTATTTCATGGAGAGATGATCTAAATTCTCCATTTGCAGTAGGATTTCTAAGTTCTTCAAGCGCTCTCTGGGCACGATTTATTTCACTACTTCTTCTCTCGTCTTCCTCAGACTCAGAACCATTTTCTATTGGAGTAGGCTCTAATTCACTCATATTCCTCCTCTCATATTACATCTAGTATTAATATAATACTTTTCATAAAAAAACACCAGCGGTTGAGCTGGTTGTTTTTATCTCGTGAAAATTTATTTAACTTTTGAAATCAATGCCTTTGATGTTGAATTTCTTAAGGGATTCTTGCAGTATAGTTCTTAAAGTTGTTTTACCTTTTGTAGTTTTAAAGTACCGTTCTCGTCGTTTTGCATCTTCTTTGGATAAGTGAGCTTCAAAATAAATAAGTCTAAGGGGTAATCGTTTTGAGGTAGAAATATTTTTACCCCGTTTATG
>JBDRDK010000050.1:0-9236 GCA_043820855.1 bacterium
TAATGCAAGAGGAAAGAGTTGTGCGTAGCATTTGCGAAGCATCAACCCTCTCCGCCATTTGATTTTCTGATTTTTTAGAATAGATTTAAAAAATGCAGAAGCACTCATGGTCTTCGACTATTCAACTTAAAATGAAAAAATTGAGACAGTCCAGTTATAAATTTGAAGCTGATCAAGTAAAAAAGAATCCTGATTATGTAGGTATAAATTTCGACCAAGACTTAATTGTAGACGCTAGAAGTTCTTGGACTAAACAGCAGTGGCAAGACTATCTTAAGCTTAGAGATAATAAGATTCCTAGTATAGGTCAAGTTGAGGCTCAAAAAATTCTTATTGATAAAAAACAAATTGAAGAAGAAAAATTAAAAAAATTCCAAGATTATTTAAAAAGCTTTTTTGGAAAATTACAATATGTTCGAATTAATCCTGCTGGTGAAGCTTCTCCTATTTCCCCGTCCCAGGCAATAAATATTCAATCAGGAAATAAGTGGTTGGTTGCGATCGAACCACGATTTTTGGAACAGCTGAATATTTTAGTCAAAAACGGAACAGACATGATAATCGTAGTACCTTTCTATAACCATCGCCAAAACCATAAAACAGCTTCGGATGTACCAAAGACCGTCTTAGAAAAAAACCAATATTTAGCAATTTGCGAGACTTTAATTCAAAAAATTGGGGGAAGTATCCAGCTTGAAGTTGGGAATGAAACCAATGTTACTAGAAGTACTGGTGAAATGTTTAAGGATAAGCTGCAATTTGGTAGCCAAGCGGACGCAAAAAAATACGCACAATTTTATTATGAAATCGCCAGTCAGCTAAAAGAAAAATACCCTTTGGTGCGATTATCTCTTGCTGGTGTAGCTTGTTTTGATCCAAAATATTTGCAAACAGCGTTAACCGAGATTCAATATTTAGTACAACACTACAACGTAGATATTAAACTAGTTGATAGTATAAGTTTCCATCCCTATAGGGAAGAACCTGAAAAGGGCTCAGTTGAAGTTCGTAATGGCAATTTTTGTACAAACAAATTAGATTACAAAGCTCAGATGGATAAAATGTTAGAAATTGGATCTGATTTTAGCGTAGATGTAAACATAGGTGAAATTAATTTTTCCCTTAAAGACCCAGACAGATTTTCTAAATTAGAAAAAGCATTACAGCTTACAGCAAATAAAATGAGATCGTATATTTATCCTGGGGTCAACGTTGAATAATTACTGCATATGAAAAAATCAAAATACAAATTAATTATTTACATTTTGGGAGTTGTTATGTTGTTTAGTTTCGGGGCAATATCTCTACTTGGTTTTTATTCCCAAAAACCTCAGAGTTCTTGCGCTGATGATTTTGATTGTGATGCAGGAGAAAAATGCGAAAATTCTATTTGTGTAGATGTGGATTGTGTTATAGAAAGTGGGGATTTGCCAGGAGCCATTGCTCCCGAATACATAGAGCACATGCCGGATAATTGTTGTGAAGGGTTGGAAGAAATCGATTATGCTGGTAATTACGATGAAAATTGCGATTTAAGTGATTTAGCCGGAGGGCCTTCAGGAACTTGTTCTCGCTGTGGCAATGGTAGTTGCGAGGAATGGGAATCCAAATGCAATTGCCCAGCAGATTGCGAATAAAAAAGCCCGGCTGGTGCCGGGACAGGATATTTTTAAAATATAAAACTATTTTTTACTAGAGATTAGGTCGGTAAACCAGGGAGGTAATTCATTGATAAGGCAACGGATTCCTGCTCTACATTGAGCAGGGAATTGTTTAATCGGAACAGAGGTAGTGAAAACATTCTCGCGTCCCACGATATCCGAAACAGTGTTTTCTACCTCATCATCCCCGCTAGTCATTAGAACCTTTAGGCTTTGTGGGTCTTGCCAAAAGCCAATAGACGCAGGTACAGATATTTTCGGGGTATGCACTTCGATTTTGGCCTGCTTACACGCCGCTCTGTATTTTCTAATCGTTTCTTCTGGTCCAAATTCAGGTTTTGTATCTGGTCCCTGCCAACCGCTATGGATTTGAGGATCAACAACTAAGTGTAACCTCCCTGACCCATCTTCTAAAAGTCCAGAAACCCGATCAACATGATCATCGATCTCATAAATTCTACTTGAACTGGTTTCTTCGAACACAACAGTTATTGGTAAAAGCACTAAACGAGATATACTCTTTTGGAAAAGTCGGCAATGCTGAAACGGTAAGTCACCTATTGATTCCAAGGCGTGTCTGGCTGTTGTTTGGTCTTGTAGATTTGCTGCAGAAAACCGCATGCTTTTAGTGATAATGTCTTGTAGAGATCTGCAAGATCGAGCAATAAACACCCTTTCAAATATTAAAAATATCTTTTTTCGACAATGTACTCTACCGCCTTGTCCATAAGGTGACCAGAAGATCTGTTTACCTGGGAGTGTTTCAATATTAAGAGACTCTTTTAGGTCCAGATCTATCAAGCACTTGTCATCTGTTAATCGTAGAGCCAAGTCTCTTGGAAATCTCATTGATTGATAGTTGATACTGTCTGGAAAATGTAAAAACTTAAAACCTTCTTTGTGCAGACGCTTCAAAATCGCAGGATGAATGATTTTTGCATCTGAAGAGATAATACTGAAATCAATACCCATACTATTTAGCGTAAGGATTACAGCGTAATGTTCAGTAGCTAGTGCAGAAAATACTTCCGAAGGATCCTGAATTTCTTCTCGCGCTGCTTTATAAAGTTCGAACTGACCGATTGGAGCGCTAAGATATGGGTTCACCACAGTATTGAAAATAAGTGCCCCGACGATAATTTGTGTGTCCATCAGGACACCTCCTTTTGATGTAAGGTACAACAAGATATTTTAATATATTTGATTGATCAGGTCAAGAAATAATTCATTTCCATTTTTATTCTTATCTGATAGAATTAAACAGTTATTATGAAAATAGGTATTTTTGACTCAGGACTCGGGGGATTAATTATCACTCATAGTTTGGTAGAGAATTTAAGTGAGTACGATTATTTATATTATGGTGATACTGCTCGAGTACCATATGGGAATCGTTCACAAGATATAGTTTATAAATTTACAAAAGAAGCCGTAGAATATTTATTTAAACAGGATTGTAATTTAATTATCTTAGCCTGCAACACGGCTTCAGCTGAAGCTTTGCGTAAGATCCAAGGAGAATATCTACCTAAGAATTATCCAGATCGTAGAGTGCTTGGCGTAATTATTCCTACTGCAGAAATAGTAGTTGAGAAAACCAAAAGCAAAAAAATTGGTGTTATAGGTACATTAAGTACTATAAATTCAGGAAGTTTCATTCGGGAGATTAAAAAATTGGATTCTAAGGTCGAGGTTTTTCAACAAGCTACTCCACTACTTGTGCCCTTAGTTGAAAATCAAGGGATGAATTGGATAAAACCAATACTAGAAGAATACCTCGAGCCATTACTAAGAAATAATATTGACACTTTGATACTTGGCTGTACTCATTACCCAGCTTTGAAAGATTTGATTAGTAAGAAAGCTGGATCGAAAATTCAAATTATTTCTCAAGATGAAATTATTCCTAATAAATTAAAAGATTATCTTTCCCGTCATCCAGAGATAGAAAAAGATCTAAGTAAAAATTCAAAACGAGAATTTTTAGTAACTGATTTAACGGAAAATATCCAAGATTTATCAAAGGAATTTTTTGGTGAAAAAATAGATTTAAAATTAATTAAATAATTTATTTTGATTGAAATTATACCTAAAATTTGCTAAACTTTATCTGATTGGAGAGTTGGCTGAGCGGTCTAAAGCAGCGGTTTGCTAAACCGTCGGTGGTTTAATACCCGCCGCGTGGGTTCGAATCCCACACTCTCCGCCACCCTACGCTAAAGCTTCGGGTGGCATTTTGCCAAACGAAGATTATAAGATAGGGTGCGACCCATAGCTTTATTTAATCCCTCCGTAGTTTTATACGAAGGGGGATGCGGCGGGTTGCTATAAATAAAAATATGTATTATGTTTATCTTCTCAAATTAAAAAATAACAAGATCTATACTGGTTCAACACCAAATTTGGACGAAAGACTTCAAGAACACAAAGAAGGTAAGTGCAAATCAACAAAAAACTTACTTCCGTTTAAACTTTTATGGTTTTGTGCTTTTCCTTCTAGATTAATCGCAAGAAGATTTGAAAATTACTTAAAAAAAGGTTCTGGACAAGCATTTAGAGATAAACATTTATTATAATTAAACAAAGGATCTATATGCTAGAAGAAAAGAAAAAAACCCAAAAAGAATGTGACAAAAAATGGCACGAGCATTGTCATGTAGGATTTGGCGGGCTGTATGGTTTAGCTTTTGTTGGGGCAGTTGTATATTATATTCAGCAATCCGATACATTCTGGATGGGTGTATTAGGTTTTTTGAAGGCTATAGTCTGGCCAGCCATGCTTGCGTACAAAGTTTTTACGCTTTTAAATATGTAATTTATTAAAATAATGTCTAGCCTTCGCCCCTTTGGGGCTACGGCGGACTTTCTGGGTTCAGCCCAAGGCTGACACCAGGAGCGGAGGAGAAAATGCCAAGTAAAAGAGTCCATAAGAAAAAAGTCAGCAAGAAATCAACTAAGAAGATTGTCAAGAAAGCTATTGTGAAAAAGCAAGTTAAAAAAATCGTACCTAAACAAATTCGCAAGAAGTCAGCAGAGATTGCTGAAATATCTTGGAAAGCACCAGAATGGGCTTATCATAGCAAGGGAGTTGTTTGGTGGATAGGTTTCTTTCTCTTCTTTTCTACTCTCATCGCTGTATTTTATTATCTGGATTTCTGGTGGGGAATAGTGTTTGTACTATTGCTGACTGCCGTAATATTCGTACACAGTTTTCGTAAACCTAGAGAGATATTGTGCAAAATCGACCACAAAGGAGTAAAGGTGGGTACTCGATTTTTTGAATGGCAGGAATTAATAAGTTTCTGGTTTGTTCCAAATATGCCATATACATTACTTTATCTTAAGAGTACAAATAAATTAATTTCAGTAATATCCATAGAAGTTCCGATAACCAAAGCCGAAGGAATATTTCAGCTTTTGTCAAAGCACATTGCTATGGAGGAACGAGGTGAAATAGCAGTTGATAAATTAACCAGATTTCTTAGATTTTAATTGATTTTCCCGTAGTCCCAAAGGGAGGTCTTCGACCCTCAGCGGATATCTGCCTATAGTAGGCAGGGAGCTCACAGGTCATATTGCGCCTATAGCTCAGTGGATAGAGCGTGTGCTTGCGGAGCACAAGGTCACAGGTTCAAGTCCTGTTAGGCGCGCCATTTAATTTTGTATAAAAGACCAATCTAAGTTTATATGTTAAAAATCATAATATTATGAAAAATAAAAAAATATTAGTTGTTGGGGGTGCGGGATATATTGGTAGTCATGTAAACAGAACTCTGTTGGATAAAGGATATAAAACCACAGTTTTTGATAATTTAAGCTCGGGCACCGAAGATAATATTTTTTCGGATACAGATTTTGTAAAAGGAGATTTGCTAAATTATTCAGAGATAGAATCTACTTTAAAAAAAAATTTTGATGCGGTGATTCACCTAGCGTCTTATAAGGCAGCAGGGGAATCAATGATTGAACCAGAAAAATATTCCGAGAATAATATTATAGGCGCAATTAATTTATTTAATGCTGTTTCTAAAGCTGGAATAAAAAATATTATTTTTTCTTCTTCCGCGGCAGTATACGGAAACCCAAAATATCTACCAATAAATGAAAAACACCCAACCAAACCGGTAAATTATTACGGATTTACTAAATTGGAAATAGAAAGAATTCTCGGATGGTACGATAAATTAAAGGATATAAAATTTGCAAGCTTAAGATATTTTAATGCCGTTGGCTATGATGTTAATGGGAAAGTAAAGGGTTTAGAAAAAAATCCGGCTAATCTTTTCCCGGTTATTATGGAAGTAGCTATTGGTAAGAGAAAACAGCTGGAAATATATGGTAATGACTATGACACAGATGATGGCACCGGAGTTCGAGATTATATTCATGTGAATGATTTAGCTAGTGCGCATATATTAGCTTTAGAATATGTTCAGAATTCCAGAAAAAGTCTGACAGTTAATCTAGCCAGTGAGCAGGGTATTAGTGTTCAACAGATGTTGGATGCTACTCGGGAAATTACAAAAAAAAGTATTCCAGCAAAGATAGTACAGCGAAGACCTGGAGACCCAGCTAAGCTGATCGCATCTTCAAAAAAAGCTCGAGAGATATTAGGGTGGGAGACGAAATATAGTGATCTAAACAATATGATAAAAACTACCTGGGAAGTTTACAAAAATCTATGAATCTTTTCTAACTTGATTTGTTCAAGAAAATATGCTACAATAGTACTCAGAAAGTAGGACTGCAAAAATAAAGTGTCTGTCTATGCTCTCGCGAGTTTCGGCAGGACTTAAAAAAGCGTCCCGCTGAGCGGGACTTCCCGATCCGGCTGAGCCGGATATGGGAGCGGAGGGGATATTAAAAGTACGAATCTGTCGGTAAAACATCAAATTTTATTTGGCATTATATTAAGCTTAGTTTTTGGATTAAGCTTTTTTGTTTTCAAAATTTATACTCGAGCTGAGAATCAAGTTCCTGAAACTAATACTGACACTAAAATTATAGATACTTTTACTAAAAAAATAAGTTTTGGTGATTTTGGTCAATTAGAAACTGATAGACAGGATTATTTAACTTTAGATACTGACGAGAACAGTGGTTTTCAAAAAGACAAGACGTATGTTTCCGAACCAATAAGATTAGATATAAATTTTAATGCCTTTGCAGTGAAATTTAAAGCAGATACTCCTAACCCAACAGATCTAAAGATAAATTATAGAAGCGGTATAGATGGATCAGTTTGGACTAAGTGGAAAGAAGTATGGTCTGAAAAAGAGTCAGTACAAGAAGGTGGTAGAGATGATGGAGTTGGTGTTGTTTTAAATAAAAAAGGTGCTTATACTTATTCAGAGTTGATGTTTCCCGATAGAAATTCAGGAGAAACCAACTTAATTCAATTTGAAATCATCCTCAACACCACTGACTTAGATATATCTCCGAGCTTAGATGAGGTTATTATTGAAGCAATTAATACTTTAGAAGAAAACGATTCTGAAATATCAGAAGTACAGGCAGCTACAGCACCCAATGTAATCAGTAGGGCAGGTTGGGGTGCTAATGAGTCATGGATGACATGGACCCCACAATATTATGATGTTGAAAATTTCTATGTTCATCATACGGTTTCAATGAATAATGACCCTAATCCACCAGCAACAGTTCGTGCAATTTATTATTATCATGCGATAAGTCGTGGTTGGGGTGATATTGGTTATAATTATTTGATTGATGCTCAAGGAAGAATTTATGAAGGACGCAAAGGTGGAAACAGAGTAATCGGTGGTCATGTACTTGGCTATAACGTAGGTTCTATCGGAGTATCGTTGCTTGGTGATTTTCATCCTGGTTCTGTAGCAAGGGGAAATGGGCCATCTTATCTCACAACTGCTGCAAAAAACTCTTTAGAAGATCTGGTTGCATGGCGAGGTTATGATAATAAAGTAAATCCACTCGGGACTTGGATAGCTGGAGGAGCTTACCCAGGGGTTAAGAACAATGTAGCTGGTCACCGAGACTCTGGTGCTACATCTTGTCCGGGTGATTATCTGTATAGTGCTTTAGGTTCTATAAGAAAAGATGCTTATGCTAAATACTTAGAATTTAAACCTCCGTATAGGCTTGTAAGAGAAGCTGATAATCCCCAAGTTTATCTTTTAGTAGAAGGCGAAGAGATTATCAGACCGATTGTTAGTCCAACAGTATTTTATGCTTGGAATTTTAAATGGTCTCAAGTTGAAGAAATTAATCTAAGTGGTTATGAGCAAGGATCGACTTTAACCGAACTAGCCAGAGATTACCTGAATAAAGTTTATTTATTAGATTCTGGAATTAAATATTTTATACCTAATCCAGAAGTGTTGAACGACTGGAACCTTGGTTCAAAAACAATATCTAATCTACCCGATAATTTCCTAAGTTATTACTCTTTGTCATACCAATCTTTATCAAGTGTAGTACGAGAAAAAGATACTTCCAAGATTTACTTAATTGATTCAGGGCAATCTTGGCATATTCGTAATCCTTTAAGTTTTGCCCAGTGGGAATTAAACTCAGGAAATATCCAGACCCTTCCTGTTAGTGTGTTGGGTAAGTTGAGTTACGGCGGACAATTAAGTTATTTGGTAAAAAAATCAGATGATCCCAGAGTATATTTAGTTGATTCTGGTAATAAGATTCATCTAAAAAGCTTAGATACTTTTTACGCGTGGGGATTTAAATGGGATGATATAACTACCATTTCTCAAAATTTAGTTGATAGCTTGGATTCAGTCACTGGATCCTTGGGTTATCTTGCAAAAAAAGAGTCAGATAACAAAGTATACCTTCTAAATTATAAAGTAAAATATTTTGTGCCAAATCCAACTGTTTTTTATGATTGGGGTTGGGATTGGGATCAAGTCGTGGCTCTGTCAGACAGTTTCCTTTCAAATTATTTTGAATCCAGTAATCTAAGCACTCTGATTAAAGTATCGGGAACTCGAGCTGTATATATGGTTGATAGTGGTGATAGTTGGCACGTAAGAAATCCTGCAACCCTCGAAGCCTGGGGTTTGGACCTAAGTCAATTAAAAACAGTACCAAGTTCAGTAAATGAACTGTTAAATCAAAAGGGCTTTATAAGTAACTTAGTCAAAACTCCAGATCAACCCCATGTTTATTTGATCGTTGACCAGGTTTTACATCACATTCCCTCTATTGAAATCTTGAAAGCTCTCGGGCTTTCCTGGAGCGATTTAGCAGTTTTACCAATCGACCTAATTCAGAACTATACAACTTCTGGAGACCCAGTATTCTCAACAGTTAAGGCAATAGATGAAAGCATTGTCTATGTTTTAGCTGACAACAAAAAATACCAAGTTATAAATCCAACTACTTTTTATGCATGGGGTTTGAATTGGGACAAAGTTACAGAGATCGAAAAGTCAACATTGGACTCTATATCATATGGGGGATTGGTTCCAACAAGTGATAAAATTGTCAAAGCTACTTCATCTGACACTTTTTATATTAAGGACAGTTTAAATGTTCAAATTAGTCAGGTAGCCAAAGACAATACAGCCCGAACTGCCTATG
>JBDRDK010000051.1:0-9352 GCA_043820855.1 bacterium
AGTTTTTCCAAAAATCTTGGAAAATGATCCCAATATATGGCTTACCGATAATCAAATAATTGTTTCTGGGAAAATCTCCACCAAAGACGCTGATACAAAAATATTGGTTGATAAAGTTCAAGAATTAAACGAAGATGATCTAAAAAAATATAAACCAAAAAAAAACTACACAAATAAAACTGATCAGTTTGCCTTGCCCACAAACGAACCTAAGGCTAGCCCTCCCCGGGCGGGAAATATCTTGAAACTTTTGATTCCTAAATCTTTGAAAAAAGAAGACATGCAAAAAATCAAAGATGTACTTTTGGAATACTCTGGTAAAGAAAAAGTACAATTAAGTATCCGAGTAAACGGAGATAGAAAAAAAATCATCCTAAAAAACAGAATTCAAATCAAAAAAGAGCTCTTAAGTAAATTAGAATATATTCTTGGCAAAGAAAATATAGAGTATTAAATAAAAAAGCTCCCCGATGTCCCTGGGGAGCTTGATAACTACCATACTTCTGCGTTCGTGCCTACTTCAACCACCAGAACAACCATTTAAAGGTCACCAGCATAAAAAGACAGGTGCCTCCGCCGGAATACAAAACTCGAAAGCTCGAGTCGTAAAACTCCGGAATCCGCGTGTAGTCGCGAATATTAAGGTTGTTCATTTCAAATCCGATGAATATCTGATGGAAAATACTGGCCGTATCAAACCAGAGTAACCACCATATTCCCAAAATTACTACAGTACCTAATATCGCACCTAGCCATCCTGGAAATCTCCATCGGATCTTTATTTTAACTGAAGGTGTCCTCATCCTCCTCGTCTTAGTTTTTGATCCTGTTAGATCAGATACTACAGACATAGGAAGCACCTCCACTCCCGAGTTTTACTCGGGAAAACCCCGTTTGACGGGGTAGTTTTTTAGGTTCAAAACTACTACAATATACCATAAAATCAGGAGAAAGTCAAGCCCTGAACCAGAATAAATTCGGTTCAGGGCACAGTCCCGCACCGATCCGCTAGTTGACGGACTTCTGGTGCGTGGGCAAGGTATTTTGCAATAAAAAACCCCGCGAAATGCGGGATTATGAATCAAACTTTTCTTTTGCCCATTCCCGAGCTCGTCCTATACCTATTCCAAAAAAGCAGATCAGAGTAAAATGTAGAATTATTGTTAGGAATAAAGCGATGTTGGAAAATCCACTAATGAATATTCCGTGGAGTAAGGAACAAAACCATGCCAAGAAAATTCCTAATCCAATTACAAAAAGAGTCAGACGATCTTGGAATTTGGGATATTTATACCACATCCAGTCTTGCAGATAGAATGCTCCCACTCCGAGAAAAAATAAAACTGAGTCAAAAATCTTGAGATTCAGACTCTCCCTTAATTCAGTCTCATAACCAAATCCCAAGAGGTGATCGATAAATGCCAACAGGTAAAAACCAATGATTAAAATTGGAATTAGCGGTAGCAGGACTCTGATGGTCCAACCTTCCCTAAGGTACATTTTGGCCTCCAAGGTACAAAAAGATTTGAATAAATATAATACCATGGTATTAAAAAATAAAAAAGCGCCCCGAGATCTCGGGGCACCGGACTCTGGAAACTAATTAATAAGGCCAAATGATATTAAACATACGCTCCTCACTCCGTTCAATCACTGGAAGCTTCTCAATTTCAACCCAACGATCATCGGGGATCAAATAGCCCTCATCATGAACAAATGGATCCCAACTAGAAATTGGATTTATCATCCATATTCTCTGCTCAGTCAGGATCACCTGAGTGGCTTCGGAATAAAATATTATCCCGAAATCCATCTGAGTTTCTCCCATAGGAACTTCCACCCAAGTGCCCGGGATACTGGGATCCTCACAAGTCACCAATGCTTGCGCCGAAACTGAAAGCGCAAAAAAAGCTACTAGTGTCAGAACGAACAGCGTCCTCTGTATTAGCATTTCTATCACCTCTTCCTTTTTCAGTGTTTTAGAACAGCTTATGATACAATAAACTTGAAAAATAATCAATAGATATTTTTTCAAAAAGCTCAAATGTCAAAGCTCAAAGTTCAAATAGTTCGACATACTCACCACAGGTGAAATCTAAATAATAAAATATTACAAATTTGGATTTTGACATTCATTTGACATTTGGATTTTAGACTTTGGATTTATTTGGATAAGTAACTAGTAGCCAGTAACTATTAACTAATCACTCATATTATGTCTTTAGAAATTGGAATAGTCGGTTTACCCAATGTTGGAAAATCTACTTTATTTAACGCATTAACAAAATCAAAAATCGCTTGTTCAAATTATCCGTTTTGCACGGTAGAGCCAAATACTGGCGTGGTTTATATTCCAGATAAACGCTTAAAAAATATCCAACAAATTGCAGGATCCAGAGAAGCTGTACCTGCATCTATTAAATTTATCGATATTGCTGGTTTGGTGAAAAATGCACACAAAGGCGAAGGTCTTGGCAATCAATTTCTCTCGCATATTCGTGAGGTGGATGCTATTGCTTTGGTAATTCGCTTATTTCCTGATGAAAAGATCACTCATATATCTGGAAAGATTGAACCCATAGCTGATACGGAAACTATTATTACTGAATTAATTCTTTCGGACATTCAGCTTGTTGAAAAACTAGTTGAAACCGCTCGAAGTTCTGCTAAATCAGGAAATAAAGAAAATAAAGCGAAATTTGAATTATTACAAAAACTTCAAAAAACTCTGAATGAAAATAAAATGATTTCTATGATTGATTGGAACAAAGAATCCTTTGACTTCGCTTCCGCCTACGCTAAAGCTTCGGCGGACAGGCAGGACAAAAATAAATTTTTGGATGAATATAATTTTTTGACTACTAAACCAATGCTATTTATTGCTAATCTATCTGAGAAACAAATACCTAGACATCAAGATTTAAATAAATATAAAGAAATCGAAAAATTAGCCCAAAAATACAAAGCAGAGGTTGTACCCATTTCAGCAAAAATCGAGATGGAACTATCCGAGATTCCAATAGATGAACAAGAAGAATATTTGGAGAGTTTGAATCTCGAAGAATCTGGATTGATTCGCTTAATTAATGCCTCAAAAAAACTTTTAGATCTAATTACTTTCTTTACTGCTGAAGCTAATCAATGCCAAGCTTGGAACATAGAGGCAGGTGCAACCGCGTTCTATGCGGCAGGAAAAATCCATACTGATTTTGCAAAAAAATTTATCAAAGCAGGGGTCATCTCTTATAATGAACTCTTGGGAATTGGATCCTGGAAAAACGCCAAAGACGAAGGCAAGATCCGCCTAGAAGGAAAGGATTACAAAGTTGCTAACTCTGATGTGATTCACTTTCAACATGGATAAATAAAAAACCGTTCCTTCGGGAACGGTTTTTGAATGTCAGAATGATCCGCTTAGATTGATCTCGAACTCATCTGCTCGGTAGCTGACACGGACAGTGCCGATCTTAGTATCGAACTCCAGGAAGTGTCCGTGATCTTCGGTGAAATCCTGGGAATCCAGAAAAACCACAGAGCTCATTCCAAATCGGATTTCATCGTTGAGTCTGAGATAGACCCGAGCTTCATCAAAAAAGGTGTAATTGTAAGCTTCATCGTTCAGGGCAAAATACTGGAAAATCGGGATATTAAACCCCCAATTTTCCTCTTCTCCCCAAGCGATCAAACCTGGCTCTAACCACCACTCGCCATAATTACCATGAGCCAGATAGCCGGCAAGAACGCACCCATAGGAGTAATCTTCCCTCCATGGAAAAACCTGGCCTGCGCCAATACCGATCTCCCGGTAGTTGTCCGGAGTCTGAAATCTGTAGATATCCGGGAAGATACTGCCGTTCTCATGCTCCTGATACCACTCAAAAGAATAGTATCCATCTGAGTGATACTCAGTAATATAATTGTTTGTTGCTGCCTGAACGGGATTGTCCCAGATCAGGCAAAAAAGCAGAACTGCCACTGCAGTACAGATTGTCATCTTGTTCATGATGGTCCTCCTTTGACCGTCTGTGTTTAGGGGGGTTACATGCAGATTCCCAATACAATGCTAACGAATATGAGAACTATGCCAATAATGCAGCATGGAAAGGCTATCCTCGCAGTTTTGTCCTCTTTGAGAACAACACGCACAGATCTTTCATCACTCCTCTCTGGATTAAGGCCAGAAGCAGCAGCAAAGACAACGAACAAAATAAGAAAAAACAATGCACCCACTAGTGTTACTAAACTTAGGGTATGAAGAGTGTGAATGATGGACGCTGTTTCCATTCTTGAGCCTCCTTGTTGTTAAGATTCTACGCTGATAATTGATGTTTCAGCGTGACAAAACAGTATAACATAATCTGGTTATTTTGTCAAGAGTTTGGACAATATTTTAGAACTTATAGTAATAATAGCGATAAATAACTCAATTGTTGACGAAAATGTTGACACTATCTTTTTATTTTGGTATAATAACTATAGAATAATGAATAAAGAATTACTAATAAAATCTTTGGGTCTAAATGAAAAACAAGCTAAAATCTATTTGGCTAGTTTGAGATTAGGTCCAAATACTGCGGGTGAGATCGCTAAAATTGCCAAGCTTAAACGCACTACTACCTATTTCGTGCTTGAGCAGCTAAAAGAAAAAGGCATAGTAAGTATTAAAAAAACTAAAAAAATAACTTTATATTCAGTAATTTCTCCAAAAACAAT
The DNA here is from genome assembly GCA_043820855.1 of bacterium. Classification (GTDB taxonomy): domain Bacteria; phylum Patescibacteriota; class UBA1384; order JBDRDK01; family JBDRDK01; genus JBDRDK01. The sequence goes on from JBDRDK010000051.1 coordinate 4,714, forward strand.
TTTAGAAAAAATCAAAAGACAAGAAACAAGCTTAGAACAAGCTTTGCCTGAACTTGAAAAATTGTATAAGGAGCAATTGCATAAACCCAAAATTGAAACTTTCGAAGGTCTGGAAGGGGTGCGACAAGTTTATCAAGATATGGAAAAATATTTATCTGCTCCGGAAGGGGTAATGTATTTTGGTTCAGTAGCTCATTTTTTTGAACCGGAATATTATGATCTGCAAGAAAATTGGGTCAGACTTTCAAAAAATAAAAAGAATAAATGTCGGGAAATTCTTAATTCTTCTGGAGTGAATAGATTAGAATATTTTAAAGAAGTCTGGAAATCCAAAAATCCTAATTACCAAGTCCGGGTAATGCCCAAAGGTATTAACATGCTAAATAATGACAATGGAATCTATGGTAATAAATTAACGATTTTTTCATTACAAAAAGAGATTTTTGTTGTTGTAATTGAAAGTGAAGATATTGCTCAAGCTTATAGAAATTTCTTTGAACTTGCTTGGCGTCAGGCCAAACCCCTAAGGCCGAAAAAATAATCCTTTTTCCAGCATAGGTGAGTTTAGTTATTGGTTACTAATAGCTAGTTACTGCTGATTAATTACTTATTATCTTGAACTCACCTCAGAATCTGAATTATAAAAACAAAAAAGAGAGCTGGCTGCTCTCTTTTTGATCAAGGAGAATCACATACCCGTGGAGAGAATAAAGGAAGACGGTATAATCTTTTCCACCAGATCGAGATAAGGTTGGAGCAACCAGTCATCTTCGAAATTTACATTTTCTTTCGTCACTGACATCTTTACCCGGTAATATCCTGAAGGAGTACTCCAGATGGGTTCAACCTCCTCAAAAGAAACTGAATATAGAAGAAAATCCCCACACCCATAGGCATCTTTCTTCATAAAACTGTAGATTGCGCCGGAAGTAAAGTATGGAACATCCATCTGAGTTGGGGAGGAAATATATCCTCCTTCTTCCAACAGAAGAATTCTCTCTGCACTCTCATAGTCTTGAGAAGTAATAGCTTCTCCCAGTTTTCTTGCCATCTGGATATCTTCATGTACGGTATAAACCAGTATTTTTACTATTACTGCGACCAAGAGTGAAAACACAACGATAACAATGAAGGACATAGTTCCAGAATGAGTGGTGGAAAACCATAAGTTCTTACTGGATTGCATGATCATTTCCTCCTTGGGGGATAAGATAACCTGTTAAGGTTCGTTCTCTGAAATTAGGATACCTCCCTATTCTCAAAGAACCATACTATCATAGCATGTTTTTAAACATTTGTCAAGTGTTTCGTCAGTATTTTCTTGACATTTTTATCTATATAGTTTATAATAATAATATAGACGACGAAATGATCGTCATATAAGGAGAATTATGAAATTAGAAAATATTTTACGGAATTTGGGATTATCCGAAAATGAAGCCAAAATCTATTTGGCGACATTGGAGATGGGGATCTCCCCTGCTCAAGATATTGCTCGTAAAGCAGGAATTATTCGAACCACTGGTTATTCTGTACTTGAAAAATTAGTTAAGAAAAATTTTATTCACAAAACCAAAGAAAAAAATAAAACTCGCTATTTAGCTGAGGAGCCAAAGAATTTAATCAAAAGATTCGAAGAATACCAAAAAGAGCTGGAAAAAAGTTTGCCTGAACTTCAAGCAATTTATAATAAGCACGAAACTAAACCCAAAATTGTCTTTTTTGAAGGCAAGGGAGGTATTGAAGAGATTTATGATGATACTATCAAAGAAAAACCCCAAGAGATTTTAGAATATAATACTTCAGATATGTTTGTAGCTCTTCCAGAATTTCCCATGGATTATGTCAAAAGAAGGCAGAAAAATAAAATCCACGCTAAGCGAATTGCTCCAGATGATAAGTATTGGAAAAAACATGCTCTCCGAGAAAAAGTTGAGCTGAGTCGTACTATTCTTCTACCACCAAAAGATTTTACTATCCCGGTTGAAATAAATATTTATAATAATAAAGTCGCCTTTATGTCTTATTCAGATGAAATGGGAATAATTATTGAAAGCCATGGTGTAGCTTCAGCAATGAGAAGGATTTATGAACTCTTTTGGGAAAAATTAGAGAAGAATAAAAAATAATCTATTTCCAACATGGATAAAATTTGCAAAGAAAAAAGAGAGCTTATTGCTCTCTTTTTGACAGTAATTCCTTCTTCTTGAAGTGCCTTAATAATAGACTTCTCGATTCTCTCTTGTAAGTCTCCATTTTTTAATAAAACCCCTATCTCAAAACCAGAAAAGAATTCGATAAGCGTACAATCAAATACTGCGCACAAACCAAGTAATATTTTGTTGCCCAGGGGTGGTTCAGTAGTCTCCATTTGCACTACCCGTACACGATGAACGCCTAGTGCCCTTGCAAGCTCTGACCGTGAAAGTTCTTTTGCAATTCTCAAATCTTTAATTCGTTGGGATACGAATTTTTTGTACCATTCCAAGTTAGTAGAAACTTTTGTATCACTCATAGTTTTCCCCTTCTTTCAGTTCTTTCACCTCACCATTGAGAAATCTTTTGATACAAAATCTATTAGCACAGCCTCTCCTGCTTTCAGCGTTCCATCAAAAGTTTGGCGAGCATACCACAATTCGAACCGCTTAAATTCTTCTATAAACTCTTGCCTAATAAATTCTGGGAGAGAGAATTTTGTGTGTTCAAGATGTGTTACTGCAATAATCACCTTATGTTTTTTACTAGCATCAGTTAACCACACTATCATTTTTTCTGTCCAAGAATCTGCTCCTATTGCTAACTCTTGATTAATACTGCTAATATCAAGACCGAGAGTATCTGCAAATATCTCTGCAGTTTCAACTGCTCTGGTCGATGGCGAAGAAAAAATAACAATTCCCTCATTTTCTGATAGCATCTCACTTATACAAGATGCTACTTCGATTACTTTTTTTCGACCTTCCCTGTTAAGATGGTTATCACCGTCTCTGTATTCGTACTCCCCATGTCGTACGATGACCAATTTTTCCATAATTTTCATGGTTTTCTCCTTTGTTAAGGTGCTCTGTTTCGCCCTGAGCGAAGCCTCGTCAGACGAGGCATAGTCGAAGGGCTCATCAGCTCCGATGTATATCGGAGGACAGAAGGGGAAAGTTAATGCCTTTCCCCTGGAGACGAACCTGAGAGAACTCACTCAAAAGTGATTTCTCCTGACATTTTGCTTTCTTCTTGCAATTCTGCAAGATGAAGCAGTTTGTCTGCATTTTGTTGCCATTTCGGAATCGGTTTCTTCTTTTGATCCTATAATCTGGCAACTACTGCTTTTGGGTCCGCTTTTTTGATTTCTGGGGTTTTTGTTTCTGTAATCATCTGTTTTCTCCTGTGGTTCTTATGTGCTAATCAGGATAACGTAATAGTATAGCATATCTATATATGTTTGTCAAGTCTTTTTCGTCAATTCTAAGTATTTTTATACTTAAAGTATTACTTGACAAATTATTGATATTACTTTATAATATAGATATGACGATGACAAGTCGTCATAATATGGAGAATAAAAAATGGATTATACTTTAGCTTTAGAACAATTTGGTTTAAATAAAAAAGAGATAAAAATCTATACTACCCTTTTGCAAATGGGTTCAGGCACAATTCAAGAAATTGTTCGAAAAACAAAGATTAAACGAACAACTACTTATAGTGTTTTGGAAAATTTAATGCAAAAGAACTTGGTAGTATTAGTTGAAAAAGGCAAGAAACGAGAATATTTTGTTGAGGATCCAAAAAAAATTATTTCATTATTAGAATCTAAAGAAAAAGATTTGTCTGAAAAGAAAAAAAGATTGATAGAAGCATTGCCAGAAATTAAATCTTTGTATAATATTCATGCCAAAAAACCAAAAATCCGTTTTTTTGAGGGTGAAAAGGCCATTAAACAAGCTTTTGAAGAAAGTTTGGATCTACCAAAGGGATCAGAAATCTTAGCTTGCTATACTACTGAAGAACTAATTAAGATGTTTATGAATGATTATATAACTAGTTACATTGATCAACGAATTGCCAAAGGTATTACTCAACGCGCTATTGCTGAAGATTCTAAATTTTTAGAAGATTTTCAGAAAAAAGACAAAAAACAGCTTCGCAACCTGGTTTTGGTAAATCCAAAAAAATTCCCTTTTACTGATCAAATCAGTATTTATGGCAACAAAATGTTTATTGCTTCATTTAAAGACCTAATTGCTATAATTATTGAAAGCGAACCAGTAGTAAACACTTATAGATCTCTTTTTGAATTAGCTTGGGCCGAAGCTCAAAAACTCGGCAAGAAAAGTCAGAATCCATATATTCCTCCGAAGAAGTCAGCCCGAGGCTGATCGTCCTTTGGACGAAAAAAATAATCCACTTCCAGCATGGATAGATATTTAGTGGCTAGTTACTGGTTATTAGCTATTGGTAACATTTCGATTCAAAAACAGATTTGTGTTCAAATCTGACAAATAAAAAATCCCGCGGGGTAATGCGGGATTATGAGTTTTGGAATGGAAGTTTTCTTTCGTGATAACTAATCGAAGCAATGAAAAGGGCTAACCAGGTTTCGGCACTAAATACTATCACTGCTTGGACAATTCTTCGATCTAAG
>JBDRDK010000052.1:0-2465 GCA_043820855.1 bacterium
TAATATTTTAGATAGAGTGTATGAGGCAAGTAAAAACTTGCCAAAGCATAAACAAGGGGTCAAGTTATGAAACAAGCTAAAACTCTCGAAGGTTGTATCTTTTGCCAAATAGGGGCAGGAATAAGTCCAGCAGAAATTGAATATGAAGATGATTATATTGTAGCTTTTTGGGATGTTAGCCCAAAAGCACCAATACATATTATTGTTTCCCCCAAGGAACACTTAAAGTCCATGGACGATGTAGATGAAACTCATACCGAAATATTGGGAAAGATGGTTTTGGCGGCAAAAAAAGTCGCAGCCAAGAAAGATATCGACGAAAAAGGTTATAGGATAATATTTAATAGCGGTCCGCACTCTGGGCAGATTGTTGAGCATTTTCATCTACATTTAGTCGGAGGTAAAAAATTAAGTTCTCTAGTTTAGTAAGTTGAGTTTTTTCAGATATAATGTTAAGATAGGTTTTCACAAATAACTTTACAGATAATAAATTTTAGGGAGGTGAGAGTTTTTGATAAAAATAAAAAGGAAAAAAAACGAAGGATTCGAACGATTAATTCGAAGGTTTAACCGAAGTGTTCAGCTATCAGGTGTTTTAACAACAGCCAGAAAAAAACGTTTTTTTGAAAAAGAACCAAATAAAACTGCCCGTAGATCATCAGCCAAAAGACGCGAGGGTATACAAGAGATGCGTAAAAAACGCAGTCAGGCTGGGATGTATTAAATAAGGAGTATTAATGGGTTTACAGCAAAAAATTGATCAGGATTTGATTCAAGCTTTGAAATTACAAGACAAGATTAAAAGTAGTACTTTAAGAATGTTGAAAAGTGCTATCATTACTATGCAAAAACAAGGTAAAGAGGAATTAACTGAGAATGAAATTGTCAAAATTATTTCCAAAGAAATTGCTCAGAGAAAAGAAGCTGCCAAAATGTTTGAAAAAGCTGGAAGAAAAGAGAAAGCCGATTTAGAAAATCAAGAACTACAACTACTGCAAAATTATATGCCAGAGCAGTTATCAGATGAAGATTTACACAAAGTCATTGATGGGGTAATTGTTGAAACCAAAGCTTCGGGGACTGCTGATATTGGTAAAGTTATGAAAGAAGTTATGTCAAAAGTTAGCGGAAAAGCTGAGGGTAGTCAGGTAAACCAATTAGTGAGACAGAAACTTAACAACTAATGAGTTTATTATATATGATTTCTGATATTAGTTTGCAGATTAGTTGGATTGAATCAAAAGCTTTTAAAAATCAATTCAATATAAAGTCACAGATAAAACAACAGATTAAGAAAAAACTAGTAAGTGTATTGAAATTATTGGGCGTAAGTGGATCATATGTTCTTGAAGTCGAATTAATACCTAGAATAAAAATTCAAGAACTAAACCGAGAATATCGTAATAAAAATCAAAGCACTGATGTTTTAAGTTTTCCAACATATATTAAATTTTCCGATACTCAAAATACCCAAGTTTTAGGTACGATATTTATCTGTTTAGATTATGTACTTGATAGAGATCAAGCTACTTTAGGGCTTGATTCTGAAAAACTGCAGGAACTTGTTATTCATGGATTTATTCATACGCTTGGTTTTGATCACAAAACAGATTCTGAAACTTGGAAAAATTTAGAAAAAAATATAAAATAAAAGAATAAATACACATATAAATGAAAAAGCCAAAGCATCCTATTACCACGAGTTTCAAAGCCGCATTTATTGGAATAAAAGAAGTGCTTAATACAGAGCGGAATTTTCAAATTCATATCTTAATTGCGGTAATTATCGTTCTCTTGGCATTTTTTCTAGGGGTTAGCCGGGAAGATATAATTTTGATACTATTAGTTATAGGGATGGTTTTGGCAGTAGAGATGATCAACTCCGGATTTGAACTGATGTTTGATATTCTTCATCCAAAAAATTTACGAGATGAAAAACGAGATTTAGCCGTACGGATTATCAAAGATATGATGGCTGGAGCCGTACTGATAATGGTTATTATTGCGGTAATTGTTGGAGTTTTAATTTTTTACCCGTATGTGCTAAATTAAATTTTAGAGTAATAGAATTAACTGGTCCCGTAAAACCAGATAGATTGGTTTGATGGGGTTTAATAGAGTCCAGCCTATGTTCCAGCCGTTGCATACAGAGCTTCCGCCTGCGCCAAGGCTACGGCGGACAGGATGGCTGGCGAGTAATCCTTCCGAGAAATAGAAAACTTATTCTCTTCTCAAAACAGATTTGATGACAGGCGGACTTAATAGCGTCCCGCTGAGCGGGACTTCCCGAGCTAAACTCGGGAGCGAGGGGCAGATGCCATCAAGTGATGACATTTATCTTGGTATAGATATTGGATCAAGCAAAATTGCGTGTGTTGCAGGACAATTTTCAGACGAAAAAGGTTGGGATATTATTGGTGTAGGCAAGTCAGATGCCTCTGGAGTTCGCAAAGGTATTATTACCA
>JBDRDK010000053.1:0-26783 GCA_043820855.1 bacterium
CCATTTTTCCTGTTTTGTCAACAAGAAACGCGGATTTTCGTGGATGGATACGCGGATTGTTGCGGATAATTAAGGAATACTTCTCGACTCGTTGCACTCGCTCGAAGAAGAAGGCAGATTCTGGGCAAGCCAGAATGACGGACGATGAGGCAGATTCTGGAGTTGTTTCACTTCCCAGAATGACCCTTCGATTACTCAGGGCAAGCTATAGTCAAGAAACGCTCTCTTTGCTTTATATTTTTTCGTCCAGAGCAAAGTCAGACTTTGTCTCGAGACGATCTTTGCCAGAGGCGGACTTAGGATCCTCTGGCTGGGCTTTTGAAATTTTATGTTTTATTGTATTATATATATAGGAAAGTAATAGCCCAATTTTTGGGAAATTTTAAGTATTTATTTTAAAAATTTATAAATTTAAAGTAGGGGACCTGTAAGCTACCTAATTAGTAGCGCCCACCTTCACTCAATCTCTCACAGTATCCAAAATATTTGGAATCTGTGAATAGATATCGCTATGGCGGGTTTACTGATCTTTCGCATCCGGCAACTGCCGGAACGAAAATCAGTAGCAGGTAAAACAAAATGGACTTTGATTATAAAGATGAATTAGATAAGAAGATTATCAGGACTTCAAAGGGTGCAAGATCTCGCTGGGGAGTATTCGCACCAATGCATAATTTTTTGCGCAGGAATTTCAGATGGTATCACAATTGGCATAGCAAGGACTACTCTAGGTTAGTACATATTCTTGTACTTATTGTATATTTAATTGGATATTCTGCGATCGCTCTTTTGATTGGTTTGAATCTTCTGACTCAATATGGCAGAACCAAAGCTGCGGTTTATAATGAGACCTTTACTGGTACTCAGTATGGAGAGGATTACAAAGATTATTATTATCAGGGTGGATGGCAAGAAGGAGAGACCAGTGCTCTTTGGGATTCCAAAACCGGAGAGCTGAGATTGCGGGATCGCGGAGATGGAAATTTAGTAGATGGACACGAAAGAATAGTAGCATGGAATCCTCATATGGCAGTGGATAATAGTAACACTTATGCTTATGTAGGTTTTCAGAGCAAAGTATATGAGAACGAGAATGGAGATATTTATTTACAGAAAGTTAATATAAGTACTGGAGAGATTCAGTGGAGTCAATCAGTAGCAGTAGTATATGATGGATATAACGTATTTAGTTTACGCGACCTAGATTATGTACATATTGAAGCCACGGGCGAAGATTATGTTTTTCTTGCTTCTACTTATCAAGGCGGGGGTACTGCAACAGGCCAACTCGAAATTATTAATGTAAGCGGAGCGTCTCCAGTTGTTGAGGGGCAGCAAAGTCTGAGTCAGTCCCATGAAGTTAATGGTGTACAACTTTATATTGCTGGGGATATTGAGGGCGAAATTAATGAAGATATAGCAGGAGGAAATGTTTTTTATCATGTAGTTTTTGATCTATCTGCTCCTGGTGGAGCAAAGAAACTTTTCTATAATCGTTTTTGCGCTGACAAAGATGCTGGAGCTGGAGGGCATTGTCCTGCTGGTGGAGCTGTTGGGGCAATTGATACGGTTTTTGGTACTAGAGTATACCCAACAGCTCCGGGTGCCCCAGGAGGTAATATTTTGATTTCTGGGGATGATCTGGGTTATCGAGATGGTCCAGGAGTTTTGGAAGTAGAGGGACGTTATTTATACGGAGCTTATTCAAAACATGTTACTTCGGGACCTTGGGAAGATTATAGAGTAATTGTAGCGCAAAAAGGCAATTGGTTTAACTGGGATATTAATGAAACCTGGGGAGAAGAGCCGGGATTTGTAGGATCTGGAGCCAGATTAGTAAGTAAGTATTATGGGTATACTGGCACAGAAGAAAAACAAAAATACATACAAGATGTAGTTGCCAAAAGTAATAGCACTGATGGAAGTGATGCTGATCTGTATGTTTTTTGGTATTGGAACCAGAAAAAAATTTACGGACAGAAAATTGTGGGAGAAAATTCTAATATAAATGGTTTAGTTTTTGGCTGGGATGGTGGACATATTAGTGGTAATTATAATGATGAACTTTTGATTTCCAAAAGTTACAATTCTGGAGATCCCAGTTATAAATGGCGTGGCGGAGTTACTGGAACAATCGTAGAAGATGTGGGTGGCTTTGGGACTGATGATTATATTTTTGCAACTTGGTATTCAAATTTTAATGCTGCAGCTGATAATTTTGAAGAAGAAGATATTTATGCGCAAAGAATTACTTTAAATAATTGTCAGGAATCTGCTGAAAATTGTGAATATTATCAAGATGGCGATATACCTTGGTTCTGGGAAGGAGCCAGTGAGAATCCTGAAGAGAACCGCACTAATGTCAGAGCTGGAAATGTAAATGCTGATGCCATGGATACAATAGTTATTTCATATGAAGGTAAACAGTATATTTACGGTGCATTTATGCTTGGCTTTATGCACAAAGATGGAATTCGGGATGGCGATGATTCTACTCAACATTGGTATGCAGAAACTAGAACGCAGGGCTTTGATGTAGCAAGCACAACTCCTGATACTGCTACCTATTATGATGACCCTGGAGGAAAATTTGTCAGCTTTATTGGCTATGAAGAAGATAAGGCAGTAAATAGTGGAAATTATTATGATAGCGCTGGTACCCTGTTAGATTTTGCAATTAATCTTTCTGATTATGACGGAAGTGTAACCTCAAGAAATATTAATACTTTGGGAAAAGTTTATAGTATTAATCTTTCTCCAACTCATGATACTACTCCAGTTAACTCAGATCTTAAGTATTTTGTGAGTAGGACTGGAAATACTTGGCAGGAAATAGACACTTTTAACACCCCGTTTCTTATAGGGCCAGGAAAAGATCTGGAATATACTGGAAATGGAAACGATCTTTATTATCAAATCTTTTTGAAATCCGGTAATCTATTAGATATTAATAACACCCCGACAGTTGAATCATTATACATTACTTATTTTTCAGACCAAGAAGCTCCAACTTCTACTCTTGGCGCTTTAAATGATTGCTATAATAGTGAATTTGCTATTACTGCTACGGCTGCAGATACAGGAGGAAGCGGGGTAGCTTATACAGACCTTTATTACAGTTATGATGGTGGTGATTTTGTTCCTTTGCAATTAAAATTACCTGGAGCAAATCCCTCCTGGACTTGTACGCCCCAAGCCGGAGTTGGGGAATGGAAATGTGATGTTACTGGTGGAAACGGAATTTATGCTGTAGATTTGCCCGGAGATGGAACTTATGGAATCGCGGCTTGTGCTGTAGATAATGCTGGAAACGAAGAGTGTTCAGATCCATCAGAAATAGTAGCCGAAGACACAACTACTTTAGATACTCAGGAGCCCGAAGTATCATTTACTGATCCTTCTAATGGTATTGGTAATGTACCTTTGGATTATCCAGTATATATTTATTTTGACGACTTACCTTCTGCTACTGGAGGAATGGATACTACTACTATTAAGGCTACTACTCTGACAATTACTGCTACTAATCCTGCTGGTCCACAAATCACTATTTCAGATTTTGTATGGTCAAATGGAGATTTGAATTTGGCGGTTCAACATGCAGGCGATAATTTCGTGCCAGGAGTTGAATATACTGTTCAGATACTTGATGGAGTAACAGACAAATGTGGAAATGAATTAAAGGATGAATCTGCTGGACCTGAGCCCGACGGCATTCTTTATGAATTCACATTTACTGCAGATAACGGGGCTTATATTGACGCAGATATGTTGATTACTGATACTGATGAGACCTTAGTTACAGACTCTACATCAGATCCAGAAGAGAGATTGACTTATACCATCCGTTTACAGAATATAGGTGAAAATGATGCCACTGTTTTGCCTATGGTAGATGAGTTACCGAGTGATTATGTTGATTATGTAGCAGGTAGCGCAAGTCACGGAGGAGTATATAATGTGGGCCCTCCACCCACCATTATTTGGCTAAATCCAATTGCTGTTGGAGCAGGCAGTTCTGTGGATGTAACTTTCCAGGTGGATATCAAGTCAAATGCCGAGCTTCCTGCAGGAGATACTCTAATATTTAAAAATATCGCAACAGGAACTTTTAGAGACGATATTACCACAAGAGCTTATCCATTCGCAAGTAGTAGAGCAACAACTACGATTATAAGAGATTCCGATCTGAATAATTCTAAATTTTCCGTAGTTGACAGCGATGAAACTAAAACTGCTCCAGATGATGGTAATCCAGCTGAAAATACTACTCTGGGGGGTGATGAGTTTGTGTATAAAATTAAAGTAGAAAATACGGGCCATGGAACTTCTTATGCCAATACAATTAATACTCTCCCCAATGTTGGCGGTCAATTAATTGGGGGATTTAATTTTAATGAAGATTCTATTTGTGAATGGGACGAGGCGCTTGAGAAATGTATCGAAGTTGAAGGAGGAACAGTAATACCAGATCCGGGGGAGCCACCAACGATAGGAGATCCAGATCCAGCACAATTAGAAAAATTAAAAGGAATATTTTCTTACCAAGAACCTAAACTGATGTGGGTTGGGATTTTAGCACCTACTGAAAATGTAATTATTCGTTATACAGCAGACATAGAGAATCCTGATGATTTTCTTAATGATGTGGATATTACAGGTAGTGATCCAGTTGATTTAGGAATTAATACTAATATTGCAAGTGTACCTGATATGACCAGTGCAGTTGCAGCAGATGATGGAAATAACTGTGCTTCAGAAATTCATCCAGCTCAAGCAGGTGATATTGTAACTTTGAGTTTTAATAATCCAACAAATCAATATGGGGTTACACCTGCGAATATAGATACAGTGCTTAGTTTAAGTAATGGCCATTCTTGGGGTGGAGCTTCAGGATCTTGGTCAGATTCTCAAACTTTAGTAATAACTTTTTCTGATGGTACTGGCACAATCGATATAAATGATTCTATTAGTATTGCTTCAAGCACAATTCAGGATCCAACAAGTTCTGTGGATGCGAGTGGTTCGCCCCCGGCAATTACCGGAACTTTTGGGGAGCCATGTGCTGGACCAGTTTATTATTTACGCTTTATGAGTGCTCCTACTTCGGTTTTGATTAATGAATGGTCAGATATGATTATTGTGGCAACTACAGATGCGGCTGGAAATGAAGTTGATTTTACTGGAATCTTTGGATCAATACCCGTGCAGTTGACTTCGAATTCATCAACTGAAAGATTCAAAGATATATTTGGCAGTGAAGGTGGAGATGGTTTTGAAGTTTCTATTGCTGCGGGTTCTACCCGGACTTACTTTTATTACAAAGATTCAACTGTGGGTACTTTTACAATGACTGCGGCAGAGACCTGTCCGTATCGTTCTATTGAACCAGGCACTCAAGATATCACAGTTTATTTGGTAGAACCAGAGTATAAATTGGTCTTTACTACTTCTGTGCAAACAATCAAAGTAAATGAGATGTCTGAAGTAATGAGAGTGCAATTACAAAAAGACGGCGAAGGCGTGCCTGTTGGCTCAAATACTACTTTGGACTTAACCAAAAGTTCTGCTGGTGGTAAGTTTTATTCAGACGGCGAAGGCGATAATGAAATTAACAGCGTACAGATTCTTGCTGGGCAATCAACAAGTCAAGATTTTTATTATAGCGATTCTTTGACTGGTTATGTAATAGTTTATGCTGATGAGAATCCAAGCCAGGATTGGTATCGGGCTAGTCAAAGAGAAACAATTTGGAGCAAAACAGATCCACCACCTGACAAGAAAAGAGGTTGTACAGATCTAGAGGCCTTGAACTACGATCCAGATGCAGTTATTGATGACGGCTCCTGTGAATATGAGGGTGACGGGAGAGGGCCAAGTATCTTTGATCCATTTAGCAACTTCTTTCAAGTAATTTTGGATTTTTTGCGAGATTCATTTAAGGATGCTTTCTCAGCGATAAAATTCTTAGCTTTGGCTCTAGCTCTCTTGGACTACTTGTTGTTTTTCCGATTCTTTAATTTCTTGATTTATTTATTGTATTTGTTGAATTATATTTTGGAAGCAATGTCTGAAAAGAAACAACGTAGAGCTTGGGGACAGGTTTATAATGCAGTAAATAAACAGCCAGTAGATGTTGCCTTGGTACGACTGTTTGAAGTTAAAGATGGTGAGAAAAAACTACTAGCTACTAAGGTAACGGATCGGGAAGGTAGGTTTGGTTTTGCTGCGGAACCCGGCAAATATTTGATAGAAGTTACTAAGCAAGGATTTGGTTTTCCTTCTAAGCTTATACCTAAAGGTTTTTTGAAAGACGATATTTACACTGATCTGTATCACGGTGATGAGCTCAAAATGGATCCAACTAATGTGGACAGAAAAACTGGAGAGCTGAAACTTGCTGTGAATATTCCAGTAGATCCGATGACGGATGAACAAATCAGACAAAAAGTTCTTGGTGAAGCTTATGTATATGGAGTATGGTTGAATTTTTGGTATTGGACTCGTATTAATTTGAAGAAAATCGTTATTCCTCTGCTTCTGATCGCTTTTGCTATGAATGCTTACTCTTTATGGCAGAATCAATATTTGATAGACCTGATATTTATGATTATTACTGCTTTAATTTTAATCAAAGAATTCCGAGATCTAATTGGTCGGCCAACATATGGAATGGTATATGACGCCAAAACTAAAGCACCTATTGCAAATGCTCTTGTACAAATTCTTGATGCAGGACACAAAACTAGAGCGAGAGCATTGACAGATCACGGAGGACACTATTACTTCCTAGTACCAAAGGGAAAGTACCAATTGAAAGTCAGCAAACCTGGATTTGTTTTCCCATCCAAACTGGTAAAAACCAAAAATGATCCACCGTATCACTATGTATATTCCAAGGGGGAGATTGTGATGAAAATCGGTGGTGTGATTATCGCTAACATACCAATAGATGGAACATAAAGTTTAAAGATTGATTCTACTTGAAAACTTAGACTTGGAGATTAACTTTGTTCGGAATAAAAAAAGAGGTGCTTGACAACCAGGTATCTCTTTTTTGCATGCACATCTATGACCGATCGGTCATAGATGTGCATGTTATGTTATAATGTTTATATAGATATATTAAGAGGTTTAATGAAGAAAAATAAAATTTTTGAGCATATAATTGATAACTTAGATCGAGTAATAACAATTACCGAAGACATTATTTATCCTTATAAGGGTTTTGATCCAAGAATATTATATCGGGACCCTTCTTCTTATAATAGGTCTCTAAAAATTTTGGAAAAGAAAAACCTAATATCGAAAACTTCAGAAAATCACTTTAGTTTAACATTGCAAGGAAAGATTGAAATTCTAAAATCCACAAAGCAAAATTTTTATTTTAATAAAAAGAAATGGGATAAGAAATGGAGGATTTTGGCTTTTGATATCCCCGAAAAAAATAGAAGAACAAGACGACAACTCCGAGAGCTACTTCATGTTATGGGATTTAAGGCTGTTCAAAAAAGTATCTGGATAACTCCTTTTAATATCAAATTTTCCGAACTTAAACAATTATTTGATGATAAGTTAGAGGAGAAATTGTTATTTTTTGTAACTGATCAAATAACTGAAGAGAAGAAAATAAAAAAAATTTTCAATATTAAGTGATTTTAGATCTACACGTCTATGACCGATCGGCCGTAGATGTGCATAATTATTTTACAAACAAGGATTTAATAATATGAAATCAGATTGGTTAAAATTTAAGATTAATTACAGAAAGAGCGAGGTTAAAATATGGCAAATTCTGGTGATTATTATTTTAATAGTTATAGTTTTTTTATGGACCGGATATCAAAAAAGTACTCACGGTCTTTTAAAAATTAGTGTATTTGATATTGGACAGGGAGATGCAATACTAATTCAAACGCCAAACAATCAACAGATATTGATCGATGGTGGACCAGGTAAAAGTATCATAGATAAATTAGGGGATGAGCTATCTTTTTGGGATAGAAATATAGATATGATTATATCTACTCATCCACACGCAGATCATTTATCTGGTTTGATAGAAGTTCTTAATAGGTATAAAGTAGATCAGATCATGACCCTTGATACAGATTATGATTCAGCAGAGTATCGGGCTTGGAAGGATTACTTAGAACAATTTTCTGGTAATATAGTTTACGCAAATACGGGTCAGGAAATTGAAGTTCTTGATTTTATATTTGAAGTCATTTTTCCCGATCAAGAATATTTACAAATCAAACAGGACAATATTAATAATTCATCAATTATTTTAAAAATCGAATACGGTAACTTTTCAATGCTTTTTACAGGTGACGCAGAGTGTAAAGAACAGATGCAGTTTCTAGATCAGGATATTGATATAGATGTTTTAAAAGTACCTCATCAGGGCGCAAAAGATGGTGGATGCAAAGAGTTTCTGCAAGCAACAACTCCCGAAAAAGCGATAATATCAGTTGGTCGAGATAATCAGTTTGGTCATCCGCATAAAGAACATTTAGATCTTCTAAGTGATTTAATACCCGACAGAGAAGGTCGGGAAATATTTCGTACTGATAAAGATGGTGACATTTTTATTTTCAGCGATAAAGATAAATACTGGATAGAAACCGATAAATAGGATAAAATAAAAGTTAGCCAATAGCTAATAGCATATGGCAAATAGAAAATTTTTTCAATTCTAATAACTAAACAACTAATCACCAATTTATTATGTCAGGACATTCTAAGTGGTCTTCAATTCGTCATCAAAAAGGCATCAAAGATGCTAGAAAAGGTAAAGAATTTACAAAATTAGCTAACGCTATCACAATTGCAGCACGTGAGGGTGGGGGTAGTGACCCAGAAACTAATTTCAAACTTCGACTAGCTGTAGATAGAGCTCGATCTGCTAATATGCCAAAAGATAATATTAAGCGGGCGATTGACAGGGCCAATCCATCCAAAGCCGCGGAATTACAAGAAATTATATATGAAGGTTTTGGACCAGAGAGTATAGTAGTACTTGCAAAAGCATTGACTGACAACAAAAACAGAACTGTAACTGAGATTAGAAATATATTTAGCAGCTTTAACGGTAAAATTGCTACCTCTGGTAGTGTCCAACATCAATTCAAACAAATGGGAATAATTAATGTTATAGGCGAAAGTTTAGATGATTTAGAGCTTACCGCCATTGATCTTGGCGCTATTGATACTGAGCAAGAAGAAAAACAGCTACATATATATTGTATACCTAGCGATTTACACAAAATTAAAAAATCTTTAGAAGAGAAAAATATAGAAATTATAGATGCTGATTTTTCTTATGAACCAATGAATACCATACATATTAGTGAAAAAACCAAAGCTGAAAAAGTACTTGAATTTATGCAAACCTTGGAAGATGCTGAGGGAGTGACCGGAGTATGGTCAAATTTTGACATTGATGATCAAATCATACAAGAGATAACATGAAGATATTGGGAGTAGATCCAGGTACAGCGCGACTTGGGTGGGGTGTGCTTGAATATACTGATAATAAATTTAAGGTTTGGGGCTGTGGTTGTATTCAAACCAAATCAACACAAGCAGATGCTGAGCGATTGTTCTATATTTCAGAGAAACTAGAGAAGATAATAAAAAAATATAAACCAGAAATCGTTGCAGTTGAAGAATTATTTTTTAGTAAAAATATTAAAACTGCAATATCAGTAGCGCAAGCAAGAGGAGTGATACTTTCAATTGCATATAAACATAATTTAGAAATTAAAGAGTACAAACCCACGCAAGTCAAACAAGCAGTAACTGGTGTTGGTAATGCTTCCAAAGAACAAGTTCAAAAAATGGTTCAAATCGTGTTAAACTTAAAACAGATTCCCAAACTAGATGATACTGCTGATGCTCTGGCTTGTGCGATCGCCGCTTGTAGTAACCAACCAATAATCGATAACTAGTGATAAGTCACTAATAATTAAGGAATTTTATGCCACAATTAAGACGCCATCCCATTACCGGAGATTGGGTAGTTATTGCACCGGAAAGAGCCAAAAGACCAGATGATTATATTCGTGCTGATACTGCCAAACCGCAATCAAAGATCTCTTGCCCATTTTGTGAAACAGGCAAGATGTATAAGGAGTTTAAACATCGTGTAAAAGAATTTGAGAACAAAGACATATATGTAACTCCCAATTTATATCCAGCTTTTATAGAAGACGCTCAAAGATGTTCTGAACGAAGTCGCAGAGTCGAGGAATTTTACCGTATGGGTCCTGCTCTTGGTGGGCACGATGTCGTAGTAGTTAAGAATCACGATGTAAACCTTCCCGGTTTTGATCTAGATACATGGCAAGCTTTATTTTTGATGATCCAGAGAAGATATATGTACTATAAAGATTTTTGTAATGCTTTATACACTATGCCGATTTATAATTATAAGATGAAAGCCGGAGCAAGTATAGTTCATCCACACGCCCAAATATTTGTATCTAATATTATTCCAAATGTAGTAGCAGATGAGATGGAGGGTAGCGAGGAATATTTTCAAAAACATTCTATGTGTGTATTTTGTGCAATGAACAAGCATGAAAAAAAGATAAATAAGAGAGTTATATATGAAAGTGATAGGTTTATAGCTTATACATTTTTTGCTGCTCGTTTCCCTTTTGAGATATGGCTTTTGCCAAAACAACATTTAAGTAATTTTGAAAAAGAAGATAAAAAAGACATTCAAGAATTAGCTGTAGCTATGAAAGTTATAATCAGCAAACTTTATAGAACTCTCAAAGATCCACCTTTGAATTTTTTTATTCATTCCCTTCCAAATACTTTAGATGATGCTAAGTTTTTTCACTGGCATTTGGAAATTACTCCCAGAATCACAGGTATGGGTGGTTATGAGCTTGGATCTGGTGTAATTATTGATATTATGAGTCCAGAAGATGCAGCTAAATATTTAAACGAAAAGCCAAAAAGTTGAAGATTCTAGAATTATAAGATATAATTTCTCTAGAAAATGAATCTCTAAAGATTGGAGACTGATGAAAATATTATTTCTAGCACAATTTCCATTATTTGGTAATGGAAGTGGAAACTATACCAGAAGACTTGCAAAATATTTGAACAAAAAAGGTCACGAGATTGCTATAGCAGCACCAGACGATCGATCTTTCGATTTTTGTAAAGTTTATAAAATAAAACCTGCTATCAGTGCTGTATTTGAAAGTAATCCGGAATTAAAAGGTAGTCCTAAATATAGAGAGATAAACTCCAAACAATTTTCAGATATTTATCTTTCATACTTAATACAAATCGTTGATATAGTAGAAGATTTTCGACCAGATGTGGTTCACGTAAATCACTGTTTCTTTTTAACTTGGATCGCCAATTATATTAAATATATATATGGAATTGGTTATATTGTTACTGCTCATGGTACTGGGATTATGCAATCTACTCTTGATCGAAGATATCTAATTTTGACTGAGCAGGCCTTAGCTCGTGCTTCAGCTATTATCGCAGTGAGTAATCATACGATGAAATGGATGCTGAAAGTTTTTGGAGCTGGTTTGCGTAGAAGAACAAGGATTATGCCAGGCGGAATTGATCTAGAAAGTTTGACTAAAATCGATAAATTATCAAACGGTAAGTTTCATAAAAAGTACGGTCTTGATAATAATAAAATCGTTCTTTTTGTTGGTAGATTGACCAAGGAAAAAGGAGTAGAATATCTTATTAAAGCAGCAAAGAATTTAAAAAATACTGTAGTTTGTATTATTGGTGATGGAAATTACCGAGAGTTTTTGGAAGGAATAGTAAAAACTGAAAAAATTAAAAACGTAAAATTTTTAGGTTATTTTGGAAAAGATAAAATTAAAGATATTCATAAATTTTATTATAACGCTGATGTTTTGGTATTGCCTTCGGTTGTTGATGAGTCATTAGGGCTTGTGACCTTGGAGGCAATGGCCTATGGTACTCCTGTTGTAGCTAGTAATAAAGGTGGAATTCCTCTAGCTGTAAAAGATAATTGGAATGGATTTTTAGTAAGAGCCAAAAGTTCAAAAGCTATTGCAATTGCAGTAAATAAAATACTTAATAATGAAGAATTAGAGAAAAAATTTAGTGATAATGCTCTGAAAATTGTACGAGATAGATTTAACTGGCGTTCTATGATACCCGAATTAGAAAAGCTATATTATCGGGTAAAAGAAAATACTGAAAAATTACAGAAACATAGAAAGATTGCGTATTTATCTCCGGGAGAGATCAAAAGAGAAAGAAAAGAATTAGAGAAAAAATTTGGTTTACAATTCTAATAAAAGGAGAATTTATGAGAATAGCATTACTGCCAAGGATTGATAAAAAGATCTATCCAGAAACAACTAGTTCAAGACCTTTAATGGTTTATAATCTTGCAAAAGGTTTGGTTGATTTGGGGCATGATGTTACAACCTTTACTAGCAAAGACGCTGAGATTTCAGGAAAAATTGAGCCAGTTATTGATACAGCATTTGAAAATATTCCCCCAGCAGAAAATCCTGCCTATCAAAAAGCAGCGTACACCACAGTACAAATAGAAGAACTGATTAAGAAATCAGGAGAATTTGACATTATTCATAATCATGTTTATCCTGAATTCTGGCCGATCTTAGCTGCATCTAGAATGCAGGCACCCATTATCACTACTATTCATAATGAGATTCTTTCTCATCATAATCAAGCTTTTTCCTATTTTAAAGATCTACCTTTTGTAGCTTTATCAGAATCTCAAAAAAAGTTAGGTAAAGATGTAAACTATGTAGATATAGTTTATAACGGTATCGAAGTTGAAAGATTTGAATTTAATGATAAACCCGAGGATTATTTACTATTTTTCGGAAGAATGAAGAAATACAAAGATGGACACGGAAATATGATCGATCCCAAGGGAGCGATTGATGCTATAAAGATTGCAAAGGAAACAGGAGAAAAACTCATTCTTGCTGGAAATGTTGAGGATCCGAAATATTATAAAGAAGAGATTGAACCACATCTATCTGATAAAATTAAATTTATAGGACCAGTATCTGCTGTTGGGCCTATCAACCATGATCAAAAAGTAAAACTGTATAAAAACGCAAAGGCAATTCTAAGTCCTATTAATTGGGACGAACCTTTTGGTTTAGTAATGGCTGAAGCTATGGCATGTGGTACACCCACGCTTAGCTTTAATAGAGGCGCAGCAGCAGAAGTAATCAAGGATAAAGAAACTGGATATATAGTAAAAGATCATAAAGAGATGGTAGAAAAAATTAAGGATATTAATAAAATTTCTCGAAAAGTTTGTCGTAAGCGAGTAGAGGAGAATTTCAGTATCCGCAATATGGCCGAAGGTTATGAAAGAGCTTATAACAAGGTAATTAAATGAAAATTGCTCAAGTAGTTCCAATTTATGTACCCATTCCTCCTAAGAAATATGGAGGAGCAGAGTGGATTGTTTATCATTTATGTGAAGGAATGATAAATAGGGGCCATGAAGTTACTTTATTCGCTTCAGGAGACTCCAAAACTAGAGCCAAATTAGTATCAACTGTTAAAAAAGCTCCAGGAATGAACAAAGATATTTACTTAGATCTCGGTTACACTATGCGGCATATGTTTAATTATTTTTCTGCTGCTGAAAACCAAAAGAAATTTGACCTTATTCATTGGCATATAAGTAAGGATATAGTACCTTTGATGATTAGTAATTTTATTGAAATTCCATCAGTAATAACTTTTCATAATTATCACCCTCAAGGTAAACTCGACGATCTTTGGGATTTTTATAAAAAGAATCAGCACAAAAATGTACACTATGTTTCTGTTAGTAAAAGATACACTAAGAACCTGCCTTTTGACTTTTATTCCACTGTTTATAATGGGATAAATATTGACGATTTTACATTTAATGCCAAGGGCGGTGATTGTATGTTTTGGATGGGTAGATTTCTGCCAATCAAAGGAATTGACATTGCTGTTAATATTGCCAAGAAATTAAAACTACCACTGAAAATGGGAGCCCGTGAATTGGATACAAAATTGGACTTTTATAATAAAAAGATTAAACCTCATCTTAGTAACAGAATTCAATATATGGGAGAACTGGGTTTATCTGAAAAAAACAAAGCTTATGGTAATGCTAAGGTTTTTATCAATCCCATTCTCTTTGACGAACCATTTGGGTTGGTTGTGCCAGAATCTATGGCAACTGGCACACCCGTGATTGCGTTTGATAGGGGTGCAATGAGCGAAATTATTAAAGATGGCGAAACCGGTTATTTAATCAAACCTGGAGATATAATAGGAATGACACAAGCAATTAAGAAAATTTATGATATGCCAGATAGCGAATATCAAAAAATGCGGGAGAATTGTCGTAAGCACGTTGAACAAAACTTCACAGTCAAAAGGATGCTGGATGGGTATGAAAAAGTCTATAAAAGTATATTAAAATGAATAAAATATGAAAATATTAGTTTTGGCATCTAATTTTAAATCAGTAACCCCAGATAGCATCAGTGCTCCAGAGAGGATAGCTTCGATTATTGCTGACGGAATGGTTGAGAGAGGTCATGAAGTTGCTTTGGCAGCTTCTGGAGACTCCAAGACCAAAGCAAGATTGTTTAGCGTACATCCTAGTGCTGGTATTTTGGATCCAAAAATCGGTCAAAAGAGACATATAGATTATGAAATAATGCTTATAAAAGAAGCCATTAATTTGGCTAATAGAGAAAATTTTGATCTTATATGTAGTCAATTTGATACTAGAAGTGCGATTTTAGCTAGTTGGGCTAAATGCCCAGTGATTTCGGTTCTGCATAGTCCACTAAATCCATCAATCAATCCCATCCTTACTTTGTACAATAATGATCAAAAATATATTTCAATATCTGATTCTCAGAGAATGGGTAACCCAAAATTAAATTATGTTAAAACTATACACCACGGAGTAGATACAGATTTATTTGAGTTTGAACCCCAGTCTCAGAATTACTTAATTACTGTGGGAAGAGCTGTTCCAGAAAAAGCATTTGATCTATCTATCGAGATAGCTAAAAAATCCAAACAAAAGTTAAAAATCATTACTAGTGTAAAAGCAGAAATTAATAAAGAATATCTTAAGAAACATGTATATCCTGAAGTTGATAATAAAAATATTTTTTGCAAGGAAAATGTCCCCTATTTAGATATTCATAATGAAATAAATAAAGCCAAAGCTTTTATTTTTCCAATCAAATGGGAGGAAGCATTTGGATTAGTTTTGATTGAATCTATGGCAAGTGGCACTCCAGTCATAGCTTATGCTCATGGATCAGTACCAGAAATTGTTTTGGATGGCGAGACTGGCTTTATTGTTAATACTTCTTTAGATGAGAAAAGAGGTGATTGGATTGTTAAAAAGAATGGTATTGAGGGAATGGTAGAGGCTATAAATAAAATTTATTCTATGCCAGAAAACGAATATAAAAAAATGCGAGAAAGATGTCGTAAGCATACTGAAAAAAATTTTACTATTAAGAAAATGCTTGATGAACATGAAGAAACATACAAAAAAGTTATTTCTGAATATAAAAGATGATCTGGATAAAATTTATATATTGACTTTATAGATCAAAGATCTTAATATAGGTTTAGATTTAAGGTGATTAATATCATTATTTTAATTTTTTAATATGAAAAACAATAAAAAACCGTCGTTGGCTTTTTTTACATCCGCTCACAGTGGTTTAGCGCATTACGTAACACATCTTTATAAACCTATATCAAAATATGTAAAACCGTATTATGTAACTTATTCAGATACGGTAATTGATGATTTGGTGCAAAGAGACGTAGACAAAGTTTATCAATTGTTAAAAGATGGCAGTAGTTTTAGCATATCCAATACCTTACGGTTTTTACAACAAAAAAAGATTGACTATATTAATTTTCATATAGGTACTACTGCTAGAAAATATTCAATTTTTTATACCGCATTATTATCAAAAGCTCATCTTCAAGGTATTAAAATTATTGGTACAATGCACGATGTAATGCCCTTTGAATCATTTTATGAAGATCCTGCCGCATTAGATCTTTTATATTCTTGTGTTGATCATTATATAGTAGGCAGCGAAATGGAACTAAATAAACTACAGTTATATTTCAGAATACCAAACAAGAAGGTTACTATTATTAAGCATGGACCGTATTCTTTATTTGACAATAAAAAGTATACAAAAGAATCTGCTCGAAAAGTTTTAAATATTCCTGCTAACAAAAAAGTTATTTTATTTTTTGGTCAATTAAAACCACACAAAGGATTAAAATATTTAATAAAAGCTTTTAAAATAATAACTAAAGAAATTCCAAATTCTTGGTTATATATATCTACTGATTTGACTTACAGCCCGCAATTAAATGAATACTTAGCAAGAATTCAAAAAACTGGAGCTTCAAAATACATTCAGTTAGTTAGAGAATATGTTCCTTCAGAAAAAATTGAAGCAATTTTTAAAGCCGCTGATTTAGTAGTTTTACCTTATACCCAAATATCCCAAAGCGGAATCTTGAATTTAGCTTATGCTTTTCGTAAGCCAGTGGTAGTGACAGATATTTTTCCGGATGCAAATTTAATAAATAGAAGATTTGGCAATATCGCTAAAGTGGAAGATGAAGGATCTTTAGCAAAAAAAACTATAGAGCTTTTAAGTAAACCGTCAAAAGAACTTGAAAAAATGGGTAATGAGGGCTATAAATATTCAATACAACAAAGTTCTTGGCAACAAGCAGCCCAAAAAATAAACCGAGTTATTAAAAATTGTTCTTAAATAGTTATGATGGTAAAAACCAAGAAACTCAAAATTACCTTTCTGTCAACTTGGCCTGAGGTTAATGATGGTATTGCTACATTTTGTGAAAATCTAGCAAAACATCTGCCTGAAAAATTTTCTGGTTACAAAATTATTTGGAATATTGCGCGAATAAATTGGATTAGACAACTAAAAGATAAAGATACTAATAAAATTGTTTTTGAAGTAAATTCTAAAAACTTAGATGATTATATAAAGCTAGCTAAATATATAAATACATCAGATACCGATATAGTTGTTATTCAATTTATTAATAATATTTTTGGCGGTTTTGGTAATTATATTTTTGAGTTTCTGAAGAAAAACCAAAAGCCAGTTTTGGTAGTATTGCATTCTATACCTATGTTTAAGACCCAGTCTAAACTGCAACTAAAACAAAAAATCTTAAAAAAATTTAAAAATTTTGATTTAGATTTGGTGGTAATGAGCAATACGGCTAAGAAATTTTTAAGTTCTAAAATGGGATTTAAAAATAATTCCCTACATAAGATTTATCATCCAGCCCCAGATTTTGTCAAATTATCCGAAATTCAAAAAAATAATTTTCGTAAAAAATTAGGTTTTGATCAAAAAACCAAAATAATTTTTACTTATGGAATTTTACGAGAAGATAAAGGCATTCTTGAGATTCTTCAAGCATTACAAATCTTAATTCAACAAAAATATAATGTGAAATTTTTATTATGTGGAAAAGAACAAGATTCCCAAGGCAAATATACTAAAAAAATAAAAGCTTTAGTTTCAGATTTAAATTTAAAAAATCATTTTAAATTTGTGAATGAATTTTTGGAACAAAAAAGGATTGGAGAGTATTTGCAAAGCTCAGATATTTTTTTAACCACCCAGCATAACTTGGGTTTGCACAGCAGTGGTACCTTGGCTTATGCTCTTTCTGCGGGATCAGTGATTATTTCTACGCCGATCATACATGCTCAAGAAATTTTAGATGGAGCCGGCATTATTGTTCCCTCGAAAAATCCTCGAGCTCTTAGTGTAGCAGTGAAAAAGCTTTTAGATGACCAGACTTTTTATAAGCGCTGCCAACTTAATAGCAAAAAAATAGGTAGAAATTTAAGCTGGAATAAACTTTCCTTAAAATATCTGCAGATTTTTTGGGAAATTGTAAAAAGATCTAAAAAAATATGAATAAATTAAGAATTCAAATTATTTCTACCTATATACCAAGAGAATGCGGCATCGCAACTTATACTGATAATTTAATCAAGGCCATTAAGGATGTATATAAAGATGAAATTTATCTTGGGGTTGCAGCAATCAATGACAAACATTATGAATATAATCATAGAGTTAATTTTAGAATTCGCCAGAATGTTTTAGAAGATTATAAATATTTAGCCGATAAAATAAATGCTTCAAATATTGATATGGTGTTTTTACAACATGAATATGGAATTTATGGAGGATTTTTGGGTAAATATATTCTGGAGTTTTTAAAAAGAAATAAAAAGCCCGTAGTAATGACTATGCATACAGTTTCTATAAAACAAGATAAACCTTTTCGAATTTTACCAAATCATTTCAGAAGCAAAACTAAATTAATCCATGATATCTTACAAGAAGTAGATTACATTACAGTTATGACAAATACAGCACGTAAATATTTAATTAATAAATTTAAATTTTCCAAAGATAAAATTAAAGTAATTCCACATGGTACGCCGGAAATATCTCAAGAAAGAATTAAAAAATATCAAGATTTGAAAACTAAATTAGGTTTTCAAAAAAAAGACTTTATTCTTGCTTCTTTTGGTTTAATTAATCATAGAAAAGGTCTGGAATATGTCATTCGGGCTTTACCCAAAATCATTCAAGCTCATCCCAAGCTTTCTTTAAAATATTTAATTGCTGGACAGATCCATCCTGCTCAACCAGAAGAATATTTAGTAAATTTAAAAAAATTAGTAAAAAAACTGCAAATACAAGCAAATGTAATTTTTGATACTCGATATTTAAGTTATGAACAAATCTACAAATATTTAGCTAATACCAATATTTTTATCACTCCTTATTATACTAGGGAACAAGCCAGCTCTGGAACTTTAAGTTACGCCATTGCTTGCGGAAGGTGCATTGTTTCTACCCCGTATATTTTTGCCTATGATCTAATCAAGAGAAAAAAGTTAGGAGAGTTAATTGACTTTAGGGACAGTAAATCTATAGTTAAAAAAATTAATAAATTAATTCAAAATCCGGATTTAATCAAAAAATATGAAAAAAATTCTCAAGCAGTAGCCAGAGATATTACATGGGAAAATACAGCTAAAAAATTCGCTAGTCTCTTTAGAGAGATCAAGCGTAAATACACTTATGGAAAGAAATAATTTTTCTTCAGAAGAAACCTACAGAAAAGAATTAGCTGAAAAAATAATCTCAGAACCGGATTTAGAATCTCGCCAAAAAGTTTTGGCAAGAGCTCAAGAAAGTCGTGAATATTGGAAGGCCAGACTTTATCAAATTAGCAAAAGACGTCGAGGTAGAGGTTTGGGCACTGAAGGTGCAATATCAGTTTTTGAGATGTTGAAAGCTTACGAACAAAAAGAGCGCACAAAGGGTAAAAAAATTGAATTTATACATGATACTGGAAAAGATGTATACAATCCTACGCAGCCAGTCGAGATTAAAGGAACTAGATACATAGCCGGAAGAATGGAGGATCGAGATGATTATGCGAATTCACAGATCGGCTTCTTTGTGGAGGATGGGGAAAGATGGAGATTGGACGAGAATACGCCGACACTGGAGCTTGAAGATCCGTTCTTTAGTTTTATTCATGGCGAAATCGTTTTGGGGGGCGTAAGAGCTTGGAGAGATGAAAGCGGAGAATTAAGCTGGGAAACGGTTTTTTTTCGCGGAACAGATCTAAGTGATCTCAGGGAATTTACCACTAGTCCAGTTGGAATGAAGGATGTACGTTTGGTTGAATTAGAAAACGGCAAAATCGGCATTTTTACTAGACCTCAAGGCTCTGTGGCTAAAAAAGGCAAGATTGGTTACACAGAGATTGATGATCTTGACGAGTTATCTCCAGCTACTATGATCAACGCTGAAATGATTCCAGGTATATTTTTGCCAGAAGAAAAAGGAGGAGTTAATCAAGTGATAACCCTGAAAAATGGTCAGTTAGGAGTTATCGGACATATATATGGGAAAGACGAGCATGGAAATAAACATTATTGTGCTATGAGTTTTGTCTTTGATCCCACAAATTCTAGCGTAAGTCCAATGCAGATTATTGCTACCAGAGAAGATTTTTCAGGCGGAGCTATTAAGGTACCAAATCCTGATAATCCAGATGAATTAGCAGATGTACTTTTCCCTGGGGGTATAACCAGAAATGAAGATGGAACCGCGACTTTGTATTGCGGTTTGAGTGATACTGAAGCCGGAGAAATTACGATCCTAGATCCGTTTCAAGAATAGTTTTATGTTTGTGGTATTTTCAGGTATAATACTCCTAAGAGATTAGGAGTATTTTGATAGCAAAATTGCAAGGTATAATTAGTGAATTTGATATTAATTGGATTATTCTGGACGTTGGGGATGTAGGATACAAGGTCTTTGTGTCTCAAGATATACTGTCTAAATCCAAAGGTAAGAAAATTACCCTGTACACTCACTTGCACATTCGGGAAAATTTACAAGAACTGTATGGTTTTTCATCAATAGCCACTCTTAAAATTTTTGAAGCGTTGATATCTGTATCTGGCGTAGGACCAAAAGGCGCTCTCGGTATTTTATCGCATTCTGATGCTGATAAAATTAAACAAGCCATACACACTGAAAACCCAAGTATATTTACTGGAGTGCCAGGAATCGGCAGAAAAATGGCATCAAAGATTATACTAGAGTTGAAGAATAAACTTACAGGCGAGGAGTTAAGTTCCGTGCTACCTAAAAATTTAGATGAAGCGAGCGAAGCTTTGGCTGGTCTTGGTTATTCTAGAGTTGAAATTGCCAGAGTATTTAGCGAAATACCAAAAAATATTACTGATTCAAATAAGCAAATCAAATGGGCGCTGAAGAAGTTGGGCAGATAGCATATGACATATAGCTTATAGCACATGGCATATGGCATATAGCAAAAGACAGATAGTGTGGTAAAATATACTGTTTAATATTAAAATTTTTTAATAAAACTTTATGACCCCAAAACCCAAAAAAGATCAAGATGATATTTTAAACCCAAAACTGCAAAAAAAAGAAGAATCTTTGGATAAATCACTGCGTCCTAAGGATTTTAAGTCATTTATCGGTCAGAAAAAAATCAAAGAAAATATGAAAATTATGTTAGAAGCTGCGCGTAAAAGAAAAGATGTTATAGAGCATGTACTTTTATACGGTCCAGCAGGTATTGGTAAAACCACTCTAGCATCTGTAATTGCCAATGAAATAGGGACCAGTTTTCGAATTACTTCTGGTCCAGCCATTGAAAGAGCTGGAGATCTGGCTTCTATCCTGACTAACTTAAAAGACAATGATATCTTGTTTATCGATGAAATTCATAGAATAAATCGAAATGTTGAGGAAATACTGTATCCTTGCATGGAAGACTATGCACTGGATATAATTGTTGGTAAAGGTCCTAGTGCTAAATCCTTACGTCTTAATTTACCAAAGTTTACTTTGATTGGTGCAACCACTAGAATTGGTTTACTTTCAGGGCCACTCAGAGATCGGTTTGGGGTTGTGCATAGATTGGATTTTTATGAAGACGAAGAGATAGGCGAAATAATTACTCAAAGTGCGAAAAAATTAGGTTTTGATATAAATCAAGATTCGGCTACACAAATCGCTACATCATCTAGAAAAACCCCCCGAGTAGCCAATAGACTTTTGAAAAGAATTCGAGATTATGCTGATGTAAAAAAAGCCGGTAAAATCAACCCAAAAACTGTGCAGGAAGCGTTGGAGATGTTGGATGTAGACAGGATCGGACTAGATAGGTTTGATCGAACTTTACTTACTACAATCATTGAAAAATTTAAAGGCGGGCCTGTAGGACTTGGAACTATGGCTGCAGCAACTAGCGAAGATAGTGGTACAATTGAAGAAGTTATTGAGCCGTATTTGATGAGGATAGGTTTTTTAAAACGTACTTCTCGTGGAAGAGTGGTGACTCCTGGGGGGTATGAATACTTGGGTTATGAATTTAGTACAGAGATGCCGTCTAGTATGGTAAAAAAATTAAAAGAAGACGAAAAACAGGAGAAGCTCTGGTGATAAAAATAATATTTTTTACTGCTTTTTTTGTATTTATATTAATCTGGGTTGGATTTTCCTGGATTATTGCTTATCACCTTATTAGGTTTGGTTATGAAGAAAGTCCAGCTAAAAAAATGTTATTGATTTTTATAATTTTTGCTATTTTTATTATCTGTTTTACTATAATATTTTCTTTATACGGCAACTGGGATTTTGAGAATTTAAATAATATTTTTAAAGGAAATGGTATTTAATTATGGAAGTAAAAAGTAAAAAATATCCAATTCCTAGTAAATTACCTGGTGAAAAAGTAATATATTTTATTCACCGACACTGGTTTATTTTTTTGAAATTAGGACTATTGTTATTATTTATGTCAATCTTACCTTTTATTTTATATCTGATAATAAAAATTCAAATTCCCCAAGTTTGGGAATATTTTGCAGGTCCATTAACATTAATTCTTGGATCATATTTATTACTGGTCGTTACTTTTGGTTTGATTTTCTGGATGAATTACTATTTTGATATAGTAATTATCACTAATCGAAGAATAGTGGAGATCGAGCAGAGGGATTTATTTAATCGAGCAGTGTTTTCTGTGGAAATAATCCACGTTGAAGATGTGTCAGTAGAAGTAAATGGAATGTTTGCTACCTTTTTTGGTTATGGAGATTTGGAGATACAGACAGCTGGAGCTTCCAGAAATTTCATATTCCATCAAATCCCAGAGCCCAATACTGTAGCTCGAGAGATTTCTACTTTATATAACTTATTAGTAAGGTTAAACGGTTATAAAAAAAATAACTATTCAAAAAATAATAAATTTTACCCGCAAGACGATGAAATTTTAGAAACTAAGAATATCCAAAAATCTAAGGATCATTCTAAACATTACGATCTACAAAATCAGACTAATCAAGATAATAACCAGACCTCTTCTGATTGACATTTACCCTCAAACTTTTTAGAATAAAGAAGTATTTTTTATGTCAAAAATCACTCCAAAACATATTGCAATTATTATGGACGGTAATAGAAGGTGGGCAGAGAAAAAAGGCCTGTCCACTTTTTCCGGTCATAAACAAGGCGTTGAAAATGTACGAAATATCGTAAAAGTAGCTGGAAAAGCAGGTATTAAATATCTGACCTTATATATTTTTTCTACAGAAAATTGGAAAAGAGATAAGCAAGAAGTAAAATATTTATTAAATCTAATAGATTGGGCTATGCAAAAATACTTGGACGAATTTGATAATCAAGGTGCGAAAATAAATATTTTCGGTGATTTAAATTCCTTTCCTAAAAAATTACAAAAAACTATACTTTATGGGATTAAACGTTTATCAGGTAATAATAAAATAATTGTAAATTTAGCACTGAATTATGGCGCAAGAGACGAGATACTTCATGCTATTAAAAATTTAATAAAAGCAAGTGCTGTTACTGAGAAAGAATTTTCAAAACTGCTATATACTGGTCAAGCTAATGTTCCAAACCCTGATTTAGTTATTCGTACAGGTGGGGAGTTACGACTTTCAAATTTTTTACTTTGGCAAGCAGCTTACAGTGAATTGTACTTTATAGATAAATTATGGCCAGATTTTTCAAAAAACGATTTTAAAAAAGCCATAGATGAGTTTCAATCTAGAAAGAGGAGATTTGGAAAATGAATAAACCGAATTTTAATAAACTCATAGACAAAACCTATCCAGATTTTATACAGTCTATATATACTGAACTGGAGGAATTAATTTCTGGAGAAGATGATCTGGGTCCCTTATATGGAATGGGGCGATATCATATTGGTTTTGTTGATCAGAGCTTCAAAAAGCTTGATAAACCCAAAACCGGAAAAATATTTCGACCAATTTTATGTTTACTAACTACTAAAGCTTTGAGTGGCAAGGTTACAGACGCAATACCCCCGGCAGTAGCTATTGAAACTTTCCACAACTTTTCATTAATTCATGATGATATTGAAGATAATGATGAAAAAAGACGTGGAAAACCATGTGTTTGGAAAATTTGGGATCTTGATCACGGGGTAAATAGCGGAGACGCACTATTTAATTTAAGCTACAGAGCGTTGATCAAAATACAAGATCCAAAGTTATTTATGACCGTATTTGAAAAATTATCTTATACATACGGCTTGATTGTTGAGGGTCAATATTTAGATATTGAAATGGCAAAAAGAGATTTAACGGATTCATGGTTAAATTTAGATTTATATTTAAAAATGATACGCCGTAAATCAGCTGAACTCATAGCTGTATCTTGCGAAATAGGCGCTCTTACTGCCAAAGCTGACACCAAGACCCAAAAAGCTATGTACGAGTTTGGAATTAATCTCGGATTATCTTATCAGGCCTATGATGATTATGCTGGAGTATGGAAAAATGAAAAAGATACTGGTAAAAAATCCATGAAAGATATAATTCAAAAAAAGAAGGCCCTGCCCTTAATGCACGCCCTTTCGTCAGATGATAAAGAAATTAGAGAAAAGTTAGCCAGGTATTATTCTGACAAAATTGATTATAAGAAAGCTTTAGAAATTGCTCAGATTTTTGAAAAAGCTGGTAGCAAAGAATTTTGTAAGCAATTAAGTTTAGAATATCGAAATAAAGCCATAAAAATAATTAAAGCTAATATCCCAGATAAGATTTGTCAAAAACAATATATTAATTTAGTACGAAGTTTAATTCAGCTCGAGGGATAAATATGAAGAAAAACATTCGTAAAATTAAAGCTCAGGAAATAAAGTATAAAATCTGTGTTTCTGGTTCAGCCTTAATAAAGGGAGTTTGTAGCCCTGATGCAGCTAAAAAAACTCAGGAATTGGGTAAAGAAATTATTCTTCAAGGCGGGGTTTTGGTTACTGGTGCAACTACTGGGATACCGTATGAGGCTGCCAAAGGTGCAAAAAATGCTGGAGGTTTAAGTATTGGTTTGTCGCCTGCTTCTAGTGAAAAAGAGCACGTGAAAAAATACCGTCTGCCTACGGATCTTTTTGATCTGATTATTTTTACTGGTTTTGACTACTCCGGCAGAAATTTATTGCTTACCAGAAGTAGTGACGCAGTAATAGTGTCGTGTGGACGAATGGGTACATTAAATGAATTTACTATTGCTTTTGAGGATAAGAAACCAATAGGCGTATTATTAGGCACAGGCGGTATGGCAAAAGAGATTAAAGAGATTGTGGAAGAAGCTCGTCGAGGACCAGGAAAAATCGCATATGACCAAAATCCCAGAAGATTGGTTAAGAAAGTTATCCGAATGATCGAACAAGAAAAAGTACCTGAAAAGATCAAAAAGGAAATTTCATATGATACTACGCAAGGATAAAGACTTATTGTAAATAACTAATTTCTAATTGCTCTAATTGATCTAAATAAATCCTAAATCCAAAATTCTAAATAAGTTAAATCTAATTTTAAAGTGGAGGGAAGGGTGAATAGATATATAAAGTATGTTCTAATATTTTTGATTAGTTCTTTATATTTTTTGCCACTTCTGGCACCAGCAGATGATACTTCGTCAGTTGGAAATCTACGAATCAATGAGATTATGTATAATTTGTTAGGCAGTGATGCTGACAGAGAATGGATTGAAATTATCAATACTGGTTCTAAATCTGTAGAGATTCTCACAGGGTCAAGCAGCGATGCTTTAAGAATTATTGATGGAACAAATAGAAGAGTGTTAGGACCTTCTGATATAGTGTTGAATTCCGGAGAATATTTAATTGTAGCTAAGAATATTGCAGAATTTATGGAAGAACACTTGAATTTTTCCAGCAAAATACTTCAGGCGGCTATAGATTTTGGTAACAGTACAGACACGGTTGGTTTGGCAATTGGAAGTAATAGAGAGCCCCGGGATTCTATAACTTATGAGAACTTATGGGGAGCTAATGGTAATGATAAAAGTTTAGAAAAAATAAATCCGAATTTATTAAATGAACAAACTAATTGGAAGGAAAGTTCAAATGACGGCGGCACACCCGGTAAACAAAATTCAAATTTTACAAACAATTCACCCGTTTCAGCTACACTTTTGGAACCACAAAACGGAGATAGTATAAATGCTGAACAAGTTGATTTTAGTTGGAATATATCAAATGATGCTGAAAATAATCCTGTTTATTATAATTTTGAACTAGCTACTGATTTAGGATTTATTAACCAAGTTTTTCAAATATCAACATCGGATACTTCAACAAATTTTATTCTGGATAATGGATCTTATTTTTGGCGAATACAGTCTTGCGATGTATTTAGCTGCTCTGATTATAGTGAAACCTGCTCATTTATTTTTGAAAAATTAATTATTCTTCCGCCACCGGAGCCAGTTTACGGAAATTCCATTCGTATTAATGAACTTTTACCTGATCCAGCCAGTCCTTTGAAAGACGCAGATGATGAAGCAATTGAACTTTATAATTATGGTGATTTGCCGGTGAATTTAGAGGATTGGAAATTGCAAGATCTGTCAGTAAGTATTATAGAGCTTAAAGCAGATATTGTTTGTTTAAAAGGTAAACTTATCTTAGAGCCGAAACAATATCTTGTTATATATAGTAATTGCATTAATATATCTTTAAATAATGAAGGAGATATAATGTCATTATATGACCCTAGCGGAAATTTAGTTGGCGAAAAAACCCCAAATTATGGCAAA
>JBDRDK010000054.1:0-4482 GCA_043820855.1 bacterium
TCTGCTTCAAGTCGAAGCTTATACATATCCATTAAAGTAATATCGTCATCCGCAATCAAAATTTTCCCTTTTGCCATATTCACCTTCCCTCCCGACCACCTTTGGTGCGTCAGGATAGTCCCGTGACACCGTTTCTGTAATAACAGGGTGGAATCCCTTTTACAGAAAGAAGTTATGCGGGATCGCTTATTATTTTAAATATTTATCTAAATCTAATTTTATTTTATATATTTACTTACATCAATATCTATATTATAAATCGTATTATCAATATTGATATATATTTTATTGGTTTTTTTATTATACAAAAGATTTAAAATATTTCTTTCTGCAAATTTTTTGAATTTACTACCATCAAGAATTATTTCTGCGCTATTTCTTTTCAGATTAATTAAATAAATCGAATTTGACAATTTGGTTTGGCTGGGAGAGCCCGCAACTAACATATATTCATTATTCAAATAAGTATAGGCAGAAATGCCATAAATATTCTGCGTAATTTCAGAAAATTGATTATTTCCAGTATCATATATGCCAAATCCAGAAGATTGCGATACAAGATTTCTATTACTAGATCCTGGATATAGTATAAAAAAGTCGGATAAAATTTCTTCTGGTTTGTTTTTATTTTTAAGATCTAGTTTATATAACTCGGAGGGGGTGATTTCTGTACTGGATTGAACAAAATAATACAATCCATTATTTAACCAGTACAATAAAATATTTGATTCTCCAAGATCCTCCACATTATATACTACTTTCCAATTTGTTCCATCTGGATTGGCAATATTAATGGTATTTTGATTCGATTTAAAAAACCAATATGCAATTTGTTTTCCATCAGGAGAAAAAACAACCTTTTGAATATTGGAATTTAGATTTGCGCTCTGACCGGTTTCAAGATTAATATATTGCAATAAATATTTTGAATTATCATATATTCGCGCAATTACTTGCTTTGAATCATGAGACCATATTGTATCCTCAATCAAACCCGAATCAAGTGTATATATGGCTCGGCTTTCGTTAGTGTCAAAATTATATTCAAGAATTTGTTTATAATCTTTGAAAACATATTTAAATAAGTTATTCTCAATATTCTCACCAAGAAAACGAACATCTATAAAATCAGCAACTTCTTCGATCTTGGACTCAATCTGAGCTTTTTCAGCATAATTTCTATAAATAAATACATACCAAAGAATTCCAAAAATCAGCATTAAAGCAATCAAGCTAATTATAATAATTTTCTTTTTCATAATTAATTCTTAACTCTTAGTATAATGTAAACATTACCGGAACGGTAATCAAATGTATCTCCTTTTGTATCTTGTTGAGGACCATTATAACCATCTTTATTCGTTGATTCAATTGCATAATACTGACCTTCACTATTTATACCAACATATATTACAGCATGATTATCTTTAGTATCAGAATTAAACGATCCATCGGATTTTTTATCTCCATAGATAATAATATCTCCTGGAATTAACAACCCTTCATCTACAATTTGTCGCCAATTAGTATAATCCGCAACAACTTGAAAATTTGGATTGTCTGGTTTATTAATAAAATCCGCAAACCCTAATGTGGAATTATGGTAGCCAAAACTGAATTTCTCAGGTAGAGCTTCTCGAAGAACCCGTGAAACAAAACCACTACAATCTAAACCTACATTCACAACGGCTTGGGTACCTATACCACTTCCAGCTGAACCCCAAAGATAAGGAATCGTACCTTTCCCTCCTTTTATATCCGGACCGCAGGGCTTATTTTCTTCATGGGGTTTTCGATTCGCACAAACATATTCAAGAGCTTTTTGTATTATATCTCCACTCCCGTAAAATCCTCCCAAACTTAGCTCTGGAATTTCTCCAAACAAATTTGTCATTTCACTTCGCACCTCACTTGCCCAAGCTTCACCTTCTCCTCGTGTTTCCGCAATATCAGTCACTGTATTCTGTCCATTTTCACCATAAGTATAATAAATATATTTACCTTGAGCTCGCACTCCCT
This sequence comes from bacterium, assembly GCA_043820855.1. Classification (GTDB taxonomy): domain Bacteria; phylum Patescibacteriota; class UBA1384; order JBDRDK01; family JBDRDK01; genus JBDRDK01. The sequence continues at coordinate 2,020 of JBDRDK010000054.1, forward strand.
CTAGCCAATTGCTATATTCCAAAAGTCCGCCATCTTCGTCTTGTGCATTAAAAGCATTTTGCACACTTTTACAACCACTACATCTCCATGCGGTTTCTGGTTTGGTATATTCGGTCTCTACCTTGGCAATTGCCAAAATCAAACCAATATTTACTCCAAGTTCTTGATCTTCTTCTAACTGTTGCGTTGGATTGGTTTCAAAATATTCATGTACAGCTTCATAGAGTTTTTGCGCTTCTTTTGAAGTATCAATTCTCAGATCATTTGAAGTAGTAGCTTCGATTATTACAGTCGGCATCCTAGCATATCTTAAAAAGTCATAGTTTCCACCTCTTTTTGGTCTATTTGGATTTTCCCCGTAGAATTCGCTCATTTTTGTTAAAACAATATTTGCTAGTGCTGATCCTGAAAATTCATCAAATCTTTCGTCGCAGCTACCCCTAAACTCATCTACATCATAACTGTCGAAGTTAGGATCGCAAGGTCCGACAATTACTAAAGATCCTCCTTGTGCAGTAGTTTCTAAATGATGAATATCTAGAGCAATATCCGCTCCTGCATTATTGGCTTTTTCAGCTCGTTGTCTTAAATTCTCTCTGCGACCGTTTCTTTCAGCTGGAATTCCTTCTCTATCGCTACAATCTGTCTCTCTCGTCAGCACTACCGTAGCACCATCTGCTTCAAATAATGTTTTTAATTTTATAACTGTTTCTTGATTTATCGCAGCTTCACCAGGCGCTCCACCACCACAAGGATGTGTATTATTATTACTAGTTTCTCCATGCCCTGCCTCAAGTGCAATTACTTTTCCAGTCAAATTACCTTGTGCATATACTTTGTTGTCGGCTTTAACTTCCTCTCCACCACTTATTCCGGTCTCTAAGTAACCGGAATCAATAAAGGCCTCGCCAACTGCCCGATTAACCTCTTCCTCGCCAGTTATACCGCTAGCTTCAATTTCTTTGAAAAACTCGTTATCATTACCCGCATAAGTTCGGATATGCTTGCCAATTTTTTCCGCGACTTCGGCTTTGTTTTCCGCAGTAATGCCAGTTCCGAGCATCACACTTTGATCAACTGTATAACCTTCGAAGTCTGTGGGTTCACCCAAATTTGAACAACCCAAAACAATCAAAGCAATAATTCCACCCACAATCAAAACAATTGCACATACTCCGTATGCAATCAATTTACCCTTAACGCCTACTACTGAATTTAAAGCATTTTTTGCAAAATCACCGATTCCTCCACCAGGTTTTTGTTGTTGTTCTTGTTCTTCTTCTCCGTTTATATCCCCTCCGCTACTGATTTTTCGCTTCGCGAAAAGATCAGTAAGCCCCGTACACTATACTTCCCGGAATAACAGAACATAGTTCGTTTTCTCAGAAAGTAGTGTTACTGGGACACATTTAAATTAAATGTAAAATATTTATTAAAAACTCTAAAAATTAAACGATTACTCGCTATGTTTATCTTTATTTATTGTATCATCTTTTGCTATGGGTACAGAAAAACTAAAAGTGCTGCCGTGACCATATTCGCTTTTTACCCAAATCTTACCACTCATCATTTCAGTAATATTTTTAGCAATATATAGTCCTAGACCAGTTCCTTGAGTGTTACGGGTTTTCCAATCACCGATTCTGTGAAATTTCTGAAAAATATTTCTAATCTCCTCTTTGGGTATACCAACCCCTGTGTCTTTTACTTGCATAACTACAAAATCACCTTTTTGGGTTATACGCTTCATGCTATTTCCACTCCCCTCCAATTTTGTACCCAAAGATTGGTCTTTTTTGACTGATGTAGCTATCTCAATCTGACCTTTTTCAGTATATTTAATCGCATTACCAATTATATTAGTCATAACCTGTTTTAGCTTGTCTTTATCTGCTACTACTCTGGGGTGAACCAGTGGTGACCAGACTATCTTTAAGTTCTTCTCTTGAGCTTTGATCTTTAATTCACTTACTGTAATCTGAATCACTTGATTGATATCAAAAACTTGTTTTTCAACAATCAAACGCCCACTTTCTATCCTGGATACATTCAAGAGATCAGTAACTAATCGAGCCAAACGGTTACTAGATCCATATACTTTTCGCAAAATCCCTTCAGCTTTTGAATCAGTAAGTGGAATTATCTTTTCCTCCAGAATCATGTGTAAATAGCCCTGTATCGCCGATATAGGTGTAAGAAGCTCATGACTAGCCATAGATACAAACTCGGTCTTAAGCGCATCTAGCTCTGCTAAGCGCTTATTTGCTGTTTTAAGTTCATTGGTAAGTTCTTGAAGTCGTTTCCTTTTCTTTATTTCATCCAAAACATTACGGATTAATAAATATCCACCATAAGCCACTAAAGCTACCACAATAATTTTTAAAATCATTTTTTGCCAGCTATCAGAAAGAAGAGCATCTAATAAAAGACCTAATATTATTAAAACTGTTAAAATCTCAGTAA
>JBDRDK010000055.1:0-14099 GCA_043820855.1 bacterium
CATTTTTTTGTATTAGGGTGAAATTGATTTATAATAAATCATATGGGTACTGATTTCATCTCAAAATTAAAGGAAACTAAACTTGTGGGTAGGGGGGGAGCGGCTTATCCTACGTGGCAAAAATGGGAACTATTTGCTAAAGCTTCGGGTGAACCAAGGTATATAGTATGTAATTGTGCTGAAGGTGAACCGGGAGTAGAAAAAGATAAGTATATACTGGAAAATCATCCAGAAGATGTAATAGCTGGGATTAAGGTTGCACTAGACACTTTTCTCAAGTCCGAAGCATATATTTATATTCGCGAAGATTATTATGAAAAATTTGGATCAATATTAGAAAAGTTAATAGGGAACTTACCCATAGAGTTATTTCAAAAAACTGGTGGATATCTTGCCGGAGAAGAATCTACATTATGTTCAGTTATTAGTGGTGAAAGCATAGAGCCAAGACTACGACCACCATATCCATGTAATCGTGGTATATTTGACAAACCTACTTTAGTAAATAATTTGGAAACCTTTTATCATATAGCTCAAATTGATCTAGGTCAGTATGAGAAAACTCGATTTTATACAATAAGTGGGGATATCCAAAATTCAGGGGTATTCGAATTACCAGAGAATTATACTGCAGAACAGATATTAAAAGAAACTAATAATTATCCGGATTTTGAATTTTTTGTTCAGTCAGGCGGCGCCATGTCTGGTGAGATTCAACTATCAGGTGAACTCAATCAGGGGGTGAGAGGTCAGGGTGCAATTGTTGTTTACGATAAATATAATACAGATCCTGATGAATTATTGGAAAAATGGGTAGAATTTTTTTATCAAGAAAATTGTGACAAGTGTGTGCCATGTCGGGAAGGTATATATAGGATTCGAGAAATGCTGCAAAATCAGACCATCAAAGTACAAGTCCTAAAAGATATTTTTTATATTATGGAAGAAACCAGTTTTTGCGCTTTGGGTAAGACTGCAGTCGTGCCGTTTAAAAGTTTAATTGAAAAGATTTATGGACGATAAAATAAAATTTACTATTAATCGCAAAAAAGTTGAGGGCAAAAAAAACCAGACGGTTTTTGAAGTAGCCAGAGAAAATGAAATTGATATTCCGTCGTTATGTTATCACCCAGATCTGGACATTAAGGCTAGTTGTCGTATGTGTTTAATTGAAATCAGAGGTCAGGAAGGTTTGCATACGTCTTGTTCTACAGAAATTGTTGAGGGTATGGTTGTAACCACAGAATCAAAAAACATCAACCACGCCCGTAAAGTAAATCTAGAATTGATATTTGCTCAGCACAGTGAAGAGTGTAACGATTGTATTTGGTCGTTCAATTGTCAGCTTTTAAAACTTGCCAAAAAATACAACGTAGAGATTAATAGATTCATAGACCGTAAAACTAATTTTCCAGTATATGAATTTGGTCCTGCTCTTATTTTTGATAGTTCCAAGTGTATTGATTGTGGGAACTGTATAGATGCATGCAAACAACAATCAGTTAATTTTTTAGAAAAACAGGAAAAAGATCATATGTTTAGAGTAGTTCCAACTGAAGATCCGAAACGGGATTGTACATATTGTGGTCAATGCATAGTTCATTGTCCAGTTGGTGCGTTTGAAGCTGTGGGAGAATTTAAAGATGTAGAAAAACCTTTACAAGAAAAAGACAAAACAGTGATATTTCAGTTTGCTCCATCTATTCGTACTAGTATCGGTGAAGAATTTAACTTACCATATGGTGAGATCGTGACCGATAAGTTAGTGGCAGGTATTCGAAAATTGGGTGTAGATAAAGTATTTGACGTATCAGTAGGTGCTGATTTCACTACTACAGAGGAAGCAAAAGAGTTGATGGAAAAATTAGAAGAAGGTAGTGGTCCTTGTCTTTCATCCTGTTGTCCAGCATGGGTTAAGTTTGTTGAATTTAATTATCCAGAATTTATCCCAAATCTAGCTACTACGCGTTCGCCTCAATCTATTATGGGTGGATTAATTAAAACATATTATGCTCAGAAAGAAAAACTCGATTCAAAAAAAATTGTGGTAGTTTCAATTATGCCATGTGTTGCAAAAAAATATGAAATACGAAGACCAGAGTTAGAGATTGATGGCATAAAACCAGTTGATTATATATTAACTACTAGAGAATTAGCATATTTATTTCATAAAAATAAAATTGATTTAAAAAATATTAATCCTGAAAAAGCTGATGATCCCATGGGAATTCCAAGCGGAGGAGGTGTAATTTATGGAGCAAGTGGTGGAGTCGCTGAATCAGCTATTCGTAGCGCTTACGCCAAAGCTACAAAACAAAAACTACCGAAAATTGAATTTGAAGAATTAAGAGGTATGGAGGGTATAAAAAAAGCAAATATCAATATGGGTGATAAAGAGGTTAAAATGGTAGTAGCTAGTGGACTCGGCAATGCACGTAAAATTCTAGAAGAGCTAAAAAAAGATCCAAAAAAATACGATGCAGTTGAAATTATGGCTTGTCCGGGTGGTTGTATAGGTGGAGGTGGACAGCCAGTACCTTCAAATAGTGATATCAGAAAAAAAAGAGCAGAGAGTTTATATAAATTAGATGAAAAGTCCGAGATTCGGGTTGCACACGAAAACCCCATAGTAAAAAAAGTTTACAAGGATTACTTAACAAACGATAAAATAATTCATAAAATTTGTCATACATATTATTCTGCCAAAAAAAGAGAAGTAAAAATTAGTCCACAAATTAATAAAATAGAGAAACATGGAAAAAATTAAAGAATTAGTAATTCCGAGAATAAATACCAAAAAACTCATACAATTTAGCGCACTTTTAGGTATCGCTACAGTAGCTCCTATACTTTTAAGTCACCAACAGATTATCTCTGGGCCGATCGTGAATGCTACTTTGATGATTTCAGTAGTACTGTTAGGTACAGAGAGTGCGATTTTAGTGGGTTTGGTTCCTAGTATTATCGCTCTTTCAGTTGGGCTCTTACCCGTAGTTTTAGCCCCAATGATACCGTTTATAATGCTTTCAAACGTAGTTTTGGTTATAGTATTTGGTTGTATATATAAGAAAAATTATTGGACGGGTTTAATTTCAGCAAGTGTTGTGAAGTTCTTATTTCTTTTTACCACAAGTTCAGTTGTTATTAATTTACTTATAAAAACTGAACTAGCAAAACAAGTAGGACTGATTATGAGTTGGCCACAGCTTTTGACAGCTCTAGCTGGAGGAATTCTTGCTTTCGGCTTTTTAAAAATAATTAAAAGAGTGTAAAATAATAGCGGATAATTAATTATGGAAGGGTATTATGTCAAATGAGTTAAATGATGCGGCAGTAGCACAATTGGGGTTTAATATTATGGGATGGGGTCTTGGGCTAACACTGTTGTTTTTTATATTGATGATTTGGTCTGTAGTATGGAAGGGAATTGCCCTATGGAGAGCAGGTCGAAATAATCAAGTTGGTTGGTTTGTAGTGTTGTTTTTGATAAACACGATTGGAATATTAGAGATTTTATATATATTTGTTTTCCAACCCAAAGAAAACAAGCTAGAAAATCAAAAATAATTACGATTTTTAAAAATACAATCTTATGTTAAAAAAGCATTTTTTAAATTTTGTTTTTTTTGTAATATTGGGTACTGCAATACTGTGTATGTATGAAGTTTTTTTAAGGTATATCCAGGGTGCGGATTTTGGAGATAGTATTTATTCCTTAGATTGGTGGTGGCAATTCTATAAAGTATTTATAATAATTGTATCAGTAAGTTATTTGCTGAGTTGGTTGATAAAAGATTGGGGATGGTGGATAAGTTTGTCAGTTTTATGTGCAGTGTTTGTTGATCTTATAGTTGTTACTCGACTAGGTTCTGTTTCTGGATTGAGTTTAGCTGTTCCCCTGGCTTGGTATTACATATACACTCTGGGTTTAATAAGAGTTTTAGCAGAATATTCTAGTGGTGATAAATCTGATGTACCAAAATGGGCAATATGGGCTTTTGGAGGATTTTTTGTGTTTGATCTTGCTATAAAAATGTTAATTTATCTTGATATACTTCCAAGTGTGAATTTAACTATTTTTTAGAAATAAAAACAGAAAGGACTTGACATTTTTAATCAAATATACTATACTTCAACCAGATCAACTTAGATCTTTACTGCACTACCTCATAGGGGGGACAGTAAGACGGTGTCCCCCCGACCGACCATAACCGTTCTCTTTATAGATTCAAAGATCAAATCCCTGGAAATTCCAGGGTATTTTTTTATTTTTTGGCAATTATATACAAATTTTGATATTTACCGCGATATAAAGTTCCAGAATCTAGAATCTTAAATTTTGATTTAATGAATAGATTCTTTAATTCATTAAGTGTGAAGCCGTGTAGATATCGTTGTATTATTGTGTTCCCTGAAGAATCTTTAAATGGGTAGAGTGTGTCATTGAAATCCATTTGGTTTAAGCCGATAATTTTTTGTAAATTATTTATCAGAATACTTTTAGAAATACAAGAGTGTTGTTTTATATCCCAAACTGTAAGAATACAAACACCATCTTTTTTTAATGTTCGACAAATTTCTTGTATGAATTTAACTCTATATTCTTTTGATGGAATATGGTGAAGTACAGCAAGACAGTATATAATATCGAAAAAATTAGAAGAAAATGATAAACTTAAAGGTGCTGAAACCTTAAAACTTTGGTTTGGATAGCGGGATCTTGCCATTTTGATTAATTCTTGAGACGGATCTGTGCCGATATAGTTATAACTTGGTTTTGGAAATAATTCCGATAACCTACCATTACCACAACCCAAGTCGAGTATTCTATCATTTTTTTTCGCCCATTTTTGCATAAACTTAAAATCCGAAGATAAATAATTTCGAGTTTCTGAAAATTTCTGGGCAATTTTATTATAATCCTGTATATTTCTTTCCAAAATTTTTTTAGCTAATTTTTCTTCCATATGAATAAGATAAGTTTTGATTTAATTAATAAAGAAATCATTCTAAAATCTCTGGAGCTGAAACCTCAGAATAGAAGAGATTTTTTAGTTATGTCAAATAAAATTCTAGGAAAATATAAAATTAATAATACTCCCACTAACTTTGAGTTACTTCAAGCTTATCATAAGATATTAGAAGAAAAAAAGTATAAAGCGAATTTGAAACTCGAAGATATTTTAAGAATTAAAAAAACACGATCCTTGTCAGGTGTGGTAGTTGTCTCTGTTTTAACTAAACCGTACCCATGCCCAGGGAATTGTCTGTATTGCCCTACGCAAAAAGGTATGCCAAAAAGTTATCTAAAAAACGAGCCAGCAGTGATGAGAGCTATTCTTAATAAATTTGATCCATATTTACAAACAACCAACCGTCTGAGAGCTTTAAAGTGTTCTGGTCATCCTACAGATAAAATAAATCTGCGGACAGTTGGTGGAACTTGGTCTTATTATCCAAAAAATTATCAAACTTGGTTTATTAAGAAAATATTTGAGGCATGTAATAATTTTCAGAAAAAAACAAAAATAAAATCAAATTTACCGTTAGAAAATTTGCAAGAAATAAATGAACGAGTTAAAACAAGAATTGTGCAAATTTCAGTTGAGACAAGACCAGATTATATAAACCAAAAAGAAATTAAGAGGATGCGTAAGCTTGGCATAACTAAAGTAGAGCTTGGCGTACAAACCTTAGATGATAAAGTTCTAAAAATAAATAACAGAGGCCATGGGGTTGAAATAACCAAAAAAGCTACCGTTCTTTTGAAAGATGCTGGATTTAAGATTGCTTATCAAATGATGCTTAATTTACCAGGGTCAAGTATTAGTAAAGATCTCGGTACTTTTAAGGAGCTTTTTCAAAATCAAGCCTATAGACCCGATTATTTAAAGATTTATCCTTTAGCTATAGTAAAAGAAGCATCCGTATACAAGCTTTATAAACAAGGAAAATTCAAGCCATATTCAAAAGATCAATTAATTAAGCTAATTGCAAATATTAAGAAGGAATTGCCGTATTATACGAGAGTAGAAAGGGTGATTCGAGACATACCTTCACAGGAAATTATTGCTGGCGGATCTCAACTTTCTAATATGCGTGAATATATAGTTCGATATATGGAAAAAGAAAATTTAAAATGTAAGTGTATAAGGTGTCGCGAAGTGAGAGATACTTATTCTGACAAAGATAAACCCATACTATATCGGGAAGATTATGATTCTTCGGGAGGAAAAGAAATTTTTCTTAGTTTTGAGAATAAAAATAGAACTAAATTGTTTAGTATATTGAAATTACGGATTCCAGCCAAACCTTTTTTGAAAGTTTTAAAACAAGCGGGTATTATTCGAGAAATACGAACTTATGGACAACAGATACCTTTTTCTAATAAATCAAAAAATGCTATTCAACATAAGGGCTTGGGTAAGGAGATATTAAAACAAGCAGAGAGAATCGCATTTGATGAATTTGATGTAAAAAAAATGATAGTGATATCTGGAATAGGCGTAAGGGATTATTTTAGAAAATTAGGATATAAGCTCTCTGATACTTATATGGTGAAAAATATAAAGAATTATGTTAAAATTAAGGTATAAAATTGATCTGAAAAGTTTTAAAGAAACAAATGAAAAAACTAATCGAAAAAATTACAGAAATTACAGACTGGTATCTGAAAAGTAGTCTTTTTTTTAAAATTACAATTTATCTTGTTGTAAGTACAAGTTTAGCAGTTATCACGCTTCTTTTTATTTATTCAAATTGTCAGTGTTATATCGAAAAACCAACAACCGAACAATCAAATAAAAGTCAATTTTTAGAAGAAGATGAATTACAACTAGAATCATTAGGCCCAGATTTAGGCGCCTCTTTTATTTGGGAAAAAGCTTATTATAGTAGTAATAATTTTTATATACACCAGAAAGCTAAGAATAGAAAAATTATTAGTCAAAACGGTGATATAACCAACGTATTTGTAGAAAAATCAGATATCTATTTAGTTATTAACGATACAAAGCTGTATAAATATAATACGGAAAATAACGCGGAAACTTATATTTTAAGTACAACCGAGCCAATTTTAGATATTAAAATTCAACTAAATCAAAAAGATATTGCCTTGTTAGTAGAAATCTCAGATCATACCCCGACAAACGAAGATAATGCTGATCTTTTTGTATATAATCTAGAAACTCAAATTATAAATAAAATAACTACATTAGATTCGCATTTTGAGATATTTAATTTAGGGGCTTGGTCATTGGGAGAGAAAAATATTTTATACGTAATTTCGCACGCAGGAGATGCTGGACATTATAGAGAGAGAATATACAAGGTTAATATTTTAACCAAAAGCGTTACAATCTTTCAAGAATTTAGTAATAATCTTTATGAGGGTGGAGATTCCTTTTGGGGCATTGATGAAAAAGGGGAATATTTTATTGCTGAGTCATCTAAGATAACCACCATAGGTGAAGAACAACATTCCTTTTTAGTAGAATCGAACTTGTATAAATACAACATAAAAGATTTATCCGCAGAGGTATTGATAGATTTCAAAAAGTATTTTAAGGATTACTTTACTGACTATAAATCACTACCTTGGTTAGATGATATTTTGTACAATGAAAATTTTGATCAAATATTTCTCGCTGCATACATTTATAACGATCAAGAGATTTCTAATAAGTCGGGTTTGTATCAAATAAAAGGCAATCAAATAGATAAAATCAACGTTAATTTTTTATTTGATTCAACGAATCATTTTATGTTCTCATTAAGAGCCACAAATAATAATTTTATTCTCTATTCTAACGATACTAATTCTGTGAAAGATAAGAATAAAAGAGCTTATAAGTTGTATATTTATTCATTAAAGGAAGGCAAAAGTTCTCTTGTAGCAACAGGTTGGAATTATATGAGTTTTATTGGTTGGCTTTGAAATAAATATTTTAAAAAACACCCAAACTCCCTATCTAGTTTTATTAGATGAAGTTTCTCGTTTTTCAAGGAAAAAACTGTTTTTAAGGTCCCAGCTGTTATTTTTTAGTTTACAGAATTTCAAAAAAAATTTGATATAATAATCTTGAAAGGAGTGTATTATGGCAAAATGTGATTGTGGTACGCCGCTTGATGAAAACTCTACTTGTTCTTGTTGTGAGAATAAGTGTATGCAATGTTGTGAATGTCCCGAGGATTGTTCGTGTGGTTGTAAAGGGAAAGCCACAAAGTAAACAGTAAATATTTAAATATTTATATCTATATAACTAAATATAGTTATTTTGTATATTAATAATGTTGTTAAAAATAAAGAAGGAAATTAATTTACTAAAAAACATTGCACAAGCCCAAGCTTTGCAGCGTTTTTTTAAAACTAGGGAAGGTGAGTACGGTGAAGGTGATATTTTTTTAGGGGTCAAGGTTCCCGTACAAAGAAAGATTGTAAGTAAATACTGGAAAAATATTCAAATAAGTGACGTGCAAAAACTCTTAAATTCGAAAATTCACGAATATCGACTAATAGCTCTCTTAATATTGGTCCGAAAATATACAAAGGGCGACACAAGAGAAAAGCAAAAAATTTATAATATGTACCTAAAAAACACCAAAAATATAAATAACTGGGACTTGGTTGATTTATCTGCGCCAGATATAGTAGGAAATTATTTATTAAATAAAAAATCTAATACTTTGTACAAACTAGCTAAATCCAAAAATTTATGGGAGAGAAGGATTGCAGTCCTCTCCACTTTTAGCTTTATTCGGGAAAATAAATTTACCAACACTTTGAAGATATCGAAAATCCTACTTTACGATAAACATGACCTAATACACAAAGTAGTGGGTTGGATGCTCAGAGAGGTGGGTAAACGCGACCAGAAACTTGAAGAAGATTTTTTAAACAAATATTATAAAACTATGCCACGGGTGATGCTTAGATATGCGATAGAAAGATTTTCCGATAAAAAAAGAAAGTATTATTTAGCAAAATGAAAATAAAAGATTACAAAAAGAACTGTAACGATAATCTTAGGAAGTGCAGTTTAGTATTTTTACGGGATGGTGAAAAAATCCTGCTTGCTATGAAGAAAAAAGGTTTTGGAGAGGGTAAGTATAATGGAGTAGGAGGAAAGCAGGAAGAGGGTGAATCTATAGAACAAACCGCGATTCGCGAAACTCAAGAAGAGCTGAGTGTTACACCAAAAGATTTAAAACATATGGGAATTTTGAATTTTTATTTTCCTCATAAATCAGAATGGGATCAACAGGTGTGGGTGTATTTTGTTGACATATGGGACGGTGAACCCATTGAATCTGAAGAAATGGCTCCAAAGTGGTTTCATGTAGACGAAATTCCCTTTGATTGTATGTGGTCGGATGATATTCACTGGTTGCCAAGAGCTTTAAAAGATCAAAGAATCGAATCTGAATTTATGTTTGATAAAGATAATAATATATTAGATATGATTCTTTAAGGAGGGATATTGTGGCAAAATCTACTAAGTACGCTGTGCTTATATGCATAGCGCTCAGTGTAATTTTATTAATAGGGATAATTGTTGGTTTGTATTTTTCTAATGCATTAATTATTATTATTTGTATGTTACCAGCAGTAATTTACGAAGTTTACAGAACAGAAGGCAAATCAACCAAATGGGCGTCAAGTAGTATGCTTTTAATATTAATATTGGAAACTATGCTTTTAATATTTAAGATAAATATTGATTTGGCTAAATATTTTGAACTAACCGGAAGCTATGTTGGTGGGTATTTTGTGCCTTTTGGTGATTTGCGAGTGCTTGGACCAACTATAGTTGCAGTGATATCAATAATATTGTTTGTTCGTACCTATGGGATATATACCAAATGGTTAGCAATAATAATATTTGCTGGAGCTTTTACTACGATATATATTTTAGATCCAGAGATATTTAAGTCATTACTTGGAGAAGGTATAAATAGAGGCATTTAGTACCTTGACAAAACTAGTGTTTTCAGGTATACTACAATGGTTTCAATCACCTTTGATTGATTGATATAAATATCTTTGGGAGAAGGTGGTGAACGTACATTGACAATTCGTAAAAAGCTTTTTGTTCCAAAGGAGCCCTATATTTTTAGTAAAGACGCTAGGTATCCCAAAGAGTCACTTTGCCAGATCATGTTTTATGATTATATATATTTGGTAAGGTTACTTGGGGATATGAAAAAACATGATCGTTGGGGGCGGAACAATCTCAGGAATCATCTTTCTTGGGTATTGGCTCGAGGAGATGATCGCCTTGAGTACTGCGAGAGAATTTCGTGTCCGGTTTGTAAGAAAGAACCGGTATCACACTTTTCAGCTCGTATTTCTCGGAGTGGGGAAGCAAGTGTAGATATTTCTTACACTTGTTGTGGATCTTTGGACTGCACTGAAGAAATTCAAGCTATGGGTGGAGATTCAAGCTTAGTTCTATCTTTACAGTTTTCGAGCATTCAAATTCACTCTGCTTTGTGTAATATTCAGGAAGACATCTGTGATGTTTTCCGGCAAGCATTTAAATTGCCGAGAGACCCCGATGTCTTAACTGCGTTTACATTTTTTAGTGCAGGTGCGCAACTCGGATTGTTTCTGTTTCAGAGAGAAGAAAATCATGATTAACATTCCACTAGATTTTCAAACCCCAGCAGAATTAATCGTATTTTGCGACGTATTTTCAGATGAAATTGTCGGAGAATATGCCGATAACTTAAATCCGGTAATCAAGCTGAGGGTCAATTATTCTTGGTAGTCAACCCACATCTCTGTAATTAACGTAATTAAATCATAATACCGCGTGGCAAGCGCGGTCTTTTTTTATCCGCCCTTCGCAGAAGACCTCGGGCTTTGCCCGAGGATGAATGCGTCTTCTGCTACGGAGGATGTCACAATTCTTTTACTTTATATATGGGGCGGATAACCCTCCGAAGCTTTACGCGAAGGAGGGTCAAGATAGGGACCACGGGCTATGCCCCTGGGGTTCCATTATTTTATCCTGGGCTTTGTCGAAGGATTGACAAATAGTTTTTAAAGTCATTATACTAAATATATATGTATAATAAATTGTATAATGAGTATCACTAAAAAACCGCGGGATTATCAGTGTCTTTTTTTAGATATGAATTCATTTTTTGCTGCAGTTGAGCAACAAGTCCAACCCATCTATCGTAATAAACCCTTGGGGGTTACTCCATACACTGGTGATTCCGGCTGTGTTATTGCGGCATCATACGCTGCAAAGAAAATAGGTATTAGGACTGGTACCAGAGTGGGTGAAGCTAAGAGTATATATCCATTTGTCAAAATAGTTGAAGCTAGACCAGCTTTGTATATGATTTACCACAATGAGATCAAAAAAGTTCTTGAAAATTTTTCACCGCATTTTATACCGTTAAGTGTAGATGAGTTTGTAGTAGAGCTTGATCCAAGTGAACAGAATTTTTGGACTGCTCACAAGCTAGCTTTTAAGATTAAAAAAACTATCTGTAAAGAAGTTGGTGATTATCTAACTTGTTCTGTTGGCGTAGGACCAAACCGATTTTTGGCCAAAATGGCAGCTGAAAGTCAAAAACCAAATGGCTCGGTTATTTTAAAAATATCCGATCTATCTAATTTTTATTCCAAATTACAATTACAAGATATGACTGGAATAAATTTTCGTATGGATAGGCAACTTAGAGATTTAAATATATATACGCCTTTAGATTTATATAGTTTATCACTTGCTGATGCTCAGAGAATGTTAAAACATTGGGGTAGGATGTGGTATTTTCGTATGCGTGGGTATGAAGTTGATGATATTACTTCTGATACTCAAACCATAGGTCATTCACATGTTTTGGGTCCAGAATTTCGTAACAAAAAAGGTGCTATAGGTGTGCTTAATAAACTCCTTGAAAAAACCGCTTACAGAGTTCGCAAACAAGGATATTTAGCCGGTGGGATAAATATCGTGATTCGATTTAGTGGAGGAGGCAGCTTTGTAAATACTAAAAAAGTTTGTCGATTTTATGATGATTTTAGCTTTAGACAGTCAGTTTTGGGTATGATTGAAAACTGTCCATGGTCCAAAAATCCGATATTTGTAGCTGTATCAGTGTTTAATCTCTCTTCCCAAAAATATCAACAAGTATCAATATTTAAAGAAATTGAAAAATCTAAAAAAGCATCTGAAATTCTCGATGAATTAAATGATAAATATGGAGCCAAAACCATCTACAACGCTTCTACTTATGAAGCTATTAATAGTGCACCGGATAGAATTCCATTTGGAAATGTTCGATATGACATAAAACACACTTAAGATATGTGTTAAAATAGATATAAGTAAGATTAAATAAAAAAGGAGTGATATGCCAAAACAAAGTTTTAATGAGGGAGAAGCAAAAGAAATTGGAGAAAAAATCGGAATTAAATGGGATAAGTTTGATATAGATCAATTTAGGAGAGGTATGGATGTAGAGCTTGAGCACGGTACAGTTGATTTAAATACCAACGTAACCAATGATGACTCCATAATGACTGGAAAAATTGCTTTAGCACACTTAAATGAATTTGCTGATTATTACGATCGTTTAGATCAGATGGAAGAAGAAGCCCATAAATACTGGGAAAACAAAGACAAATAATGTTAAAATAAAAATGAGGTCGAATATTTATTATTATGTCCTGAAATAAGGAGGTGGATATGTTATTTCACAAAGATCGAAAAAATATTGACTTTGCTCCAGTAGCAATGTTTTTTATTTTAGTAGGTATAGGAATATTTACTTACGGGGTCGTTGCTTGGGTTTTTAATGTTTATAATGAACAGACTTTAGTTGCTTTTCCATCTGTAAAAATTATTGGTGGAGCAATCATTATTCTTTTGGCATATATTCAGTTAGAGATTGAAGATATTAGAAAAAAATAGATAGTGAAAAAATCAACCATAGTAATCATTCTCTTTGTTTTTCTCGGATTGTTGATTCAATTGATAGTGCATGCAGTTATTGAAATTAGTTATATTTATTTATTAAATACTGATTTCAATATCTATTCTTTGGGTATGGGTTGGGATAGTTGGTATTTAATACATCATATATTTACAGCTATTTTAATAATATTGGGTTTGTATTTCGGGTACAGTTACGGTAAAAAATATTCTAAAGAAATAAAGTTTTAATATGAAACCAGGTCAAGAAGAACAATATCAAATCGCAAAAATTTTTAATCACTCTGTTTATTACCAGAAAAATGCAAAAGCCGGTATTGATTATCTTCAATATGATCTGGACAGTAGTGAGTCTAGAGTATTTTTCGATCAGGCTAGAATAAGGGGAAAAGCTGATTTTGAGGATGATAAAGAGGGTCAGTTTACCTTAGATTACCAAAACAATAAATATTTTTTAATTAAAAGATAAAAAGGGGATGTATGAAAATATCAAGTCCGGGTTTTGCAAGCGAAGAAAGAATACCAACTAAACACACCTGTGATAACAGCGACGTAAATCCGACTTTAAACATATCCGGAGTACCAGATAATGCAAAAAGCTTGGCACTGGTTGTTGATGATCCAGACGCACCTATGGGTACTTGGACTCACTGGTTGCTTTGGAATATAGATCCTGAAATTTCCAGTATTGATGAAAACACTGTACCAACGGATGCGCTACAAGGAAAGAATGATTTTGGCAAATTGAATTGGGGTGGCCCTTGTCCTGCTGACGGTGAGCATCATTATAGTTTTAAATTATTTGCTCTTGATACAAAACTAGATCTACACGAAGGTTCAACAATTAAAGATTTAGAAAATGCAATAATGGGGCATATTTTAGAGCAAGCAGAGTTAGTCGGAATCTATAGTAGAGAAGACGGCAGAGAATAATACTTTGAAGCATTTAAATATAAAAATCTCTGGTAAAGTTCAAGGCGTGTTTTATAGAGTTGCGACTAAGAACAAAGCTCGAGATTTAGATTTAACTGGTTTTGTGCGCAATGAACCTGATGACTCAGTATATATCGAAGTAGAAGGAGAAGAAGAAAACCTAAATCAATTTATAGATTTCTGTAAAAGTGGATCAGATCATGCTGAAGTTAG
>JBDRDK010000056.1:0-8117 GCA_043820855.1 bacterium
TAATATTTAAAAATTAATATTATTAAACAAAATAATTAAAGTGGGCGACAATTATTCATCTCCATTTTCTTCCAAAAGATTTTCTAACTCACATCTGAACTTGCTTTGTCCTTTCAAAATTCTCTCATCTTTCAAATATTCAAAAAATGTCGTATATCCATTTGGACTCAAGAAATGGAAAATGTACGCTTGTTTAATGCCTTGTTCTTTTAGTTTTTCATTCAATCGCTCAAAATGTTCTTTTGCGTATTTATATTTTGCTTTGTTATCGTCGCAATCGTCTTTGTCTGCTTTTATTTCAACAACCAAAAAATATTCAGTATTACCTTTTTTAATTTTAATGAAAAAATCAGGATTAAAAGTTGGATGAGTATATTTTCTCGTTTTTGACTCCTTACTTCCATACCGTAAACTATACTCAATTTCATAAAATCCTCTGTCACGTGACTTGAGCCAACTTTCAATTTTCTCCGTAACTTCTTTTTTGCATAAATTCTCTACAAACTTTCTTTCTGGTTCCGCATTCGTAAACACTATATTCACAGGAGTTTTGAACAAAAATTCATTCTGATTTTTATCTGCACTTTTTGGCAAACTTTCATCATTTATAAGTTGTTTTAGAATTTCTCTTTGTTTCTCATTTATAATTTCATTTTCCCAATTATTCGTATAAAACAAAGAGCATCCTCGCCTAAAGTTTCCAATTCCAGAACTCTCTCGGATTATATTTTTTGTAGAAATCAAAACAGGGTCATTGACTTTTAGTTTTGGAATAACTGTTTTGCTTTTCTTTCGCAACAAAGTTGCGAAAGTATTCAAAATTTTATTTACATTTTTCTCAATCACTCTATCGCCTTTAATCTCAACATTTTTCATTGATTTCAGAATAATCTCTTTAATTTTTTCTTTTGGTGGAAGATTATTTTGTGTGTATTGCTCTTTGCCAAGTTGCAAGATTTTACCTTCCCAATCTCTAATCTCAAATTCTTCATAAATTCGCTCAACAATCTCTTGAACTGTCCATGTGCCGTATTCAATCAAATAATTTTTATCTCGCACAACTCCGCCTGCGATTGATTCGTAAGATGTTCCTTTTTCTATTTCAATAACTTGAGAATCAAGTTTTATTCCTTCTCTCTCTATACGAGAATAATTAATAACAGGATTCGGTTTGTGAGCTACTTCAACCTCTTCTTTTGTGTAATCTAAATTATAAACATCAAAATTATATTTTGCCCTCGTTCCAGTTTTTATAATCTCGCTTATTATTCTTGTCTCAATTTCCAAAACTTCATCAACAAGTGCCTTGATATTTTTACTCCAAGAATCATGATTAAAAACTATAACTTGTGGCTGTGGGGTTTTGTATGCTTCTGGTATTCTCAAACCCCTTCCCAAAACTTGGGCAATTAGAAGTTTTGAATTAAATGCCTTATCTTCCCACGGAACAATTTGAAAAACATTTTTTACATCCCAGCCCTCCGTAAGCATAGAAACAGAAATAATCCACTCTGTAGAATCATCTTTTTCATCTACTGATTTTAGTTTTGGCAAACTTGCTTTATGGTCTTTATGAGAAGTAACAATCAAAACTTTTTTTTCAACACTCTTTCTTGATATTCCTTCTTTTTTTTCAAGAAAGTCTAAAAAATCTTCACGAAGATTTTTTGCTTTTGAAATGTCTTTAGTAATAAGAATTGACAAAGGCTTTACTTTTGGATATTTATCAAAATTCTCTTTATGATTCTGGTAGATTTTCTGAAATTTTTCATCAACTCCCGAACTGTCATCTTTTTGCACATATTCAATATTTTTTACAATCTTATCTTCAATAGCTTCTCGCAAAGAATAACGATAAATAATATCGTTAAAATATTCATTGTCGTGATATGCGGTTCCGGTAAAGCCCAAAATATACTTGAAATTAAAATCGGGATTAAGTAAAAATTCTTTCCAACGCTTTAATCCTTTTGCTTCCGTTGTATTTCCAAATATTTTATTGAAAATATGATGTGATTCATCATTCAAGACCAAAACTCTTTCTCCTTGCTCTTTGAAACTGTCTTTAATAGACGAGCCTGTTGTTTCATAAACAGCATGGATATTTTCTACACAAATACTCCCATTTTTTACTGTTACATTTGCATCTACGATGCTTGGATTTTTATATTTAGCATTTGTAGGAATAGACTTTTTTAGTCTTGCATTTCCGCTTAATCCTTCAAATTTTTCCATAAGTCCGTCCTCAATGGTTAGTGATGGACACAAAACTAAAACTTTATCTACCAAACCAAGTCCAAGCATAATTTGAGCAATCCCATAAATTACATAAGATTTTCCTGTTCCAGTTGCTAAATCTATATTTGCAAAAAGCTTATTTGGAAGTTGTAAATGATTTTTATAATCACCAAGTGAAGAATATTTTGCTTGCAATTCTGGATTCTTTTTATAATTTTCTTCAACCAAATTTTCTGTTTTTACATATCGTTCAGAGGCAAGAAAAATAACCGCAATTTTTATAGCTTCTTTTTGATAAATTCTACCTTCACATAGTTTATCTAAAAAAGAATCCCAAGCATCCAAATCAAGTTTGGTCGGGTCATAGTTTTGATTAACTTTCAAAACTAAATCTTTTTGTTTGTAAATTTTAATATCTTGCATTTTCATATTTATTAAATGGTAAAAGTTTCAGTAAAATCATTACCGTAAATATCCGTATAAATTACCATAACTTTTTTCCCTAATTCGGATTTTTTGAAACTTATTTCCAGTCCCTTTTTTTGAATCTTTTTTAATTCTTCTTTTATATTTTTATCCTCCTCTTTCTTTTTTGTTTTTTTTGGCAAAAGTTCATCTGCAAAAAATGCTTCATCCATTTCAAATGCTTTTCCGTTGTAGCTTTTATCAATAAATACAGCTGAAAATGTTTCAAAATTTTTCATTCCTTTTTCATCTTGCGCTTTGTCTGATTCAAATTCGTGACTCACAAAACTCTTGATGAGTATTTTTACTTCATTCTTACTCTTTTTAAGTTGTGATTTTACCTCGGGATGTCGGATAAAGTGAAAACCAATTGCCTCATCAAGATCGTTTACATTTTTCTTGCTTTGCGGTTGTCGTAGTTCTTGGAATGGTGTTTTATGTAGTTCTTTAATCACATGATACGGAATTTTTAAGAAGTAGTATTTTACCCCGTCAATTTCATAATAATTTGTTAAAAATTCAACAAAATTTGCAGGAGCAATAATATACACTCGTCCGCCTGCTTTTTTGCCAATAACACCATGCATTTCTTTCAAATAGTTTTCATTGATTGCAGAATTTTTAAATTTGCGATAATCAAATATTTTTACTGGAAAATCGCCCTTTTTGCCGTCAAATTCAAATCCTGCAATTTTGTTTTTCTTTATCTCTACTTCAAAAAGTCCTGAAACAAATTCTTGATATTTTTGCCATTCCAAATCTAACGCTTTTTTCAAATCATAAATACCAAGCTGGGCAGTAACAAAACTTTTTGCTTTTTTACTATATTTCTTTTTTGGATTTTCTAAGTCTTTAGAATTTTGAATCTGTAAAATTCTTTTTTGCATTGTAAAATAAGCAAGTTTGCCTAAATCACAAGTAATCCACTTGCGACCAAGTTTTTCTGCCATGTAAGAAGTTGCACCCGAACCACCAAAAAAGTCCATAACAATATCTCCTTCATTAGAAGCGGCTTTTATAATTCTCTCCATAAATTTATTGGGTTTCTCTGTCGGATATCCAGTCCGTTCAACTCCATCAACTCGCAAGCGAGCCGCTACAGAGAATTCCCACCAATCCTCGGGGACTTTTCCTTTATCTCGCAGTTCCTCAAGATCTTTACTATCCCAACCCTCGCCAGTATCAAATGCTTTCCTTAACGACTGATTCGGGTCTTTGTATGGCATACGAACATCATCTTTATTAAAAGTCCATTTATCAGATTTTGAGTACCAAAAAATTGTATCGTGTTTCCTGTTGAATTGCTTCATGTTTGGAGAACCTGGACCTGTATATGCCCATATAATTTCGTTTATTAGTTTGTTTTCTCCAAAAATCTCATCAAGGAGTAATTTTATATAATGTGCTTTTTTATAATCTAAATGAACAAAAATACTTCCGTCATCTGCCAAAATTTCATTTGCTAAAATTAAGCGCTTGCGTAAAAATTCTACAAACTCTGCCCCTTTCTTTTTATCGGTATAAGCTTTTGCACCTTCTTTATTTTGAAAATCATCAGTAGTTGCAAAGGGTGGATCAATGTAAATGAGTTTTACTTTTCCCTTGACTTTGCTTTTGATGAGAGGGTCTTTGTTTTCATAAATCGTTTTGAGAAATTGCAAGTTATCGCCAAACACAATCATATTTTTCCAATTATCACCAAACGCCTCGTATTCATCGCCGTTAAAAACTTTTTCTACTTGCAAAGGAACAGGGAAAACTCCGTCCTCGTTTGCGAGTAAGTCTTCTTTTCGCATTTTTCCTGCATAGGCAAGTTCATACTCCTTTTGTTTCGTTGGAAAAAGTTGATATTTATAATCAAGCGGAAGCTCCTTTCTGCTTTTCAAAGTTTTTATCAAAAAATCAATTTCGTATTTGGTAAGTTTCTTCATAATTATTTTATTAAATCTTCAAAGGAATTTTTACTTTTTTGCGATTAAATTGTATACCATATTTTTATTTTTTAATTAAGAATCATTTGTTTTATTGTAAAGATCAGATATTATAACTTAATACTAACATTTAAATAAGTAAAAGAAAATATTTTTAAATAACAAAAACACCTTAATCAAGGTGTTTTGACCCAAACAGGTCTCTCGAAAGACGTATATGCTTGCTCTACAAGGCGGATGATATCCAAACCTATTGGCAAACAACTAAAGACTATTTTTAAATCCCAGAACTAACAAAACTATAGCATCTACACTACCCCACCACTCACTATATCTTTATAATTATATGAATTAGAGATATTAGCTAAAACAAGTTAATCCTATTTATAGAAAATAGTTTTAAGTCTATTTTGAAATCAAACTAAAATCATCAAAACTTCCTCCAGCATTACCACTGTTAAATCCAGATAAACCAGTTCGAGGGGCATTAGCTCCAACTGTGTGAGTAAAAAGATATTCATCATCTAGGTATACTGCTATTTCTCCCGTAGAGCTATTAGTATCGACTTTTAACACCTGCCATATTCTCTGATTTATCTCTACTGGATAAATAGCGGTTGGGTACACAAGTCCATTGCCATTAATATTTTCCCATATACCAAAACCACCCTGATATGGATAGGAAATCTGTACCCAGTTGTTTGCATCCTGATTCCATATCGTAATTCCAGCATACCCGTTATCATGCCATAGCACTTTAGCTTCTACAGTCTGGTCAGACATAGAAAAATTATCCAATACAAAACCAAAATGGTCGCGCCCTTGATCTTGAATTACAACTCCATCCTCAACTCGCCAGTTTCCGTGAGTACCAGGAGGATATCCAGCAACAGAAAGCCATCCATCAGCATTTCCATTATTAAAATCATTAAAATAGTTTACAGTCACAACTGGCGACGAAAGAGTTATAAATGTTTGTTCTTCACTCTTAGCTTTATTTTCACTAGAATCAGTAGAACTTACCTTGTAATAATAAGTAGTATTTGCGGTTAAATTATCCAAAGAAACAGTATGGACAAATCCAGTACCACTAACTGTAACAGTAGTAGGTATTGAAAGATTATAAGAACTAGCAGATAAGCCATACTCTATTAGACCACTACTATCTTCATCTGTAATCCATGTAATTACAGCTGAAGTTTCAGTAATATTGTTAACTTGAATATTTGAAATAATTGGTGCGGTAGTATCTGATGGTTCGGGAGTTGTTGGAGTGTCAGCGAGGCATCGAACAGAGAAACCATGTGTATTCCGAGACCAACCTCGACCAACCATATCTTCCAAAGCAGGAATATATAAGTAGCGATTATAAGAGTGACCGTAATTAGAGCAATTGAGACAAGGTGAAGAAGACCAAAAGTGAGCAGATGGTTCACGCTTGTCAAAAAAACTAGTTTCCCCCGTTGTCTCATGATTACCAGCTCCTATTGCATCAAAGCCAGAGCTTCCGCCCAATTCAAGTTTAGCTCCAGCATCGAAGCAACCCCAGCCAGCTCTTGTCGCATCACACGTCTCTCCTGGTATTTTTAAATAATTTTCCAGCGTGTAAAATTCCTCATCAGTTGGAATATGCCAACCAATAGGACAAATGCCTTGATTAGGTGTTGGAACACTGCAAGAAGTTGAATTGCAAGAATGAGGCTGAGCATTGGCTTCTGCCCAAGTATATAATCCTCCTTCGTCGGTACAGTAAGTTGAAGAATCATTATAACACCATTTTGAAACGGTGCTTGGATTATTGAGAGTTGGGGCTGTATTATCAGGAACTTCTGTATTGCCTATTATTGTACCCACATTAAGATTTTCTTTGAACCAGCATTGTGTACCTATAAGAACCGTATTATAGGTTTGACCACCATAGTTGCAAGATTCTCCGCAAACAGTTGAAGCACTACATTCGGTTGGTGTAGTAGGTGTAGATCCTCCTCCTGGCGTAGCTGGAGTAGCAGGCGTAGCAGGAGAAGCTCCTCCACCTCCTCCCGAAGAAGGAGTAGCTGGAGTAGCTGGTGTTGCTGGAGTACTACTTGCAGTATTTGGTTGAGCTGGAGTTGCTGGGGTACTACTTGCAGTATTTGGTTGTGCTGGTGTAGCTGGAGTTGCAGGAGTAGCAGAATTAGATGATTTTATATTAATATTGGTAGTAATATTTGAACCTGTTGGATATATCTTTGCTTCTGCTAAATTAATTGTATGTACTGCTTCCCAATTAAAACTATTAGCTATAAAAGTTTCTTCAGAATTAACCCATCTCTTTTCTTGATTCTCATCTATATAATATACCTTTGAATCACCTGTTTCTTTAATAAGTTTAGTCTCTGGATAATTAACAACCTCTGTAGTATTAACAATAGCTACGTCACCCCAATCATATCCATATGATGTAAATACTTCTGGATTAGGAACATGTCTTTTATACCCTACATCATTAAGAGCATAAACTTTAATATCATCTTTATCTCTAACTAAATTATTGATTGGTAAAGTATTAAGTGTATCAGAATCTACTGTTTGAATATTATTCCAATTGTATTCATAAGTATTAAAAATCTCTTCTGTTCTAATCCATCTTTTTTTATCATTATGGATTACCCAAACCTTAGCGTCATCATTAGATTTTAAAAGAGTACCATCAGGATAATCTTTATTAGCCGCAGAAACAAAAAAAGGCGCCACTAAAAGAAGAAGCAACGCCCCTAAAAAAGTTATCTTATAAAATTGATAATTAGCTTTCATGTTTATGAAGATTACTAACTTCTATTACATAATAACAAAATGATAAAATAATGTACAGCGAAATATGTTAGTAAAAAACAACTGAACGATATTAGAACTCGTTTAGGAAAGATATTTTAAGAATATCTCTTACTTAAATTTCCTACTTAAATAGATCAAACCAGCTAGAATTATAATTCCAAAAAGAATATAAATCCAAATACTATTAGTACCAAATGTTATAATACTGCCAATCCCCGCTAAGAATGATGATCTTTCTTCTGATTGCTGTTCAGATTGTGGAGTTACAATCTCTTCTTCTCCCCCTGTTGTTTCAATCGTTTCCTCAATAGTTTCTTCTTCTGGAGAAATCAACGTTGGCGTTCTTGGTGTTGATGGTGTTTCTACTTCTTCTGGCGTTGGCTCAGGTGTAGGCATTGGTGTTAGCTCAGGTGTATACACAGATGCTGGAACAGCATTAATCGTATAATTCCCACTTATTGAAGCTGAACCAAGTGATGCTCCCTCACCTATTACATCAACACTTGTAAGACTAATAGAAGCTGTACCAGTATTTTCTGCTTTAACTGACATTGTAAATAATATTTTATCTACTGTTGTACAACTTGGTACACCAATTAAAAAATAGGGATTTGAGCAAGTAGGTGAAGACTGAGACATAACATCACCCGCCACAGTTATACTTTGACA
>JBDRDK010000057.1:0-8782 GCA_043820855.1 bacterium
TTACTATGTACAAAAAGACACCTCGAAAGGTGTCTGATAGATATCGATAAATAATCATTTATGAGGAACAGGGATAACTGCTCCACATTCTGGTCCGACTCCAACTGAAACAATTGGAATTCGTAGAAAATTCTGGACAAATGTTACGTATTCCCTGGCTTGTATTGGTAAGTCTTCCCAATGACGCATCTGACAAATATCCAGATTCCAACCGTCCAGTTTGACATAAACTGGTTCGCATTTGGTCAAAAATTCAGCGTCTGACTCACCTGGATAACGAGTAATGACTTCACCGTTTATTCGGTAGCCATTGGCAATATGGATTTCTGATAGTTGGCTCAACACATCCAACTTAGTCATTACTAACTCTGTAACTCCGTTTAAGCTTATAGCGTGTTGTAATGCAACTAAATCCAACCAGCCACATCGTCGAGGTCTACCAGTTGACGCCCCAACTTCATTTCCGATTTTCTGAATTAGATCTCCAAGGTCGTTGCTTTGTTCTGTAGGAAATGGTCCTCCACCTACGCGGGTAGTATAGGCCTTTGTGACGCCAATAACTCTAGTGAGGTAATGCGGACTAAAACCAATTCCAGTAATTGCTGATCCAGAAATCGGATGGCTTGAAGTGCAATATGGATAACAACCACTGAAGCTGATATCCAGTAAAGTACCTTGAGCACCTTCACACAATACATTTTTGTTTTGCGTAAGTGCATCACGAACTAACCAAGACACATCTGCAAGATACGGTGCTAAAACCTCCGCATCTTCAACTAATTGATTCAGGATGTCTTCGGTTTTGACTGGTTTCGTGTCGTACACTTTAGTCAAAAGAGTGTTGTGATACTCAATAAGCTCACGAGCTTTTTTAACTAAAGTATCTGTACTACTGAGCGTTCCAGCAAGCACAGCTCTTCTGTCGGAGCGATCAATATAAGCTGGGCCAATACCTCGTTTTGTAGTGCCAATTGCTTTATCTCCCAAAGCAAGTTCCTTTGCTTCGTCCAAAGCAACATGCGACGGTAAGATTAAGGTCGCTGCCTTAGAGATCTTCAGTCGATTTGGATTCAGCTCAACGCCACGGTTGATTAAAGGAGTGAACTCATCATTAATTAACCTATTTGGTGAAAATACTACACCCGAACCGATCATTGATACAATATGGTCATGCAATATTCCACATGGAATTACATGCAATACACACTGATCTTTACCATCATGTTTAATGGTATGACCAGCATTTGGTCCACCATTAAAACGAACCACGATGTCAGCAACACGGGCTTCGCGATCAGCAACCGCGCCTTTTCCTTCATCGCCCCATTGAGTTCCAATTACTGCTGTTGCAGGCATTATTGTTTCCTCCACAAGTTTTTCAAGTGCAAATTTGGGCAAGAAAAAAATCTTGGGAATCCAAGATTTCTGTCCTATATTATTATAGACAGAAATTAATTGCTATGTCAATGTATTATGAGCTATTAGCTATAAGCCATTTGCCATAAGCCATGTGCCATAAGCCATTTGCCATAAGCTATTCGCCATTTGCCATATACTATTAGCCATAAGCCATGTGCCATTAGCTATTCGCCATTTGCCATATACTATTTGCCATAAGCCATGTGCCATTAGCTATTCGCTATTAGCCATCTGCTATATGCTAATTATTCGTATCTCAAAGCTTCAATAGGATCTTTGTTTGCAGCTCTGAGTGCTGGCCATATTCCAAAAATTATTCCAATACCTGTAGATATACCAACTGCAATAAATATTATGCCCCAAGTAATTGCTGGTTGTAGTTCGGTTTGATTAGCTATGATTTGGGTTGCACCAAATGTGATTGCAAGTCCAAGCGCACCCCCAAGAAAGGTAATAACAATAGCTTCAACTAGAAATTGGAAGAGTATTGCTGTTTTGGGAGCGCCTACGGCTTTGCGTAAGCCAATTTCTCGAGTTCTTTCTGTAACAGTGACAAGCATTATATTCATAATACCTATGCCTCCTACGATCAGTGATATGGCTGCTATAGCGGAAACTAGTGCAGTAGCAAGATTCAAAAACTGACCAAAAACATCAAGAATGTCATCTTGAGTAAGTACTGTAAAATTCTCTTCACCTTCATGATTTTCAAGTAAAGTTTTCTCAATCTTTTTTTTAGTATCTTTTACATCTACATCTGATTTGGCTTTGGTAGCCATACGAAATATCTTTACTACACCTTTATTTAATTTAGTTGCAGTATCAAATGGAATTAAAGCCAAGCTATTTGTTTCTGATGCAAAGGAAGCTGAGCTACTTGAGCGTGCAAGAGTTCCGATAACTGTAAATTTATCATTTCTACCAAGAGTAATTTCTTTGCCAATCGGGTTGATATCAGGAAATAATTGATCCTTTGTGTCACTACCAATGACTACAACATTTTCTGAGCTACCTTTTTCAAACATTTCACCTTTATCGATTTTGATTATCTCAAAAGCTTCAAGAGCATTATTATAAACCCCAGCAATAGTCGGAGTAGAAGTATTGTCTCTGTATTTCAATTCCCCAGGGACTAGAGTCATAGGAGAAGTTACTTTAGTATCTTCAAGATCATCTATGGCTTGTACATCATCAAGTGTCAAAATATCACCAGCAACAAAATTTGCTGGATTTACTTGTTGTGATCCAGTATTTTTCAAATCAATTTTTCCAGAAACAACCATTATTACATTACTGCCAAGACCCTGGATGAGGTTGGATACGTCGTTTTTGAGCCCCTGTCCTATAGAGATCAAAGTACACACTGAAGTTACGCCAATAACTACACCAAGTACAGTTAGTACGCTACGTACTTTGTTTGACCAAATTGCTAAACTTGCATTTTTTATATAATTAAACATATGTTTTGCTTATGGCTGATAGCAGATAGCTTATAATGAAGTACTATAAACCATTTGCTATACGCTATAGGCTATTAGCGAATCTTGCCGTCGAAAATATGAATATTTTTTGGGCACAACTTAGCTATTTTTGCATCATGGGTAATAATTATTACTGTTTTGCCTTTTTTATGTAAATTTTTGAGAATATCCATAATTGCTCCACCAGATTTACTGTCTAGATTGCCAGTTGGTTCATCAGCTAAAATAATTTCTGGATCATTGATAAGTGCTCGAGCTATAGCTACTCTCTGTTTTTCTCCACCAGAAAGTTCTGTTGGTTTATGGTGAATTCTTTTTTCAAGTCCTACATCCTTTAAAAGATGCTCTGCTCGTTCTTTATAATTTACTTTTTTTGGATTATAAATTGTAGGCAAAAGTACATTGCTTAAAGCATTTACTTTGGATAATAAATTAAATGTTTGAAATACAAATCCTATTTTTTGATTACGGAGCTTGGCAAGCTTTGTATCTGACATTGATAGGGTTATGGGGTTATTGTCAAGAATAAGTTCGCCACTACTTGGTCTATCCAGGAGTCCAATGATATTCATCAAAGTTGATTTACCAGAACCAGATGGTCCCATTATCGCCAACATTTCACCTTTTTTTATCTCTAGATTTATTTCAAATAGTACTGGAACTTCCATTTTTCCAAGTTTGTAGGCCTTGAATATATTTTTTAGTTCTATGATGTTGTTCATTTTTAGGTATTGACTACTTTTGCCATTTCTTTTTGGCTCATCTGCTCTTCTTCGTCTTGTACGATTACTAGTCCTTTTGTAATTTTGACAGTTTTGTTTGCTAAGATTATCCGACTAGGGGACAGTGGAGCTAGTATATTGTTGCCACTTATATAGTATTTTACAACCAACATATTATCGAGATCAATTAAAAAATCATCGATAGTACCAAGTACTTTGCCTGACTCGGTTTTGCACACAGAGTTGATTATATGTATTTTGTCTTTCCAGATTTTTTGAGCCCTGACTATTTCCTTTAAAGGCAAAATAACCTCATCATTTCTAATAACGAGCATACCAGGGCTAAAACCAACAACATCCATAGGACTAACGACCTTTGCCTTTCCCCAAAACTGAGACAATACAAAAGCAATAATCTGACCGTTGTCGGGGTCAACTATGATATTACGGACTCTTCCAGCTAGATTTCTGTCTTCTAAGCTTCGAATCGCATTATTACTTAAAGAAGTGGCTTGGATAAGCATAAAATAAATTATTTTTACAAATTTATTATAGCACAAAAAATAATCATTGAATCCTAATTCCTAATATCTAATTTCTAAATAAATCCCAAATTCCAAGCATCAAATTCCGGAAAATCTTAAAATTTAAATGTCAAATGAAATCCAAATCTAAAGTAAGATAAAAAGAGCGGGCATTAGCCCGCTGGGGTATCATCTGTTCCTTTTGGTAGATTATAGGTTGTGAATTCACCGGTTTTCGGATCAAATTCGATATAACCCGTTACAATTCCAGGTTTGGTAAGAATGGGTCTTCCGCGCATTCTTTGCATTTCTCTCGCGTCTTCTTTAAGAGCATCATCTTCGGGGTCGCCTGTTGAAAAATTACGGAGAAAAAAGTTAAGTGCCCAAATATCGTGAAGAGTACCTGTTCTGTACATTACTTTTACCTCCAGAGTCTCAGAATAATTAAATTATACCACATTGAAAAAGCTCAAACCCACATTTGCTATTTGCTAATTAGACGCGTTCAACATACTTTCCATTACGGGTATCTATGCGAATCATGTCTCCAGCTTTTACAAATAAAGGAACTTGTACTTTTATATTGTTTTCAAGTATTGCGTTTTTTGTTCCACCTGACACTGTGTTGCCCTTGACTGCTGGGTCAGCTTCTGCGACTTTAAAATCCATTTTTATTGGTAGTTCTACATTTAGGGCTTTGTCATCAGCATAAATGATCGTAAAGGTTTTGTTATCTTGTAAATACTGGCCTGAATCGTCAAGTACTTCACTGTTTAAAGAAAACTGTTCATAAGATTCTGGATCCATAAAATAATATTGGTCAGTATCTTTATATAAAAACTGGGCTTTTTTTCTATTTATATTCAGTTCTTCAATTTTGTCATTACCCTTAAATACATGCTCAAGAATTGTGCCAGTTTCAAGATCGCGGATTTTGGTGCGCATAATTCCACCACCACGTGCAACTTTGGAGTGTTCAGTATACATCACTACAGCGGCATGGCCTCTAAAACTGATAGTAGTACCAACTTTTAAATCATTAATATTTAACATAGGAGTAAATAGTCATTAATAACCAGTCACTAATCATTAAATAATTAAACATAGGATAGAAGAGCCATAGATCGTGCCCTTTTTATAGCTTTACCAAGCTGTCTTTGATGTTTGGTGCAAGTACCCGTACTAGAACCAGGTCGGATTCTATTGTAATAATCTAAATACTTACTCAAAAGTCCGTTATTTTGATAGTCTATTTCTTCGATTTTTTCTTTGCAAAAATAACATATTTTCTTTTTTTTGACATACAACTGGTTATTTTTGTTGCGTGAATCTTTTCGCATATTTATCCTTTTTTAAAATGGGATGTCGTCGATATCTATTTCCTCGTCATCTTTCTTATCTTCCTTGGCTTTAGCAGGGGCGGAAACTTCATCTTCTTTTTTGTTATCTGTTGAAGAGGTTTTTTTATCTTCACTAGCTGGTGTTTTTTTCTCGTCTTTTTTAGTATCTTTTTCCGGCTCAGCCGAATCTTCAACTGGTTTGGTTTTAGTAGATTCAGATGGGGTATATGAGCCCTCCCCTTTTGGAGTAAGAGCTATGATACTTTCAGAAATAATTTCAGTTCTTTGTCTGCTTACACCATCTTGGCCTTCCCAAGATCTGGTTTGTAGGCGACCTTCAATGTATACTCGAGCACCTTTTTTCAAGAGTTGGTGGGCTATTTCAGCTAATCTTCCCCAAGCTACAATATTATGAAATTCAACTTCTTCCTTGTCTTCACCATCCTTTGTCCAACGTCTATTAGTAGCTACTGAAAAAGAAGTTACGCCTTGACCGTTTGGAGTATAGCGCATTTCTGGATCACGGGTACAATTTCCGATAATTGATGCTCTATTTAAATTTATCATTATTCCCCTTATTTAATCTTTTAATATTTCTTCTAATTTCTCGTCTAATTTTTTGAGCCGTTCTTCTTCGTTTTCAATATCTTTTGTAATCTCGGTCTTGTCCTGCCTGTCCCCCGTAGTTTTAACGGAGGGGGAAGTTTTGCTGAAGGATTTCCCAGGTTTAGAAGTGCTTTTTTTAGCTTTTGAAACAATAGTTTTTTTGACTTTGATTTCCTTAGTTTCTTCAGTTTTCTTGACTGTTTTTTTCTCAGTTTTTTCTTCAGCTAGTTTTTTTGGTTCATCAACTTTCCCTGTTCCTGACTCTTCCTTTTTAGCTTTTTTTGGCTTCAACAGAATACTTGGCTTTCTATCAGGGATTATTGATATCATATGCCGCATAACGAAATTAGAGGTCGCAAGTTCCTTTTTTATAGATTCTATTTTTTCTGGATCGAGTTCAAAGATCAAATTGACATAAGTGCCAGTATCTTGATTATGAATAGGATAAGTAAGCTTTTTTCTTTCGCCAATATCCATATTCTTGATCTTGCCTCCAGCATCTTCGATAACTTTTGAGGCAAGCTTTGCTTTGGACTCGACTTCTTTGTCGGTTACATCACCTGAGATGATGTAAAGCATTTCATAATTCTTCATTTAATTCACCCCAGATTTTTAATTTATTGAAAATCAGGAAAGCCCTATACCTGATACTTTTAGAAATAACAGGATGTAATCCGTTTTTTCCAAAAAGGAATGGTATGGGGGTTAACGTAAAAAAAGTATATCAGATACCAAGATTTTTTGCAATAGATAAAAATAAACCCACACAGACGCGTAGGTTAATGATTTTAGATTAACGAGTATAGATGAAGTGTAAAGTATAGTAGGGGTTAGTGGAAGATGTTAGAACCCTTGTGATAGAATTTGGATAAAAAAAGGGGCGGACACTGAGGTCCGCTCTGCAGAAACGTGAGATAAAGGGGAAGGGGAACAAAGGGAACGAGGAGTCAAGGATCAAGCAGCAACACTCCCGAGGAACGCCGACTGAACGGTGATTAATTGAAATATTTCACCGTATTTCCCCTGAGTGTCATCGTGCACCTTCGCGCGCTCCAGCAAAGGTAGGAGATTGAGACAAAGAAACATGCTGGAAGCCTGTGCAGTCTGCCGATTTTCACGCCCAGCACCGTGGTTTTGCCGCCGCAACCCATCGGGCCGATTCCCAGCTTATTGCAGTCCCGATAGAGTTTCTTTTCGAGTTTTGCCAGCAGTGGAAACGGGTTTTTATCATCCAGTTTTCGGAATCCTTGCCTTTTCGCTTCAGCCATGCCGGTATCGCGGTTTCCGCCGATGCACACGCATATGATTCCTGGAGCGCATCCCTTCCCCTGCGCGCGCCATACAGTATAGATTACGCATCTGTAGACACCGTCGAGGTCCCTCCCCGCTTCCGCGCCCAGAAACGAATCGGGAAGCTTGTACTGGGCGCCGCAGTTTTCGCTCCCGCCGCCCTTCAGAAGCAGTTTGAATTCCCAGCTCTTCTTTTTCCAGGGATGGAAATAAATTATCGGGGATCCGTCGCCAAGATTGGTTCCCGAATTCTCGCCTGTAACCGGGTCAACAGCATTGGGGCGAAGATAAGAATTCATGGTGGCCTGCGCAACAGCGCGCCTGATCGCATATTCGACCGGTATCAACTCAGCGCCGTCTGGATAATGAATATGCCAGACCTGCGCGCCGGTATCCTGGCAGAGCGGGATGCCCTCACTCCTTGATAAACGGGCACTTGAACGCATCGTCTTAAATGTCGTTTTCGCGGGACTTCCCGCCTTCTCACGTCGCCAACCGGCTTTTAGGGCATTCTCGATGTCTGGAGGGAGGTCCATCGAGGTCCGTCGAATGAGTTCAAGCAGAAGCTCTTCGAGTTTACGAGTGTCCACTTCCAGTCTCCTTAAATCAGTGATATCTATAACAAGGACAAAAGTCCGAAAATATGGACAGAAATATAATTTACAAGCAATTTATGTTAATGTTCATGAATAATAAAGTATATAAGAATTACAGAATTTTCGCAATACTTTTTTATTTAAATATTTTTGGTATAATATTTAATTATCTCAGTACATTACCAATCAATCATCTGGGGAGGAAAGAAAAGTGAAAAGAGGGTGGATCTTCACACTTGCTGCACTGGGCTGGTTAATCTGTATTATAACCACAACTACAGCCACCTATTTTGACCCAACCTATCAACCGTTCAACAAATTGCTAAGTGATGTTGGAATCTCAGAAGGAATTTCAGCCAACCTATTCAATTGGGGGCTGATAATAACGGGAATATGTTTATTTCCGATTTCATTCTATCTTGCAGCATTAAGGGAAATGATCGCAGTAGTTTGCTGGGTAATATCTAATATATCACTTGTGGGTCTCGGCATCTTTACTGTTTCTTCAGCTGAAACGTTGCATGAGTTCTGCGCTACAGGATTCTTTGTTACCCTTTATGTGGCGATGAGTATTATTACTGTCAGACTGATTAAGGTACCCAGAATTCGTGCATACAAAATTTCCCTTGTCATTCTTCTAATGTTGTCTTTAGCTTACATTTTCTTAGATCGAAGAATTGTCCAAGCAGTGATAGTATTTAGTGCCGAAACCTGGTTAGCCCTTTTCATTGCTTCGATTAGTTATCACGAAAGAAAACTTCCATTCCAAAACTCATAATCCCGCATTACCCCGCGGGATTTTTT
>JBDRDK010000058.1:0-2181 GCA_043820855.1 bacterium
TACATAATCAGTGGAGATATAGATTAATTTAGATCTAACTTCTTCTGTATTTATAGCTACATTTCTAGTGCCCAAGCCATTAATCTGCATGCATTTATCCTGTTCTGTCTCAGCTCTATCTACTTGGGTATATGCTGCGCAGTGAATTACAATATCAGGTTTGAACTCAAAAAATATTTTTTTTACTTGATGAAAGTCAGTAATATCACAATCATCAACGTCGATCGCCTTTAGATTTTCCTTTCTAAGGGTTTTTTGAAGCTCTTGGCCTAATTGTCCTTTTGATCCTGTAATAATAATATTCATAATAAGATTAGCGGGGTAAATCCTAAATCTTTGTTCACCATATTAAAGTTTGAAGTGCAGACAAAATGGAAGCAGGCGATTCCGTAAATTATTTTATATATTAAATATGAGATGGATATTAATATAAAAATGAGAATTCTTTGTCAAAACTGGAGGGTTTGATAACTACACTTTTCTCTCAAACTTATTTTTTAAATTTTTTGGCTGCTGCTCTTGCCATCTCAAGGCTATCAAAACCAGCATCTTTTAAGTCTGACTCTACCATAATCTTAACTAATTCTTTGAAATTTACTTTTGGCCTCCAACCTAATTTTTTGCGCGCTTTTGAGGCATCACCCTTTAATATATTTATCTCTGCTGGACGAAGATATTTTGAATCAATCTTGAGAAATTGTTTCCAATTCAACCCCACCAAAGTAAAAGCTTCATTAAGAAAATCTTTTATTGAATGGGTTTCTCCGGTAGCTATAACATAGTCATCAGGATTTTTTTGCTGAAGCATGAGCCACATCGCTTCGACATAGTCCTTGGCGTATCCCCAATCCCTTTTTGCATCTATATTCCCTAAATAAAGATGTCTTTGCTTACCTGTAAGGATATTGGCAAGAGCTAAGGTGATTTTTTTGGTTACAAAGGTCTCCCCCCGCCTTGGGGATTCATGGTTAAATAAAATTCCGTTGCAGGCAAAAATTCCGTAGCTTTCGCGATAATTTATAGCTATCCAGTGAGCAAAAAGTTTAGATACACCATAAGGACTACGCGGATAAAAAGGAGTTGTTTCTTTTTGGGGAGTTTCACGAACTTTGCCAAACATCTCGCTTGAAGAGGCTTGATAAAACTTGGTATCGGTATCGCATTCCCTAATTGCATCTAACAACCGGAGGGCTCCGAGCGCAACTATATTGGCAGTATACTCTGGAATATCAAAACTTATCTGAACATGACTTTGAGCACCTAAGTTATATACTTCATCGGGTCTAACTTTCTTGATAATCTGGCTTATATTGCTACTTTCAGCTAGATCACCATAGTGTAAAAAAATCTTTTGATTTTTAGAAGGGGGGTCTTTGTAGATATGATCTATACGTCCGGTAGTAAGAATACTTACTCTCCTTACAATTGAGTGCACCTCATAACCCTTACTTAGCAAAAGTTCAGCAAGGTATGAACCGTCTTGTCCAGTAATACCGGTGACAAGAGCTTTTTTTTGTTTCTTGGACATCCTTCTCCTTAATTTAATTTTAGTTTTTTGCCACAATAGTATTAAAACTTGAAGCTTATCAGGGTTTCTTACTTTTTCTTGTAGATTTTTTCTGCTTCGGCTTTATGTTTTTTCCACCATGCTGTATTTTCCTTATACCAATTTATGGTTTCTTTAAATGCAAGCTTTAATTCAGTTTTAGGATACCATCCAAGTTTATTTATTTTAGCAGTATCCACACCGTATCTAAAGTCATGATGTTTTCTGGGATCTGGTACAAACCTAATCATATTTTGATCTTTACCCATCATTTCCACTAACCATTTAGCAATTTGGATGTTTGGAATTTCCGGATCATTGTTTGCACCGATATTATAGGCCTCCCCTGGTTTACCTTTTTTTATCAGAATATCTAAGGCTTTACATGTATCTGTTACATATAACCAATCTCTTACCTGCTTGCCTTCTCCCCATACTTCAATTTTTTCATCTAAAAGAAGGTTAGTTATCCACCTCGGAAGAGCTTTTTCTGGAAAAGCTTTTGGACCAAAATTGTTAGTTGGTCTAACAACTATCACGCTTATTTTTTTCCCGAACTGCATAGCTATATCATCACCCTCTGCTTTGGACTTTGCGTAATCACTAGTAGCTTTATTGTCTCCAATTTTTTTGTC
>JBDRDK010000059.1:0-23632 GCA_043820855.1 bacterium
TGTGTTCATTCACCCTTGTTGGGTTGGGCTGATCAACAGTGATCTGTTGTTTGTCAGTTTGTGATGATCCCACAAAGCCGAATAGCGGATCATAACTAAAAGTTATGAAAGGCATATATTCTCCTCCTCAGGAGTTTTGATGGGTGTGTGTACAAATTTTCGGTTGCTGATAATAATTGTTTTGGGTTTTGCATCTCTGTTTTATTAACTTTTGGCAAATTTGCCAATAGACGCGAATACCTTAAAAATCATCATCTGCTAGCTCCACCTCTGGAGTTAATGTTGAAATCCGTACACAGACTTAATGTTCAAATTATGTACTTAATATACCAAATTACAAATAAAAATCAAATTGTATATTATAAAAAAACCAGTTTATTCGCTGGTTTTTTGATTCTAGCTTCGGTTATGACTTCTAAGATCGATGATTGTAAATTCTCCAGTTACAAATAACACGCCTTGGACAAAACCAAGCCATCGAAATGCTTTACCAAGCCTGGGTTCTCTTTCTCTAGCGAATTTTTCAATTTCATCCAACATCCAGTATGCATGAGCTAACTGTTCTTCGGAAGTCACCTCGGGTGAACAATTGTCTGGAATTCGAACCGGAGAAATACCTTTTTCTTCAAAATGTCGTCGATATCTTGCTACTACCTCGAGAATTTTTGGTGCATCCATAGATTACACCTCCTTGATGGAATGAACAATAAAAATATATTATAGCATAATCACTACAAATACTGATTTCTTAATGAAAAAATAGTATAATTATATCTGGAAACGGGGTGTAGCGCAGCTTGGTAGCGCGCATCGTTCGGGACGATGAGGTCGCCGGTTCGAATCCGGCCACCCCGACCACCAAATAATATTAACATATAATGTATAATTAAATTATGAACAGACATACTAAATGGTTAATTATAGCTGAGATAATACTAATAATTATTCTTTTTAGTTTTGCTTATTACGCTTACTCACAAAAAGACACAACAAATCAAGATAACAATACGCAAAATACTTCTGAAGAAGATAATTCTTCAGAAGGTTCTCCCTGCCCATGCAATAATTAATTTAAAAAAATAATAAGGAGAAATTGTGGATAAAAAATACAAAATCTGGTTTACAATATTATCAATTTTAGTAATTGGTTTGTTAGTCATTATTGGATATGGAAGCTATAGTTATTATAAAAATAAAAAAGATTGGGAAAACCAAATTCAAGATTTGAAAAATGATCTTGAAAAATACGAACAATCCTCTAATAGTAATGACAACTCTGATACTGATTCACAGGATTGCACGACTACATTGACTGAAGATGATAAAAGAGCTACTGCTGACTGGAATGAGTTTACTAATAACGATCAAGGATTTAGCTTCAAAACCCCGCACAACTGGAGCTCTACTGGCGGAGAATCAAATATTATCGGCTTTGAAGCTATTATTGAAAGTGATTTGATCGGATTCCAATTTCGCAGTGCAGAAATGACTGAAATCGGCATAGATCCTTCTTATACGCTGTTTGATAGTATAGATACCAAAGTTGCCTGTGAAGATGCCACTAAAAATTATTATCGGTCTGATGAATATCATATGATTCATTCGGTTTTCAACAAAGACGGCACTCCACATTTGATAATGCTAACTTATCCCGCAGATATGGGAGCTTCTATTGCCAGCGACCTCGGCGATCAATACGATCTTATATTAAAAACCATAGAATTTGAATAAAAAATTAAATATGAAAACTATTTTATTTATGGCTATTTCTGCGGATGGCTATATTGCAACAAGTGATCACAAAACTCCATGGTCTGATGAAGACTGGAATAATTTCAAAAATATTGTCCGAAAAACTAGAAACATTATCATTGGACGAAAAACTTATGAAATTATGAATAAACATAATGGATTTTCTGATTTAAATAATCCCAAGGTATTAGTAGTATCATCAAATCCTGATTTGAAAAAGTCTAATTCTCAACATATTATTTGCCAATCCCCCATCCAAGCACTTCAATACCTGAAAAAAAATAAATTTGATATTGCTCTGCTTTCTGGTGGCGGAAAACTAAATGCTTCTTTTATAAAAGAAAATCTTATAGCTGAAATGTATTTGGATGTGGAGCCATTTGTTTTTGGTAAGGGCATCAAGCTATTTGAGGACAATAAGTTGAAAATAAAACTAAAATTACTCGGTACAAAAAAGTACTCCCTTAACGGTATTCAATTGCATTACCAAGTCCTAAAATAAAACCCTTATTTTTTATAAATCGCAACTATATCCTCTGATGAGACATCAGATCTATTTTGTATTCTGGCTTCCGGAGATACTATATAGATAATATTGTTATCTTTTTGAATCTCTCTTATTAGTCCGATTTTCAAAGAACCGGGATTTTTGAAAACAATAATCTGATTTGGAAATAAATTCTCTTTGTCGAAACATTTGTTAAAGTTTACTACTTCTCCACTTTTAAAAGTCGGCGACATTGAATCCCCCGCTACTCGCACCGGATAACTACAAAGAGTGTTAGAAATTAGATTGTTTTGATTTTTGAAATACGAGAGCATACTAGCCGGCATAAATTTGACCCATAAGGCCACAACCACTATCAAAGCCACCACAATGATTGTAAAAATCTTCCAGAATTTCTTTTTCAAAATCCTCCTTTATTTACTTCTACCGTTATTTTAAATCAAATCGATATTTTTGAAAACCTAAAGTTTTGACAATTTGTTTTCTATATACTATATTAGAAAAGTTATTCTTGATTTAAATCAATATGGATTATGACTGCACTAGGTATTTCAATTTATCGATTTCGTCTGGCTGAAGAATAACTAGTATTGACTTATTTTCTATATTGATGTAATATATATGTGTTAGTCCTGTTCCGAATCTAAGTTCTAATTAGTGTTCGTGAGTGCAGGATAGGGTCGAAAATAATATTTATAAGGAATTTCGATGGCAAAAAGAATTTTTGTAGGGAATATACCCTATACTGCAGGTGATGAAGACTTGAAGAAGATTTTTGAAGACGCTGGTAAAGTTGAATCAGCTAACGTCATCATGGATAAGTTTTCTCAAAAAAGCAAAGGATTTGGTTTTGTTGAGATGTCTACTGACGAAGAAGCCGACAAAGCAATCAAAGAACTGAACGGAAAAGAATTGGAAGGTAGAGCACTAGTAGTTAATGAAGCTCGTCCAATGAAAGAAAGATCAGAATAATTTAATTTTGATTTTCAATAAAAACAGGCCACATAAGTGGTCTGTTTTTTTATTTTACTAGGTATTTCTCCCGAACAGGAGTATAATTAAATCATATGAACAATCAAAATCTACTAATAAAGTATTCTTTTATTAAAATTTTAAACGGATCAGATTTATCCAGACGTCACCTGCCTCTAATGTCAGCCGAAAGTAAAAATTCTGGGCCAGTAGTATGGTTAAATGGCTGTATCCACGGTGATGAAGTTGGTGGTATGGTAGTAATTCAAGAAATATTCAAGCAGATTAAGGATAAACTACAAAACGGAAAAATTTTGGCTTTTCCAATTATGAACCCAATTGGCTTTGAGACCGCTACCCGCGGTATAGCGTTAAGTGAAGAAGATTTAAATCGCTCTTTTCCCGGTAATCTAAAAGGATCCTTGGCAGAGAGAATAGCCCGTCAAATCTTTTCCCATATCATCCAAAGTCAACCTTCTTTGGTTTTGGATT
Source organism: bacterium (assembly GCA_043820855.1). Lineage (GTDB taxonomy): Bacteria > Patescibacteriota > UBA1384 > JBDRDK01 > JBDRDK01 > JBDRDK01. The sequence goes on from JBDRDK010000059.1 coordinate 3,725, forward strand.
TGCATAATGACTGGACTAATTCTATACCCTATGCTCTGATCGAATCCCGAAGTGGATTGGAAAATAATCAAGTATGGCAAAAATCTAAAAATTTTGCGAAGAAAACCAAACTTATAAATGTACTTGATTCAGAAAAGATCGATTCTTCATTAACCTATAATTTAATAAAAAACAACATACCTGCTTTAACATTAGAATTGGGTGCATCTTATATAGTTGATGAAAAAAATATTAATATTGGATTAAACGCAGTGTGGAATGTTTTGCAAACATTAAATATGGTAAAACCATTAAAAAATCCTGATCAATACCCAATATCTCAAAGTATTAAAGATAAAATTCTAACTTATTCAGATAAACCGTATTGTTCTAATAGTGGAATTATACGATTTTTAGTCAAACGTGGTCAGATTGTAAAAAAGAATCAGAAACTGGCCAGAATCTATAATGCATTTGGTAAGTTGCAGGAAACTATACTTGCTCCACAAAATAGTGTAATTTTGGGGACAGCTGAATATTCCGTAGTATTTCCCGGTACTCATATTGTCGCACTAGGAATTATTAATTGAATCTGAAAAATCAGGATTTACAGTCAAAGATTTTTTTGATATAATAATATTTAGTTTACTGTGTTGAACCTTAAATCATACATCTTTCTTAAGGAGGAAGAATCTTGAGAAAAAGAGTAACACCCCGATCACAAAAAGGAAGAAAAAATCCCCGGGATGGAAGAAAACGAACACATCAGAACAAGCCCGATGCTGAACAAACAGTAATTGTGGTCGCGCATTCTGAAAATCGTTCGTGTAATCGATTTCTGGTTGCTACCACCACTGAAGGCAAAATCCGAATTGGTTCTAAGATCGAGCCACGGACAGTCAAGATAGCAATTGGTCCGGTTGCACGGAAAATCCTGGAGGGTGTTACGACAAGATCTGAGGCCGAGGATTTGATAGCAAAAAGAAGTCATGACGAAAGCCAGATGTTATCAAGTTCTCAAATCGTGAAAGGGGAACTAGTAGTTGAAGCGATCTTCAACTAACTAATCCCAGAAATCATTATCTGGGCAGGCAATTTGCCTGCCTTTTTTCATATTATATTAATATTATAGGAGTATAGTGTAAATAATGTATCAATTAGAAAAAATCAAAAAAATTAAGAATCTAGTACATGGAATTTCTACAAAAACTGATGGTAATATGTCTTTTAATTGGGGCTTAAAAGAAGAAGTAATTAAAAATCGAAAGAAATTTTTGAAGACATTAAGAGTTAATCCAAAAAAATGCATAGTGATGCAACTTGAACATAAAAATAGGATTTTGGATGTAGTTCAAAGATTTGCTGGTAGAGGAATATTACAAACAGACGCTCCAGTTGCTGATTGCCTTATAACTAAAGAAAAAAATCTATTTTTATTTTTGCTGACTGCTGATTGTTTACCGATAATCTTCTTTGATCCTAGCAAAAAGACCTTGGCTCTCGCCCATCTTGGTTGGAAAAATACAGATACCAAGTTCTGCCAAAATATAATAAAGAAATTGAAAAAACTTGGATCAGATCCCAAAAATATTATTGTAGGAATCGGACCCGGAATTCACAAAGAATCTTATATTAAAGGAAGGGATATCCCAAAATGGAAAAAATTTGTGCGAAAAGTTGATGAAAAAAAATTTCAGATCAACTTAATTGGATATAATAAACAACAACTTCTAGATTCAGGAGTCCCAGAAACAAACATTGAAATTAGCCCTATTAATACAGTTAAATCAAAGAATTTTTTTTCTCATTATTACGCTAAAAAAACTGGTAAAAAAGAAGCGAGGTTTGCAACTATTGTAGGTATGTTATAATAGGAAGCACTTATGAAAATTCTCCGATTTTTATATGTCAGTTTCAGCATAATAATCGCATGTTTATTATTTTTTTATCTTTTTAATAATCCGTATCAAACACGATCTTATAACAAACAGGATGTTTTTGCCCGCGAAGCTAGTCAAACAGAACTTATCCAAACTGAGGACTCAGGTACTCCTACAAATATAGGAAATATCTTTGTGAATTTTTGGAATAGATTTAATAATGGAGGGAATAAATGAGAAAAATTATCATAGGAATAACAAGTTTTGTACTAATACTTGCATTTTCTAGTATTATTAATGCTCAGCAAAACCAAAATCAGAATCGTTTAATCACTGCACAATCCAAAGAATCATCTGGACAACAAGCTCAATCTGGATCAGAAAGTACCCAAACTCAATCCGGCTCCCAGATCAAAAACTGTGAAAATGTGGAAGGTAGAGTTCAAAATCGAATCACAACCATGAATCGAATTAATACTAGACATATCAATACTTATAACCAAATAACAGAAAAACTCGAAAATCTAATTGAACAGTTTCAAGAAGAAGGAAAAAACACAACCAAATTACAAAGCCACCTTGATTCCTTTCAAGAAAAAGTAGATGAATTTTCCGAAAATTATCAATCCTTTTATACTAATATGCAACAAACTGAAAATTACGCTTGTGGTTCATCAGAAAAAATATTTCGGAATCAATTACTTGAAACTCGCTCACTGATGAAAAACTTACCAGATTCTGTTACAGCAATTCAAAACTTATATAAAAACACTATTCGCGCTGAAATTATTAATTTGGAAAATTCAGAACCTGAAAATATAACTTTATAAGGAGAATTATGAATAACAATATTGAAAAAAAAGCAAAACATATTATATCTCCTTTTCTGACTTATACTGCAATAATTTTAATAATTGCTGTAGGTATAATAATATGCATAAACATTTCTACTGGAACATGGAATCAAGGCGAAGATTCAGAAACTACCTCTCCTTCCGCTACCTCATCTCAAAAAACCGATCTGGAACAAATCGATGATTTAATAGATTCCGTTAATAAAGATGACTTTAGTCAAGATTTGTTAAGTGATGAAATTTTGGATATTTAATAGCTCTGTCGATTTTTAAGTACATGATTTTGATCATACCAATTTTTTCTTAGTTCTCCGGCTAAATAAAATGAACCACAAATAAGTATTAAATCATCTTTTTGTGCTTTTTGTATTGCCTGATTCAGCGCTTGATTTGGATCTAAAAATAAATCTGTTTTCAGCTTTGAATTCGTTTTTTTCGCAGTATTCAAAACTTCATTGGGATCAGCGCATTTTCGTTCTTTTATCTCAAATCTAGTTGCGTATAAATAATCAGTAATCGGCAATAATGGTTCTAATACATCTTGTAGTTTTTTATTTTCAGCAAATGCTACTATGCAAAATAATTTTCTATATTTGAGTTTTTTTACATTATCTATGGTACTTTTGATCTTTGATCTATTGTGAGCTCCATCTAAAATTATCTGAGGTTTGGTTTGAACTTTTTCAAATCTACAAGGCAATGGTTTGGTGTTATTAATACCTTTATCAATTATTGTTTCAGATATATTAACTTCTCTGGCAATGTTTCGCACTAATTCTTTATTTAAATCCTGATAATTTATAAATTGTCTAGTATCGATCTTGTTAAATTTAACTTTTTTATCTTGACAAATTTTCTCAAATATTTTTAATATATGCGGTCGCTTTTCTGCAGTCCAAAAAACACAACCTGGCTTTATAATTCCGGATTTATCAGTAGCAATTTTAGTTAGAGTATTTCCAAGTAGATGCATGTGATCATAATCTACATTGGTAATCACTGCTACTTCTGGTTTTTTAATTATATTTGTTGCGTCGTACTTACCTCCTGCTCCGACTTCAAGAACTACCCATTTACATTTTTGTTGCTTAAAATATATAAAAGCAATTGCTAAAAATATTTCAAAATATGAAGGTCCAAGATTATTTTTAAATGCTTGATTTATAGCTGGTTTAATTTTCTCAACAATCTCAGCAAATTTGTCTGGATCAATATATAATTTCCCGACTTTTATCTTTTCTATCGCTGCTGTAGCAAACGGGGATGTAAACAATCCTGCATTTTCCCGATTTTGAACTAAGGTAGTATGCAACATATTAGCTACACTGCCCTTACCCGCAGTACCAGTAATATGGATGTATCTCATATTTTTTTCAGGATTACCAATAAGATCCAAAAAATGTTTCATACGTCTGATGTATATTTCTGGATTGGTTGCCCTACCATATTGCTTGGTCACACCACGAAGATTAAACAATCCTTCCAAGAAATCATTGGCCTGATAATATTTTTCAAATTTATTCATATATTCTTTCTTTAAAAACTATATTATTATGGCATTTCTTCTGGAAAAAATCAATTGATTATTTGACTAATTTAGAGGTAGGTATATAATAAAAAGTTATTTATTCTTTAAGAAATCTACACAAAACCTGAAAATGGAGGAAACTCATGCCACGCTCCGATGACCAGAAATCTAGCGCAGAAGTAGAAGCGGTTAATCTTCAAAATGCTCTCCAAACACTTCGTGAAACTATAGAGAAAAAGCTTGGAGGTGCTTCGAGAATCACAGAGCTCGAGAAAGAATTGGCACTATTAAGAAAAGCTAATGAGAAACTCGAGGAAGAATTGGCGCTATTAGGAAAAGCTAATAAGAAACTCGAGGAAGAATTGGCGCAATCAAGAGATGCTGACGAGAAGCTCGAGGAAGAAAAGCAGGAAGTAATCGAAGATTTAGAAAAACAACTTGAAAGTGCCAAAACAGCGCTCGCAGAAGCAGTAAGAGCAGTCAACGATTTGGGTCTTGATATCACTCTAGCCAGCTTATCAAAATAATATCGTCCAAACCGATCAAAAAATCCCCGCGGGGATTTTTTTGTTTCTCAATCAAATCTTAATTTTTATCGAGAAATATGGTATGATTATTAAGGTTTTGTCCCCGTAGCCCCAGGGCCCTGACCAAAGCGTCGGAGGTGTGGGATCCCGACTTTTACGTCGGGACTCAACATATAAATATGGTTTTATTAAAATGCCCCTGTAGTTCAATGGATAGAACAAAGGACTCCTAAGCCTTAAATGTAGGTTCGATTCCTACCAGGGGCACCAGTTAATAAGTAACAATTTATGAGTCATAGTACTAATTAATAAAGTAGGTTCGTCAGGAGATAAACTCCTGACGCCCCGTCGTATGACTGGGGCGAATCCTCCCTGGGACGCCACTAAAATTAGTGCACAATAAAAAAGACCTTATTTCTAAGGTCTAGATTGTTTTTACGATTGTAAATCCCTTCGAATCTTCGCTATGTCGCCTGATTTAATATAGCGTATAATTTTTTCTGTTTCGATCTTTTGGAGTTGTTCTTGACTATGATCAGGATGTTGCCAATGTGCTCCAAACACTTGGAAATCAGTATCCTTGGGTAAAAAACGCGAAGCAGCCCTTGCAACCCTTGGTACATGATAATCACTAGTAATAATTACAATATACTTCCAGCTCTCAACAGTACCGATCCAATTTTGACTAATTAAAGACAAAAACTGGGTTTTGGTATTTGCCATTTTCGCTGGGCCACAGTCAATTAAGGAAATAGTACGGTGTTTCTGGAGTTTCATTTCATTCATTGCTATCTGCCAGAAATCACCCAGTTTCTCAGCTGCTTCAACTAAAAATATTCGTGTTTTGGATCTATTGGAGGCCCGGGCCAGCTCCAATGCAAGACAAACCCTTTCTCGATTCTCCTCTGGATACTCTCCAGATAAGACTATTATTGCTTCTGGAAGAATACTCGATGAGAGCAAGTTATCACTGCTGAAAGCAAGCTGAAATTCTTCATTTAGAAGCTCTTTCATTTCTGACCTCCTTTAGAGATTTTTCGAATTGTAAAAGTACTAAGACCGTATATTATAAGTAAATATTATCAAAAAGTCAATCTAAGATTATATTCGCTGCTACTTTTTTTGTTATAATAAAAAAGTATTAGTACTCAGCCTTCGTCCTTTCGGAGCTTCGGCGGGCTTACTAAGTAATGTAAATTAACGCGCCCACGCACCAGTCCTTCGATAAGCTTAGGACGGTGCGGGACTTACTGATCTTTCCGCTTCGCGGAAAATCAGTAGCGGAGGGGTAATTTGAAATTACGTAGCTTTACTATAACTGAACTTTTGATTGCATTGGCCATTTTTGCAGTTTTGGCCAGTAGTATTATATATGTGATTATTGACGCCCTAGAAGCTGGGAGAGCTAGCAAAGATCGATCTATTGCTTCTACTCTTGCTCAAGAAGGGTTGGAGATTATTCGCAATATTCGCAATCGTGATTATAATCAATTAACAAACGGTACATATGGGCTCACTTTATCAGAAAACCAATGGATACTATCCCCTACTCCAGAGCTCATTCAAGATCGATTTACTAGAGAAATTATAATAGATGATTATGCTACGAACAAGAAACTAATTACCTCCAAAATTTCTTGGGAACTTCGACCTGGTCGAGATTTAGAAATAAATTTAGAAAGTATACTTAGTAATTGGAAAGATTCTACTCCAACTATCCCACCATGGACAAATCCATATCTAGCATCATCACTTAATTTACCTGGTGGAGCCAATGGTTTGCGAGTATTTGTAGTTGATACTACTGCGTATTTAATAAGAACTAGTAGTAATCAGCCTGAGTTCTATATAACTGATGTAAATGATCCTACTACTCCGAATATTTTAGGGTTTTTGGATCTTGGAGCTAATGCACGCGATATAATTGTAGAAGGAAATTATGCTTATATATCCTCTGATCACGATTCTCAAGAATTACAAATCATAGATGTAAGTGATACAGCTAATCCTGTACTCACTGGTACTTATAATGCATCTGGTAACGCAAATGCTTATGGTGTAACTTTTGCAAACAATGTAGTTTATTTAGTACGTGCAAGTAGTAACCGAGATGAATTATTTAGTATAGATGTTAGCAATCCATCTTCTCCAACTCTTATCGACTCCTTAAATTTAAATGGCACAGCAAAAGATATAAGATTATCTGAAAATTATGCATATATTGCAAATTCTAGAAACAACCAAGAATTACAGATTATCAATATAAACAATCCAAATAATTTAAGTTTTGCTGGTACTTATAATTTACCTGGAAATCAAGATGCATATTCAGTACAAATTATCGACAACAATACCATTTTACTAGGTAGAGCTAATGTAAATAATGGACCGGAACTATATACTCTGGATGTAACAAATAAAAATAATGTGTCTGAAATAGCTAGTTTTGAAGCTGGTCAAACTATCAATGATTTAGCTTATGGATCTACCGATCTTTTTGCATTTATGGCTACAGACAATGCTGTTTCTGAATTTCAAGTAGTAAATAATTTGATCTCTACCCCAATCTTATATGGCTCACTAGATCTTCTAGATAGAGCAAATGGAGTATTTTATTCAGAAAATAATGATATTGCATACATAACATCCAATCGTAATAATCAAGAATTAATCATAATATTACCCGAACAACCGTGATGAAAAAACCAGCATTTACATTAATAGAAATTTTACTTTATACGGCAATAGTCGGAATTATTTTGTTGTCTATGAGTGGTTTTATTATTGATATTATCGACTCCAAAGCTAAAAACGATGCTAATTTGGAGATTCAAAATAACGCCAATCAAGTTATGGAAAGAATAATTCAAGATATCCATAATGCACAATCTATTATCCCCCAAATATCTGATCAAATACTGGTTTTAAATATGGCTGATATGCCAAGTATTGATTTAGTTTTTTATATTGTATTAAATAACCGAATATATATTTGGCCAGATGCACCAAACGGTGAACCAATACCTCTAACATCAGAAAAAGTATTAATATCTAATTTCAGTTTTAATGTAATTTCTGACGGGGGAATTAATCCTATATATCCTGAAAATCCGATAATTCAAACTAAGTTTGACATTACCCACATTGGCATAGGGAGTAAATACAACACTAAAATGACGTTTCAAAACTCAGCTGAAATTCGGAGCTTACAGTGAATAAATTAAAAAACAAACTAATTACCAACAACGAATCACCAACAACTATTCATCGTGGTTATGTGGCCCTAGTTACAGTAATGATTATCGGAGCAGTAGGCGTGGCTGTGGTTAGTGCTGCGATCTTGGGCAGTTTAGCTAGCAGTAAGAGTAGTTTATTGTCTAAGCAAGTTAAACAAGCCTCCGGACTAGCTGATGCGTGCGCAGAACATGCATTAATTCAATTAAAACTAGATGTAAACTATACGGGAAATGAGAGTATAAGCTTTACAAATGGTACTTGTGAAATATTAGATATCCTAAATCCTGGCAACACCAATCGTACAGTTCAAACTACCGGAACCGTGGATAATATTATTAGAAAAGTTGAGATAAACATTGATGAAATAAATCCAGATCTAAATATTAGCAACTGGCAAGAAGTTGGAGATTTTTAATTCAAAATGTTTTATAATAAAATAACAAAGAGGTCGAAATTTATTTTATAAACAACCTTTAAGGAGGGTTATGAAAAAACTTGTACGAATTAGGGGTTTTACTCTAATTGAACTGCTTTTAGTAATTGCAATAATCGCAATTTTGGCAGCTATAGTTATAGTAGCTATCAACCCAGCAAGACAATTAGCACAATCTAGAAATGCTCAAAGAAGATCAGATGTAAACACTTTGATCAATGGTGTATGGCAATTTGCTGTTGATAATGATGGTGATATGCCCGCCAGTATTCCTTCATCTCCTACTACATGCGGAGATGCTACTAGTGAAATCTGCGCAGCAGGAGCAGCTGATTGTACGGGATTAGTAGATCTAGAAACTGACTTAGTAGAAGATTATCTAGCTGACATCCCCGAAGATCCACAAGATGATGATGCTAACGGAACCGGATATTTTATTGCCGAAAGTGCCAATGGACGAATCACTGTTTGTGCTCCGGATGCTGAGCTTGAAGAAACTATTCAAGTAAAAAGATAAGAAATATTCATTAGTTTTTGAAAATACTTTTACCCAACCAGATTATCTGATGGGTAAAAGTTGTAATTATAAGGAGGGATTTGGCGCTTAAAGATTCAGATATCTCAAAGATTTTAATTGAAGAAGGATATCTTAATAAAAAAGAAGCGGAATATGCTCTAAAAGAATCTGAGCGTAGATCTCAGAATTTTTTGGATATTTTGATTGCTTTGGGTTATTTGTCAAAAGATCTATATCGAGAAGCTTTGGCAGAACACTACAAAATCGAGCCTTATAACTCAAATATAATCAACTTAGATTACGACGCCTTTAAAACCCTAGAAGAAGAACTGGCAATACGTCTACGAACAGCTGTGATCAAAAAAGATGGTATGGGTAATTTTTTGGTAGCAGTAGAAGATCCGGAAGATCAGGAAAAAATTACTCTACTTAATGAAAAACTCGGTAATAAAATCAAACTTTTACTTGCTTTACCAGAAGATATCGATGAATTATTGGTCCGTTACAGGCCTACACTAGAATCTCAGATAGAATCACTAGAAAGCAGTACTGAATCAGCAGTAGAATTACTAAATATTCTTCTGGAAGAAGCTATTGAAAAACGAGCATCAGATATTCATATAGAACCCCTTGAAAAAGAAATTGTAATACGTTTTCGTATTGATGGAGTCTTACATGTAATGTCAAAGCTTTCGAAAGGCTTTCTTAATTCCCTAGTTACTAGAATCAAGATCTTGGCACACCTACGAACTGATGAACACCGCTCATTCCAGGATGGTAGTGTCCGATTTCGAATTAATGAAATATCATATGATACTAGAGTCTCTATTGCACCAACTATCCGAGGTGAAAAAGTAGCTTTTCGCATTTTGAGTGAAAAAATACGTAGGTTTACTCTTGGCGACTTAGGTTTTTCTGAAGATGTAGAAGCCAAAATCAATAAATTAATCACGCGACCTTTTGGAATGATATTAACCACTGGACCAACTGGCTGTGGTAAAACCACTACACTCTATGCCATACTTAGAGCTTTAAACAATCCCGAAATCAATATTATGACTATCGAAGACCCGATAGAATATAGAATCGATGGAGTAAATCAGATACAGGTAAATCAAACAGCAAATATCACTTTTGCCAAAGGTCTACGTTCAATGGTTCGTCAAGATCCAGATGTAGTACTGGTAGGAGAAATTAGAGATAGTGAAACCGCTGATATATCAGTTAATGCTGCTCTAACCGGTCATTTAGTCCTTTCAACTATTCACACTAATAATGCACCGACTACCCTACCACGATTAATTGAAATGGGAGTTGAACCATTTTTAGTTTCTTCAACTTTGATTGCAGCAATTAGTCAAAAATTAGTGCGAAAATTATGTAAAAATTGTTTATCTCTAAAGACTTATAAAAAAGAAGATTTAATTAAAATTATTGGTGAGGAAGCTGCTAAAAAACTTGGTGAGGAAACTACTATTCGCCTACCTTACAGCAAAGGATGTAAAAACTGTGCTAATACTGGGTTTAAGGGTAGAATAGGTTTATTTGAGATTTTAGAGATATCACCAAAGATTCACGATTTAATCCTAAAAAAAGCCGGATCTGAAGAAATTTATGCTACAGCCAAATCAGAAGGCTTTAGCACTATGTTTGATGATGGAATAAACAAAGTTCAAAGAGGTATGACCACTATCGAAGAAGTGTTAAGAGTGACTCTTCCGGAAAAAATCGAAAAAATCAAAACTCTTTCTGCGAACAATATCAAACCTAATACTCTTACACAACCAACCGAACCAATAAAAACCGATAAATCAAAACCAAAAAATGAAAAACCCACTCCCAAAACCAAGAAAGCAAACAACCTACTCGTCGAACACAAAACCAAGAAAGCCTAAATCAATTAAACGACTAGCGTCAAATTTAGATATTATTCTTTTTGCCGAAAATCTAAGTATGATGCTAGAATCAGGTGTAGGAATAATTCAAGCATTTTCATCAATTATTGAACAGACTTCAAAAAAACCTTTAAAAAAAGCTTTTAGTGAAATCCAAAAAGATATTGCCGCGGGTCATAGTCTATCTAAAACCTTGGCGTTATACCCGGGTACTTTTCCACCTTTTTTTATCAAAATGGTAGAAGCTGGAGAAAAAAGCGGTACCCTTACTAACACTCTAACTGAATTAGCCAAACAATCTGAAAAAGATTACGAACTCCGAGAAAAAATTAAAACAGCGATGCTATACCCGTCTATTGTATTGGGTTTAACAATTATTATTGGCATAGGAATATCATTTTTTATTCTCCCACGACTTGTAACTTTATTTGAATCTTTCAAGGTTGACCTACCCCTAACAACTCAACTCCTAATCAGCTTTGGTAGAATCATCGGAGACTGGGGTATTTGGATACTTGCAGGAGTTTTTGGTGTTGTAATCATATTTACTCTACTTTTTAGGACACCTGGGTTCAAACCTTTTCAAGATTCTATAGCTCTAAATATTCCCGTGGTAGGAAAACTAATCCGTTACACCACACTCTCTAGATTTGGCTTTTTACTATCCACCTTACTGGAAAGCGGTGTTCCAATAGACGAAAGTTTAGATGCTGTGCAACAAACAATACTTTCTACCCCTTATATTAAAATAACAAAAACAATGCGAAGTGAGATCCGAGAAGGAAGATCATTTAAAATAACCTTTAAAAGTAAAAAACGCCTTATGAAAGGTTTTCCATTGCTCGCCCAACAACTAATTGTAAGTGGCGAAGAGTCTGGAAAATTGTCTACATCTTTAAAAAACCTAGCAAATTTTTATGAACGGGAAGCGTCAAGTATTGCTAGAAGGATGGAAACCACACTCGAACCAATTTTATTAATATTAGTAGGAATAGTAGTTACCTTTGTAGCTTTATCGATCATTACCCCTATTTATCAAATAACTGGTAGTATAAACAATTAATCCAGCACCACTTTTTATGTTTTACGTATATATACTAAAAAGTAAAAATCAAAATAAAATTTATATTGGATTCACTAGTGACCCGATATGAAGATTAAACGAACATAATCAAGAAAAATCATTTTATACAAAAAAATACATACCTTGGAAAATTATTTACTACGAAGCATATAATAGTGAGAAATCAGCAAGAATGAGAGAAAAAAGATTAAAACAAAATGGCAACGCCTTAAGGGAACTAAAGAAACGAATTGGAATAACCTCCATAAAAAGTGGTGCTGGAGGTTTTACAATTATAGAACTTTTATTATCAGTAGCAATTGTCAGTATTATTTTCGGTTTATCAATTCCTTTCTATCAAACTTTTTATGTAAATTCAGGATACAACACAGCGATCTCAGATATTCGCCAAAATATTTATAGAGCCGAGACTAGAGCACGGAACTCTGAACAAGATAGTATATGGAGTTTGCGTATTCAAAACAATAGTATATATATCTATCTGGGTAATGATTTTGCAAATCGAGATAGCGAATATGATGAAATTATCGAAATTGCAGGATCTGTCACAATTGAAGATATCCCAGATATACATTTTGCAAAACTTTCCGGTATTCCTGATAAAAGTACGGACATCATAATTAATTCTATTAATCAAAAATCTAAAACAATTTCAATTAATTCTCAGGGTGGAATAGATTAATTTCATCTGATAGTATGTTATTATAAAATTAAGTTAAAATAGAGGTAATATGCAACAAAAACATTTCGTAGATGTATCTATCTGGACAATTATCAAAATTGTTTTAGTTTTTCTAGGATTATTTTTCTTATGGTTTATACGTGATATCATCTTACTCTTATTAATAACTTGGGTATTAGTAACTATTCTTCATCCTACTGTTGAAAAATTAAATAGAAACGGAGTACCCAGAATCTTAGGCACTACTTTAGTATATTTGCTATTGTTTGCAATCTTATCAGCAATTATTTCCCTGATTGCTCCTTCATTGATCCAACAAACCGAACAATTATTAACTAGGTGGCCGTATTATATAGATAATTTCGGATCATTGTATGATACTTTTCGAGGTTATGCGACTAATATGGGTTTGAGCACACAAACTACATCGGAAATTTTGACGCCTCTTACTGGTAGTGTTTACGGTTTTACTCTAAATTTTATAAGCGGATTTGTTTCAGCTATTATCGTTCTGGTAATTAGTTTTTATGTACTTATAGAAGAAGATGCAATAAAAAGTTTTTGGGTTTCTTTGTTCCCTACTGATAAAAAACATCAGGTAATAGAAATTTTAAATAAAATTACTAAAAGCTGGGGTGCATGGATCCGAGGTAGATTAATTTTAAGTTTGATAGTAGGTGTTTTAACTTACATTGGTCTAATAATTCTTGGTGTACCATATGCCTTAACATTAGCATTTATCGTAGCACTTATGGATTTTATACCATATATCGGGCCAATACTCGCTATGATACCAATTGTGGTTCTCGCATTTGTATCAAATGGCTGGTTAGTAGCATTGCTGGCAGTAATATATGTATTTCTAATAGAACAACTAGAAGCTATAATATTTGCTCCAAAGATTATGCAGAAAACAGTGGGAATAAGCCCTGTAACAGTAATAGTATCAGTACTGATAGGTGCAAAAATATTTGGAATAATCGGAATAATACTCGCTATACCCATAGCTGCTGTTCTAGTAATTATCTTTGATGAATGGAGAAGGGCCAAATTATCTCCTAAATGAAGATACTTGCCAGAAATAAAAAAGCAAATTTTCGTTATCAGCTTCGGGAAAAATTCGAAGCTGGTATTGTATTAACTGGTTCTGAAGTAAAATCAACAAAAGCTGGCCAAGCAAATATCAACGATGCTTTTGTCAAAATATATCAAAATTCAAAAAACAAATTTGAAGCCTATCTACTCAACGCTTATATATCAAAATTCAAAAACACTACCGAAAAAAAATACGATCCTAAAAGAAATAGAAAATTACTACTAAATAAATCAGAGATCCGAAGCCTTATAGGAAAATCAAATCAAGGTCAACAACTAATACCTATATCTATATATACTAAAAAACATTTACTTAAATTAGAGTTTGGTGTTGGCAAAAGCAAAACAAATATTGATAAAAGAGAAACTATTAAAAAAAGAGAGGCAACAAGACGCCTCGCGAAATTAAAAAATCTAAATAAAAATTAGATCAATCTTTCATCTTATTTGATAGCTGTTGGCTTGGTTTAAATCTTGGTACTGTATGCGGAGGTATAGTAATTTTTTGATGTGGATTCTGAGGATGTGCAGCTTGTTTTTCTTTGCGTGAGCTGGGAAGAAAAGTACCGAAACCAGATATAGTAACTTTTTCATCAGATCTAAGCACTTCACCAACAATAGAAACAAAAGCATCGAACATAATAGTTGTATCTTCTATAGATTGACCGCTCTCTTTTGCAACTTTTCGTATAATTTCACTTTTTTTCATGCTGGAATTATCTCTTGTATTCTTTGAATACTAATAGACTTTTTAGTTTTTGAATCTACGTCTACTAGTATAGCATTAAATATCGCGTCACCACCAGCTATATCATGAACAATTGAGCTGTCAGTCAAAAACTTTTTAATAATTATCTCTTTCTTTATGCCTAGTACTGATTCTTTTGGCCCAATCATACCTATATCAGTGATATAAGCCATACTAGTATCTCTAATCTCTTCGTCAGCAGTAGGCACATGTGTATGACTACCAATAAACAATTGAACTTTTTTCTGTAAATAATATGATAGAGCTAGTTTCTCACTAGTGGTTTCAGCGTGAAAATCCAGTACTACTATATCATGAATCTGTTTATTTTTAAGAACTTCATCGGCTACTAAAAACGGTGATCTGATATCTTCATCCATAAATGTCCTGCCAGATAAATTAAATAAAAAAACCGTGTTGTTTCCTTTGGTTATTCTAATAAAACTTTTCCCTGGTTTATCCGCTGGATAATTTGCTGGTCTCAATACCGGAGTATCTTCTTGATCAAGTTTTGAGAAAAAAGTTTTATTGTCCCAGATATGATTGCCAGTAGTAAAATAATCTACCCCTAAGTCTAGAATTTCTTGTAGATGTCTTTCGTTCATACCACGGTTATGTGTTAGATTTTCACCGTTAGCAAATATGAAATCTGGCTTATGTTTTTTTATAAGTTTTGGTAAGTAATCTTTTACGGCTTTCCTGCCAGGCTTGCTAACTATCTCACCTAAGTATAGTATTTTCATATTTTTTATTTTGCCCAATCTACAGCCCTAGTTTCCCGGATAATATGAACTTTAATTTCACCTGGAAATTTAAGCTCTGACTCAATTTTACGAGCGATATTATGAGAAAGTTTAGTAGCTCCCAAATCATCGACTTCATCAGGTTTTACAAATATCCGAATCTCTCTACCAGCTTGTATAGCGTAAGATTTTTCAATTCCCTCAAAAGAATTTGCAATGTTTTCAAGATCTCGCAATCTTTGAATATATTGTTCTGTACTTTCTCGTCGTGCTCCTGGTCGTGATCCGGATATTGCATCTGCAGCTGCTACTATATAATCCTCTATTCTTTCTGCTGGTACGCCCTCATGGTGAGCTTCTATGGAGTGTACTACTCTGGGATCTAATCCATACTTCTTAGCTATATCTCTACCAACTTGCACATGATCTCCACCTAGGGTTTGATCTAAAGCTTTTCCGATATCATGAAAGAAAGCACCTCGTTTACATAGCTCAACATCAGCGCCCAACTCCTCTGCAAGCATCTGAGCAATCTTTGAACACTCTACAGCGTGTTTCAGTATATTTTGGCCGTAACTTGTACGGTATTTTAATCTACCCACAATCTTGACTAAGTCACTATGGATTCCAATTATTCCTGCTTCATATAAAGCTTTTTCAGCGGCATCTTTCATGTCTTTATTGATATCTTCAATAACTTTTTTGTGTATTTCTTCAATTCGTGCCGGATGAATTCTCCCATCTTTAATAAGTCTTTCCAAAGTAATCTTTGCAACTTCCCTTCTCACTGGATCAAAACATGATACTGTAACTGCATTTGGAGTGTCGTCTATAATTAACTCCACTCCGGTCATTTTTTCAAAAGACTGAACATTTCTACCTTCTTTACCGATAATTCTACCTTTCATCTCTTCGTTTGGTATTGCCACGGCAGATACAGTAAGGTCTCTGGTAGTTTCTGATGACAACCGCTGGATTACAGTGGCTATGATCTCTGAAGCCTTTTTATCTGCATGTTCCTTGGCCTCTATTTCAACCTTTTTGATAGTATGTGCCAATTCATCCCGATTTTCTTTTTCTACTAAGTCAAATAGTGTTTTTCGAGCATCTTCTTTTGATATTTTAGAAATTTTTTCCAGTACTTTTAGTTGCTGCCCTTTCAAATCCCCTAAGTCTTTTTTCAACAATTCGACTTCCTTGATTTTAGTCTGTATGGCTTCACTTTTATCATCCAGTGTTTTGGATCGTTCGTCCAATAAGGTCTGACGCTTACGAATGCCTGTTTCGATCTCTCTTAAATCTCGTTCTTTTTTTTCTATATTTTGTCCTGCTTCTCGTTTGATCTTGATCGCTTCATCTTTAGCTTCAAGCACTATCTCTTTTTCTGTTACTTTAGCATTGTCTATCAGTTTTTTGGCTTTACTTTCAAGAGACTTGATCTGTCTTCGACCGATCACAATTCTAGCTCCATAACCTAAACCTGCGGCTATAGGTATGCCAAATATTAATAAGCTAATTATATCCATCTTTCTCCTTAAACACCCAAATTTTGATTCTACAAATATAAAACTAAAGTGCCTCGGGGATAACCTGAGTTATATGATATGAGTTTCTGAAAATAGTATGATTTTTAGAGTTTAATTTCATTTATAGTTTCAAGATATTTCTAAAATTTGGATGTATTTAAATTAATTAAATACATTATTCATTATAAACCAAAAAATATTTTTTGGCAAGAATCAAAGCTTTATTGACTTTTCTCAGCAAAAATTGTTATGATTAAATGTTAATCTGTACTTTACCAACAAATAGGTCGAGACGTCGAACTCCAATACTGCCTCACAAAAAAAGATTCTGCTTGTCAGGATCGGTTTGAGCCGAATAAATTCTAGGCAACTGGATTCTTGAGTGAAAAGTATCTTAGTTCGACAACTGTGCATGTGCAACCACACATGTGAATCCTTTGAAGGAGAGAAGTACCATGTCGAAACACAGAACCACACCCGAAGAAGAGGCCTTAATCCGCCTCATATCTCCGCGGAGCTTCCTGCCTGAAGTGAGAAGGTGGGATTTTCAAACTATCGAGGACTGGGAAAAAGCTTCGAGATGCAGGTTTACTGTCCAAGCTATCCTATCTTGCGCTCTTAACCCGGAATCTTTACTCCACGATGATGCTCATCGCTGGATTGAGCAACAAGATTACAAAGATCTCATTATCGCCGTTACCCTGAATGAGACAAAGCGTTCCCCAGAAAATAGGGGCCTTGTGGAAACTCAGATTTTTTCCAGACATAATATTGAGCTGATAGGAGCTATTAAGTTGTGCTGGGATGCTCTGAAGGGCAATCCTCAAACTTCCTGGGATGCTGTTGTGGAAATCATGAATATAAAGGGTTGGATTTCGATGCCTCCCAAAGCTAATCGCAATTTTTCGTCCGAGGATCGCCAGAAACTCTTTGTAGCTTGCTCTCGGGTAATAGAAAATCCTAAACCCGAGCATATCCCAAGTATTGTAGCGGATATTGTCGATGGTCCACATCTGGCAAAAATGCCCGAGCTCCGAAAACGAATTGTTGAAGCTGCACTTCTAGAAGAAAATTCATTGATTCTTCGTATTCTTGACGAGCGTTTCTCGGAGTTCTATGAAGAAATTGTCTCTGTCCTTACTAATTATAATGCTTCATATTGGTACGATATGTTCGACAAAAAAGAAGATGAACACAAAAAATGTTTTGACAGACTATATGACCTTGCAAGATTCTTGGCTAAGCGATTAGGAACCATTCCTCTGGATCAACGGAAACAAATCATAGGTCGATTACTTGAAAATCCAGGAAGCCACTGTACTTTTTCTATTGCTGCTGACCTATGCAAACCTGCTTCAAAATGGAAAGCAGAATGGAAGAAAGTGGCACAATTTCTGGTTTGTCTATTAGCGGGCCTTTGTGGAAGATATGGATCCGAAGCACTTAGGGACATTATGTCTATACAAAAACTGTGTCTCCTCTTGTCTGATCTCCCGATCAAAATAACAGTTGAGTTTGTACGACTTGTTGTTACGGGCTGGAAACCTGCTATTTACCAAAGTGACGATTTAGGGCCTAAATTGTTACTTAAAAACAAGGAATTAGCGCCCCTTCTAGAGAAAATCGGGCGATACCAAAAAGCAGATCTTGGGTTCCTCTCCACACTAGTACATTCAGGAAAAGCTGATTTACCAACTTTAGCTGTTTATCTCAAGATTGTCGGCTTTGAGCGGGGCTGGGATGATTTAACTGTGTGGCTGGCTCAACGCAAAGAGTGGGTTGATGGTTACGAGTTCGTCGACCAGCAGCTCTTTGACAGCCTCATTGATTATATTCTTGAGAACGATCTCCCTGCAGGACAGCTTCTGAATAACAGGTGCGGTGAGCTTTTCGAACGCGGCTATCAACTTCATCCTTCTGATGTCTCAAATGCCCACCTAGTGAAACACTACATTCTGGGCACTTTGAGCTGGAGTGCTTTGGACGAAAAAAGTAGAGCGTGGAAAAACTCGCAATGGCGATCAGTACTACTGAAACACGGTCCAGTTCAGATGGTAGTTACGTCTATCTTAGCCACAGCTGCAGAACACAAGGGGAACAAGGCTTTGGCTTGGCTTGAAAAAGTCTTTGTTCCCGAATGCCAGAAGCGGTCAGAGCTTGCAGATGAGATTTCTCAACTAGCATGGAACACTGAGGACTACGGCGTCTCGAACTACATTGCTCGTTTGCTACTACATCAATGTGATTGGTTCAAACGTCGCGCACAGGTACAGGATCGCAACAAGATTCGAACCTACTTCAAGAGATATTGGACCCAAATGATCCCACGCGAGTGGGAAATAGTCCGAATCTTCTTTTCCTCCGAGGAGCTGCTTGAAACCTTCTTTGGAGGAGCTTTGAAGAACACAGATAAACACTTTTTTTCTCAGCCCTTTGATAAGCTCGATCCTGCAGCTTGGGCAGTTTTATTTGAGGATGAAAAATCCAAAGAGAGATTGCGGGATTGGCTCTTTCGTCATCGAGATAAATTCCGAGATGATGAACAATGGCTCAAATGGGTACAGCATTTTGGATTCATCTCTGATCCCCGGATCCAAGCTTACATCTATGAAGAATATCTCAATCGCCCTGGGGAAACTACGAAACTCGCTCTCTTAATCCTGCAAACAGCAACATAACCATTTATTGAATTCACAAGCCACTGGCAAATGCCAGTGGCTATTTTTATACATAAATCTGATATTTTTAGTAAGAATCTCGCTGGTGTTTTTCATATATTTATAGTATAATTATTCTATTCTGTTTCTGGAGGCATATTAACAATGAAAACAATCACGGATCTTATTTCTTCCGCAAAGACCAACTACAAAAATGCAAAAGACTTTTGGCTACACCGTGCAGCAATACGGGATTTTTACGAGAAACTTGCGGAACTGATGCGTATTGGAAGCAAAGTGGAACGGGCTATGTTTGGTCTATGGGTTCTGAAGTTTCTAGCTGGAGAGTTAAAATCTAGCAAGGAACCAACTGTCATCAACTATACCTATAGTGAGGTTCATGGAAGAAAACATTTCTTCTAACATCATTGTATTCTACCGCTTTTCACTCAGTCCCGTTTTTAATTACAACGGGGCTTTTTATTTCATGGTTTTTGTTATACGCCCGATATCAATAACATAT
>JBDRDK010000060.1:0-2201 GCA_043820855.1 bacterium
GCTAAGATCACATGCAAAGGGAGGCAAGATATCTCCTCTATAGCCAGAGGTACTACTTTACACAGCCCAGGGAAAAACACGAAACACCCCCATGCAAAAAAGCAAACACTTCCTAATACTGGGTTAGTCCTACTTTCTGTATTTGATTCGGAAGACGTTGCTCCTATCATAGATCCGATCAAAACCAGTGCTAATACATAAAGTATAGGGAGCTGTTCAACTGTTATCATAGTGGTTATCACCTCCTTGATTTTGATGTAATGATACGTATTCGGATTAGTACCAAATTACAGTTAATTATGTTGTATTTTTTGATAAATGTCAATAGTCTCTAATAAAAATCCTGTTATAATAAAATCATGGAAAGAAATAATCGATGGTTGGAAAATCGTTTGCGTTTAATATGGCAAAGATATTTTGATGATTTGGAGCAGAAAAACCCGATCTTAGTTGGTTTTGGTAGGAAAGCCCGAACTCGTCTGGGTTCAATTCGGTATCACAAGAAAACCAAAACCTCGATTATTACCATTAGCGGGTATTTTAAAAATTTAGAAATCCCAGAATTTATAATTGATGCAGTACTTGCCCATGAATTAGTTCATTACTTACATGGATTTTCTTCATCACATCCAAGAGCTTGGCGTTATCCGCATCAAGGGGGAGTAGTAAGTCAAGAATTAAAGGATAGGGGTTTGGAAGAGACATTAAGATTTCAAAAAAAGTGGATTAAAAAAAATCATGCAAAATATTTTACGGAATAAACTTCGATTATGGATTTTAACCTTTTCAATACTAGCTATTATTCCGATTAGTTACATAGTATTTGTTTATGCTGACCGTTTTATAATAGATCATCTTTCAGGAGTACAAGATAATTCAATGGTTTTACAAGTTGGTATTGAGGAGTCAATCTCAGAAGAACTGTTGCCGATCTTTCAAAAATTTCAGGAAAACGAAGATCTAAAAATAGAGTTTCATTTATTAGGGAAATATCAATATCCGAATTTAGACGTATTATTTGTAAATTCTTCAGTAGAAGGAAAAACTAGTTTAATTGGTAATCTCGGTACTGATTCAATAGTTTTTGCTAACAATACTCAGAAGTCGGCACCAAAATACATATATAGTATTACAAAAAATCAATTTGCGTTAATAAATAATCTAGTAGATTTTGTAAAAGAAGAGATTACCCGCGAAGAGATTACTTTGTTGGCAGTGGGCGATATTATGCTTTCTCGTCATGTGGGAACAAAAATTTTCGAATCAGGGAATATGAGCTTACCTTTTATTTATACTGCAGATATTTTGAAACAAGCAGATATTACTTTTGGCGATCTTGAATCACCGTTTTTTGATCAAGGACCAAAAGTTCGCGAAGGTATGGTGTTTAAAGCTGAACCGCCCACTATAAATGGTCTCTTAGATTCGGGTTTTGACATCTTATCTCTTGCAAATAATCATTTTGGCAATAAAGGGAGAGCTGGTATGGAATACACTTATAATTATCTAACCCAAAACAATGTTCAATATGTTGGTGCAGGTAGAAATTACAAGGAAGCCCACGAGCTTAAAGTTATCGAAAAAAAAGGTATTAAGTTTGGACTTTTGGCCTATAACAATATACCACCAATCTCTTATCAGGCAGATGCAAATACTCCCGGTCTCGCATGGATGAATATTAGTGAAATGCAAAAAGATGTAAACAAAGCTAAGCAAAATTGCGACGTACTTATTTTATCTATGCATGCAGGTGTTGAATACACACCCAATCCAAACACTAACCAGATAGATTTTGCACGCAGTGCTATTGATAGCGGAGTAGATATAGTTATTGGTCATCATCCACATGTTGTGCAAGCATATGAACAATATAATGATGGTATAATAATATATAGCCTAGGTAATTTTGTATTTGATCAAATGTGGAGTACGGAGACAAGTCAGGGCATGGTATTGAAGGTCGTATTTTCCGGTAGCAAACCATCAATTTTTGAACTAATACCTGTTCACATTTACAACTACAATCAACCAAAGATAATTTCTGGTACGCCCGAAGCAGATAATATTTTAGATAGAGTGTATGAGGCAAGTAAAAACTTGCCAAAGCATAAACAAGGGGTCAAGTTATGAAACAAGCTAAAACTCTCGAAGGTTGTATCTTTTGCCAAATAGGGGCAGGAATAAGTCCAGCAGAAATTGAA
>JBDRDK010000061.1:0-7833 GCA_043820855.1 bacterium
CAAAAAAGATATTTCTCCTTTTCGATTCTTGAAATCAAGATTAGTAATACCGCAATAACCAATAAACTCCATATTTTCTTTCTTTTGAATATAAATAGAAAATAAAACTTGGCTTTTATCGTCCTTTAGGTGTGACCACCATTTTTCTTGATGAAAGTCGCTAAGTGGTGAAAATTGCCTTAGTATTTTCATCTGAGAGTTTCGCCAGTTTTTAAGTTTAGTAATATGCTCTTTTTCTAAAGCGCCAAAGTATCTATCACCAAATTTATAAATATAATCTCTTTGCTTATTCATTTACTTTTTTTTGTTTTATATTCTGGTTAATTTTTTGTAGTTCTGGATGTTGATTTACTAATAGATTTACAACATCCTCAGTATAAAAGATTTTTTGATTCTTATAAAGATATTTATAAATCTTTTGTACTAACTCCAAATCTTCCTTAGTATCTACACAGATTCTTAATTCTGGATGATGAAGATGTTTCTCGGCTTTTATATTCTGAATTTTAAATATTTTAGGGTGTGTATAAATATAGAGAGTTACGTGTTCTCTTTCTTCCTTTTTGGATGCTTTTTGATGTGCCTTATTTAAAGTTTCAAAATCAAAGACTTCCACATCTACCCCCCTAGGAAAGGTTCTCTTAATCCCTATAGAAGTATAATCAACTTTTTTTTGTTTATGAATTTGAATTACTTTATCAATAATCTTTGGGTCAATTAAGGGACAATCTGAAGTGATCCTCACTATAAGTTCAGCTCCGTATTTTTTAGCAGTTTCATAATACCTAAACAATACATCTTCTTCGTTTCCCCGGAAATATTTTATATTATTATCTTTAGAAAATTTTTCCAGTATATCATTTTCTTTTGTATCTGGAATGGCGAGAATTACATTGTCAATATGTTTAGATAATTTTACTCTTTGAATTACATGCCAAAGTAATGGTTTGCCTGAAATATTCTTCAAAACTTTCCCCGACAATCTCATGGAAGTCATTCGAGCTTGAATAATTACAACGGTTTTCATTTTTTGTTTGTTTGAATAGTTTTCTTTACTATTTTGATAACTCGGTTTACTTCCTGGTCAGTCATTTTGGGAAAAAGGGGCAGGGTAATACACCTGGAATAATATTTTTCAGTATTTGGAAAATCACCCTTTTTATATCCGAAGTTTTTTTGAAAATAAGGTTGAAAATGTAAAGGTATATAATGCACCTGTACTCCCAATCCTTGTTTTTGAAAATCCTCAAAAATATGTTTTCTATCTGCTTTTAATTTTTTTAAATCAAGTTGAATAATATACAAATGATAAACCGCGTCTATGTGTTGTTCTATTTTATGTAAAATTAACTCGGGAATTTTAGAAAATTTTAGGTTGTATTTTTGAATAATCTCTTTTCGTCTTTTGATAAATTTATCAATCTTCTTCATCTGGCTAATACCCAACGCACACTGAAAATCAGTCAAACGCAGATTCAACCCAGGTTTTTCTATTTCATAATACCAGCCGCCTTTTTCCGGTTTTTTGACCACTCCATGCTGTCGAAAAGTTTTTAATTTTTTATCAAGTTCTTTATTATTTGTTAAAACCATACCGCCCTCACCCGTAGTAATTGTTTTTACCGGATGAAAGCTAAATATAGTCATATCAGCAAAGCTACCGACTTGTTTATTTTTATATTTCGATCCTATTGCATGAGCAGCGTCTTCTATCACAAAGAGATTATATTTTTTGGCTATTTTCAAAATTTTGTCATATTCACACGGGTAACCAGCAAAATCAACAGTTGCGATGGCTTTGGTTTTCGAATTAATCTTAGTTTCAATTTTCCCAGGATCTATATTCAAAGTTTCTGAATCTATATCTACAAAAGCTGGCTTAGCTCCAAAAAAAATTAAAGCACTAGACGTAGCTACAAAAGTCAAAGGTGTGGTAATAATTTCATCTCCGGCTTGAATTCCTGCTGCCCAGTAAGCTGCTTGAAGAGCACTGGTTCCTGAAGAAACCGCAGTTGCATATTCAGAATCAGAATACTCGGCAACTTTTTGTTCGAATTCTTCTACTTTTGGACCTTGAGTAATCCAATCAGTTTTGAGTACCTTAACTACTTCATCAATATCTTTTTTATCTATCCATTGTTTTCCGTATGGAATGATATTTTTCACAGTTCTATACTTAAAGTTTTCAGGGATTCTTTGATTTGTTTGCTGTCCATCCACTTTTTATTTGTATCGCTGGTATATGCGAACCCTTCGGGTAACTTCTTTCCATCTTTGTAGTTTCTTTTGCCCCAAAATGAGTGCTGGGGTTCAATTACATAATACTTGCCATATTCTTTGGAGTGTCTAGCTTCTTCGGTGTGTAAAAGCATTTCATGCAATTTTTCTCCTGGGCGGATACCAATTACCTCTACTTTTGCCTTAGGGGCTATTACTTTTACCAGGTCTACAATCTTCATACTTGGGATTTTTGGTATAAATACTTCACCTCCATGCATTTTACTAATACAATCAATAATAAAATTTACGGCTTGTTCTTGAGTAATCCAAAATCTGGTCATTCTCTTATCGGTAATGGTCACACCCTCGTTTTTTCTCTGTTCTAAAAAAAGCGGAATTACACTTCCTCTACTACCCATAACATTTCCATATCGAAGAGCGCTAATTTTAGTTTTACCTTTTCCTACATAGGCATTACTTTGAATCGCTAATTTTTCAGCACATAACTTGGTAGCACCGTAAAGATTTACTGGATTTACTGCTTTGTCTGTAATCAAACACATTACTTTCTCTACATTATTATCTATTGAAGCATCGATTACATTTTGTGTCCCCAAAATATTGGTTTTGATAGCCTCAAAGGGGTTATATTCGCAAGCTGGTACTTGTTTGAGTGCAGCAGCATGCACAACAATATCCACTCCCTTAGTAGCTCTATATATACGGTCTTTATCCCGAACATCTCCTAAGAAATATCGAATTCTATTATCTCCAAATTTTTGTTGCATCTGAAATTGCTTTAATTCATCTCTTGAAAACACTCTTATTGACGCTGGATTATACTCTTTTAGTAGAATTTCAATAAATTTATTACCGAAAGAACCCGTACCCCCTGTTACTAAAATAGTTTTGTTTTTAAAACTCATAATAAAAAATTAGTTGATATATGAAATTTTTATAAAATTATAATATCATTTTTGAGGTAATAGGTCAATCAATCTAATCGAATTTTTCTTGAATGATCGCCATAATATCCCTGGTTACTTCTGGAATTTTTTGATTAGCATTGACTTGTACCCAATTAAGCTCAAGTGCTAATTTTTCATGTAACTTGGAAACTTGTTCTACGAGTTTTCGATTATCTTCATGAGTGTGATTTTTTTCATGCCCAGTATCAAATGGCCTACCTACGAGCACGATTTCCAGATCTGGTTTCAGAAGCCCGGAATTTAATTTAATTAAATACTTTTTATCTACTCCAGTAGCTATACCCCAAACAATACTAGTACCTATATAATCTTCTGCTAAAACCCAAATTCCAGATTCAAGCTTGTTTTTAATAACTGATTCATATTGATAACGATTAGCAGCTTGCAAGGTTTGAAATGTAGTAGAATCTAAATTATAAGGATTGCCTTCTCGCAAATATTGATTAATTAATATTCCAGTGGGATCAAGATCATATATCGCATATTTTACAACCTCAACCTGAATACTCTTTTTCTGAAGTTGTTTTTTTATTGCTTGAACTTGTGTAGTCTTACCTAAGTTGTTTCCACTGTATAGTGCTATAAATTTTCCCTTTGTTTCTTTTTTCATATTTTTTTTCTGTTTGCTACGTGCTATTTGCTATGTACTATATGCCATGTGCCATTGGCCATTTGCCGTATGCCATGTGCTATATGCTAATGCCGGACTGAACCCTGGCTGCTTCAACTGTATTTTTCAAAAGATAAGCAATAGTTAGTGGCCCAATTCCGCCCTTAGGAGGGGTAATAAGACCAGCTTTTTCAACGACTTCGCCAAAACAAACATCAGAAGCAGCATCAATAACTACTGCTCCTTGCTTAATCATATCCTGACTAATTAAATTGTCTTGTCCAGTAGAAGAAATAATAATATCAGCTTCCGAAGTTCTAGCTGATAAATTCCCTATATCACTACCTATCATTTCATACTCTATGCCACGAGCTGCTAAAATATTTGACAAAGGTCTACCAACTAACCTACCCCGACCTACCAATAATATCTTTTTATCGTGAAAATCAACCTTATATTCTTCCAAAATTTTTAGAATTGCTTTGGGCGTAGGTGCTAAAAACTTCGATTTTCCAGTAAGGTTATCAATATCTTTTTGCAAATCAATTGTACTTAAAATTCTATTAGTGTTGAATTTTTCAGGCAGAGGTAATTGCACGATTATCCCATGAACTTTAGTATCTTGACTTAACTGCCCCAAATAATCCAATATTTTTTCTTCATCTACACTAGAACGAAATTTTTTTAAAATAAATCTAATACCTAATTTTTTTGCTTGTAATTGTTTATTTCTTACATATATATGAGAATTTTTATCTTCTCCAATTAAAACTACTGCAATAGCTGGTATTACACTTTGTGCTTTAAGCTCTCTGACTTCTTTTTTTATTTTTGTATATACTTTTTCTGAAATTGTTTTTCCGTCTACTATCATTTTTTATTACTACTCCCAAAAGTTTTTTTACCTCTTTCACTATCACTTAGTTCAAGTACTTCCAAAATTTTCGGAGATTCTATTTTCTGAATAAGAAGTTGAGCAATCTTTTCATGTTTTTTTATTACAAAATCCTCTGCACTTGTATTGTACATTATTATTCGGATTTCTCCTCTGTATCCAGAATCAATAACCCCACCCATAGTTGTAAGACCATACTTTGCTGGCACACTACTTCTGTCCCATACAAGACCTACGTAACCATCTGGAATTTCAACTGCTATTCCGGTTTCAATAATAGTTCTATTTTTAGATTTTATAAGTATTTCTTTTACTGAATAAAGATCAAGACCTGCATCCCCTTTATAAGCTGTATTAGGAACTTTAGCATTTTTTTGAATTCTTTGAACTTTTAATATCATGTTTGCTTACTATATTCTAAAACACCTTTTTCAACAATTTCGAAATCTATTCCGGCTTCTTCGAAAATCCTCTTAGAATCTTCAGCTGCATGGTAATCTTTTCTAGCTACTACTCGTTTTATACCTGCATTTATAATCATTTTTGCGCAAGTATAACAAGGAGTCATATTGATATATATAGTGCCTCCGTCAATCGCAGTTCCATACCTCGCAGCTTGCACAATTGCGTTTTGCTCGGCATGACTTGTCCTCACGCAATGATTGGATATACTACCATCACCATGTATGGTTTTCTTGAATTCATGACCTATCTCATCGCAGTGTGGCAAACCACAAGGAGAACCAATATATCCAGTACAAAGGATCCGATTATTTTTAACAATTACTGCTCCGCTTCTACCTCGATCACAGGTACTTCTTCCGCCAACCACCTTAACAATTTCAATAAAATACTCATCCCAAGTCCAGCGCACATACGGCTCTTTTGATTCTTCATTGGCTTGAATCGTATCAAGTGGTTCTTTTTTATCTTCACCATTTTTTGGTAATGAAATCCTGTGTTCAGTAAGATTTTTTAGTTTCTGATTAAACCACCAAATACTTCCAAGTACAATTACAAAAAATAATATTATAGTGATTAATATAATTGTTTCCATAATGTTTTAATTAAACTGTTAATTTTTAATTATAACTAAAATTATTCAAAAGCGCTATTTAATATTATTTTCTTTCAGAATTTCGTCAACCTTTTTATTCAAATCTTCTATGGTACCATTATTCATTACTTTGTAATCGGCCATACTAATACATAAGTCTAACCTTTGAACATTGTGTCCACTAGTTTCAGCTTTTTCTTTAGCTATAAATTCTTCGAAAGTTTGTCTGTGTTCACCTTCTCGAGCTCGTTTTTGCGATCTCTCCCACCTGAGGGTTGGATCTGCATCTACTGCAATAAAAATAAAATCTGGTCTTTGTTTTAGTAATTTGACTTCTTCGGGCTTACGAATTGCAGAAATAATAAAATTACCTTCTTTTGCATCTCCGACTCTAGCTAAAGCTTCACGGGCTAAAGATTCTGCACTCTGTTCTTTTGCAACTTCATTTGCTAATTCACGTAAATTATCTCGAGTTTTTTCAATTCCCCTTTCTTCAGCAATTTCCCGTAATATATCTGATAAAGAATGGTGCTTAAATCCCTTAGTCATCAGATATTCTGAAACCTGATCTTTGCCCGAAGATAAAGTACCTGTCAAGCCGATTATCATTTTAGATCCTTGGTTAATTAATAATAATTATTTTATTAACGTGTTAATGAGTTAAAAAGTTTTATTGTTCGAGTGAGGAGTAAAACGACGGATCGAGAACTTTCAATAATATTTAATTATAGTCCATCTTCTCGACAAGCTCGAAGAATAATTTATTATTGATTGTTAATCGTTGATTAACTATCGTATTAGTATTTTACCAGATAATTCCCAAAAATAAAAAAATCCCGAATTAAATCGGGATCTGATAAATCTTACAAATCCACAGACCTGCACCTAAAATTACTGAACTCATTACAACACCGATTGAATTTGGTATACCCTCTAATTCAGATCGAAGAGTCATTGTTAAAGTGCCTCCAATTTTCTAGAATAAATAAATGTTAGCAAGAAACTATCAAAAAATCCAGTTCTTAGCTGGAAATTTAACTAAAAATTTATTATAATTAACCAAGATTATGGGTTCGTAGCTTCCACCTTCGCATAAAAGCTACGGCGCACAGGCAGTTGTTTATGGGCGATTAGCTCAGGTGGCTAGAGCGTCACATTGACATTGTGAAGGTCACTGGTTCAAGTCCAGTATCGCCCACCAAATGGTTTCGTCCAAAGCAAAGTCAGACTTTGTCTGAGACGATCTAGTCCAGAGGACTATCGGCCTATGGTTAAAGCCTTTGGCTGACAAGCCCGTCCGAGCCCACCATTAAAAAACCCGCCAAAAAATGGCGGATTTTTTAATTTTCTATTTACCAATAACCAGTCACGAGTAACTAGTCACCGGCTATTTCTTCTTACTTATTTTTCCTTCGACTTTCTTTGCTCGCTCGGAACTACGCTTGGCTTTTACTTTTATGGTTTTGGCTTTCCTTTCCTGCATTTTAGGAATAGTAATTTTCAAAACACCGTCTTTGACTTCTGCGTCTGCACTATCATGCCTTACCTCACAAGGCAAAGGTACTACTCTTTGAAAGGAACCATAACTAACTTCTTTGTGATAATAATCTTTTTCATTAACTTCTTTTTCATCTCTTTTTTCTCCTGAAATTCGTACTGCAGTTTCTCCGATCTCAATATCTAAATTGTCCTCATCCACACCTGGAATTTCCGCTTCTACGATTACGTCTTTACCCTTGGTAGAAACATTGATTTGTGGTAGTGTAAGCGAGCTTTGTTTAGTAAAGAAAGCATCGTCAAAAGCTCTGTCAATCGCATCATGTAGAGAATTTACTTCCCTAAAGGGCGACCATGGTGATAAATCTTTTGGCATATCTGCCTCCTTTCTTTTATCTTGTAGTTGTAAATTTTCACAAAAAATATCATCAAATTCTAATTGAAAAAAATTAGCTATTTGTAAAGCTAGAATTATAGACGGTAAATACTTACCGGTCTCAAGTGCGTTTATGGTCTGTCTGCTGACATTTAAGGATTCAGCAAGATCTTCTTGAGTCAAATTGTT
>JBDRDK010000062.1:0-65672 GCA_043820855.1 bacterium
GCAATTGCTGTCGGAATACTTCTTGCGTCTGGACAAATTGATTTTGATTCCAGTAAATTTTTATTTATTGGTGAACTTGCGCTTTCTGGTGATCTGCGTCACACCAACGGTATTTTACCAAATATGTTTTTGGCTCAGTCGCGTGGTTTTACAGAAATCTTTTTACCGAAAGTTAATGCATCTGAAGCAGCTTTGGTAGAAGGAGTAAAAATAATACCAGTACAAAACCTAAAAGAACTAATTTATCACCTAAAAGATGAAAGATTAATTCTAGCTCATAGTAGCCAGAAAATTTCCGAGCATTTATACAACAAAGTTTACGAAGATGACCTCGCGTATGTTGCAGGGCAAGAACACGCCAAAAGAGCTTTGGAGATAGCTGCAGCTGGGGGACATAATTTATTTATGAATGGGCCACCTGGTTCAGGTAAAACTCTTTTGGCTAGAGCTTTTGCATCAATACTACCGGAGATGACTGAGCCAGAAATACTTGAAGTAACAAAAATCTATAGCGTAGCTGGAGTATTGCCTATGAATTCTCCAGTTATCTTTACCAGACCGTTTCGTTCACCACATCATACGGCAAGTGATATATCTTTGATTGGTGGTGGAACTTATCCATCGCCGGGTGAAGTTACTTTATCGCATAGGGGAGTATTGTTTTTAGATGAATTGCCAGAATTTGGTCGAAGTGTTCTTGAATCATTACGCCAACCTCTAGAAGATAGAGTTGTGACAATATCTAGAGCTAGTGGAACTTTGCAGTTTCCAGCAGATTTTACTATGGTAGCTGCTATGAATCCGTGTCCATGTGGATACTTTGGAGATCAAGAAAAAGATTGCATTTGTACTGCTAATCAAATTGCTAAGTACCGAAAAAAGATATCTGGTCCCCTACTTGATAGGATCGATTTACATATAAAAGTACCAAGAGTAAAGTATGAAAAACTAGAGGAAGATAAACCTGGTGAGAGATCAGAAATTGTTCGAAAAAGAGTACAAAAAGCTCGAAATATTCAAATATCTAGATTTCAAGATCAAGAAAACGTGTATGCTAACGGAGATATGAAGGTAAGGCAGATAAAGAAATATTGTAATTTAGATCAAGAGGGGGTAGGGTTGTTGCGATCAGCAGCAGAGAATCTAGCTTTATCTGCTCGTGCGTATCACCGAATCTTAAAAATTGCACGGACTATTGCAGATCAAGAAGAAAAAGAAAATATTAAAAATACTCATTTAGCTGAAGCTTTGCAATATAGAGCAGAATAATTGATAATAAAGATATATAAAATTATAAGGAGGTTTTTATGGATTGGAAAAAAAGCTTTTCGTGGATATTAGTAATTATTTTATTAATAACTAATGGTATTATGGGATATTATTTCTATCAATTAAAAAATGAATTAGACGATAGAACAACAACAATATTAGAATATGAGGAAGGAACTAGAACTAGCGGAGACCCTGATTCTTCTAGTGATTCGGGAAATATAGATTTAAATAAATATTGGCAGAGGGTTACACTTAAAGACGTATATTCATTTGAATACCCAGCAGAGTGGTATATGTCGGATAGTCAAGATAGAACGCTCTTGGGTTTTTGGGGAAGTTTTAAAAATGCAGACGCAGGAGAAGCTGGGATTGGTGCTACCGGGTATGTTAGATTTAGGCTGATTGAAGAAGAAGTAATTTCTGAAGAAGGGTTTAATAATTATATCGAAAGTTACAAAAACGACAACTGTAGCAATATATCAGAAGAACAAGATTTAACTATAAATGCTGCAAAAGCTAAAAAAATTGCATGTACAATTCCGGAAGATGGTTATCTTGGAGGAGGAAAGATCGTAGTTTATTTTATTTATGATGCCAGTGATAAAGGAAAAATAGGGATTTTTGATAATACGGTATTAACCGAACCTGAAGATTATGATAGTATTCTTTTAAATCTTGATAAAGTTACCAACAGCTTAGAATGGATATAATATAAACTTTAACAAGCAATATAAAAACAGCCCCAAGCGGGGCTGTTTTTATATATTATGTAATTTTTGTGACTAATAACTTCGTCCAAAGTAAGTCAGACTTTATCTGAGACGATCTAGTCTAGAGGACCATCGGCGGCCTTTTAGCTGTGAAGCCTCTGACTGAAATCACTAGTCACCAGTAACTATCTGAGCTATTTTTTGACTTCCTCGACAATTTTTTTGAAAACTTCTGGTTCTTCAGCTGCGAGGTGAGCGAGAATCTTGCGATCAAGTTCTATTTTTTTATCTTTTAAAATTTTGATAAATTTACTGTAAGTTAGTTCTTGTTGTCTGAGTGCAGCATTAATTCTAGTAATCCATACTCTCCTGATTGTTCTTTTCTTTTGTTTTCTTCCTATGTAAGCATTTGTACCAGCTTTAAGTAGGGCTTCTCGGGCTCTTTTTACACTAGCTCTGCGTGTATGGATCATACCGCGAGCTTCTTTTTTTAACTTTTTGTGCTTCTTCTTGGTAATAATACCGCGTTTTACTCGTGGCATTTTATGCTCCGATCATTTTTTTAACTTTTTTTTCATCTGCTTTGCTTATATCAGA
Source organism: bacterium (assembly GCA_043820855.1). Lineage (GTDB taxonomy): Bacteria > Patescibacteriota > UBA1384 > JBDRDK01 > JBDRDK01 > JBDRDK01. The sequence goes on from JBDRDK010000062.1 coordinate 2,580, forward strand.
ATATCCTTGGTGACGACGTTTTCTACTGGTTCTCCGTTTTTCAAGTAGGTGACTTATAAAAGCGCTCCTACGTTTAAGTTTGCCGGTTTTAGTTATCCGGACTCTCTTGGACATAGCTTTTTTGGTTTTAATTTTTGGCATAATTAGTAGTTTAAAAAATAATACCCTATTACAGTATCATATATATAGGCAAAATTCAAGAGGTATTATTAAGCTGATGAGCTGATAAACATATAAACGAGCAAGCTATTGTCACCCTGCGGGTGATCGTCCGTAGGACGAGAAAACAAATAGGGGCGTCATTCTGGCAAATCCCGTATTGCGAGATGCGTCCAGAATCCATTCATAGATTCTGGAGTCGCTCCGCCAAGTCCGCTCCCCAGAATGACAAATAATACCAATTTCCTTTTTCTTTTAACTTTTTTCTATTTTCCGAAGTTGGAATTTAGAAATTGGGTTTTGATTAGATCGATTCGTCATTAGAATAATTAGGAATTTTATGACTATTTTGGTGCTATTAATACATCTATGAATTTGCCTTGTTTTTTTGCAGTGTTTTCAGTTTTACCTACTTCTAATAAATTTTCAATAAATTTATTAATAGTTTGTATTGCTTTGGATACAAACATATTTTCTCTACCCCTAAGCATCATAGAAACTTTGACTTTGTGGCCAACTTTAAGAAATTTTTCAGCTCTTTTGGCTTTGATTTGTTGATCGTGCTCGCCGATCTTAAAGCTCAGGCGAATTTCCTTTGTATCAAGGGTTTTTGGTTTTTTCTGGTCTTGCTTTTTTTTATATTGATATTTTCCGAAATCCATAATGCGGCATACCGGAGGATTGGCGTTTGGAGATACTTCTACTAAATCTAGGTTTTTTTCTTCAGCCATTTCCATTGCTTTAGGGGTATCAAATTCACCGACTCTTTTTCCCGTGTCATCTATCAAAAAAATTCGCGGTACGCGGATTTGATAATTGATTCGTTTAAAATCTTTATCTCGAGTTTTCTGGAATTTGGATCGAAAATTGTTATTTATCACTGCTTTTAGTATAAATAATCGAAAACTTTTGTCAATCTTTATTAATCTAACTAGTTTGTTTTTTGGTGATAATTTTGAGAGTAAGGTTAGCAATTCTGAATTTAGTTGGGGTTTTAGCGATAATTTCCTTTTCAGAAACAATTGGTACTGACACATCAGCTGAGACTTGTACTTCTTGAGCGTGAAATATGCTCAAGGATTTTTTGTCTTTTATTGTTTCAGATGTAAAAAGATTTAGCAGCCCGCTTGAAGTTTTTGCGTTTTTTGGCGGGATTACCACATCAATTTGGCCGTCATCCAAAGTTGATTTAATCACTTGTCCGCTTTCTGAATTTATCAAAGCATTAGTAATTACTAGATTAGAGGTTTTTGTTTGAGTTTGATACAATCCAAAATCAAGATTAAAGTTTGCTGTTTTTGATGAATAGCCTTCGTTGGTAAAGCCAGGTAAAAGCTCAACATGAGTAAGGAAATAATAACCACCTTCAATCTCTGCCATATCTGACACTATTAGTTTTCTGGCTGGTAATATATCACAACCCTGTTGCCAATTTTGAATTCCCAATAGTTCTTTGAAAGTGCTTTTTGAGCTTGTTGGAATTATACCGAACGCAACTTTTGAATTTTGGGCTACTACACTAGCTACTTTATTAATAGTATTGTCGCCACCTACTGCAACTATAGTTGTGAATTTCTTGTCTAGGCCTTCTTGGGTTAATTCCTCAGGGCTCTGTACAGGATTAGCTTTTACTGCTTCTTTGATAATCTTTAGATCTTCAAGTGTAGAGCGAATATGATCATGAAGACGACTTATTTGATTATTGCCTGGTTGTTCAAAAACAAAATAGTACATATTTAATAATTCAAAATATAAATTACAAAATTATTAAATTATTTCTCTTCTACGGTTGGTTCCACTTCTTCAATGATTTCTTCTTCGTCAATATCTTTAGATTTATCGTCGGTGGCTTGGACTTGATCCATTTTGATTTGACCAGCTATAGCTCCACCTTTTTGGATAATTAAATTTTTTGTAATAATATCTCCGAGCACTCTACCTGAAGGAGCTACCTCTAAATCTTCTTTGGTGTCGATATTGCCCTGAACAGTGCCAGTAACTTTTGTGTTATTTGCTTTTATACCGCCCTCAATCAAAGCACCTTCACCAATCAATATATCACTTTTTGTTTGAATTTTTCCTTTGATCTTGCCGTTAATTTGGATATTGGTTTCACTCTTTAAGTTCCCGGTAAGAGTTACATCAGATCCGATAATAGTGTTGTTACTTTCTTTCCCCTCTATTCCTTTAAACATAATACCTCCATTTTTTTATTTGTTAATTTTAATATAACATATTATGATAACATAACTAAACAAAAAAATTAATAAAAATTGTTTTATAGGTAAAATTTTGTATAATAAAAATAAGCAAATAAATTTACTAGAAAGGTGATAGTATGGCAGACCAAAATTTTTCTAATGATTCAAATAATCAAATTGATCCGCTATTAACCTCTGACCCGTTAGCTGCTAAGACTGATGACGCTAGTGCGGACACTTCTCAAAATACCCCCATTCCTCTAATACAAGAATCACCGACGTCTTCCCCCTCAGCTGACACTGGATTTGCTACTACGTCACCTCCTGCGGCACCTGAACCAGCACCACCTGAATTAAATACTCCAACACCTTCAAGTAATAAGGTGACCACACCAGAAAATCAAGATGAGGCCCGTACTCGAGCAAATGAATTAATGGACCAGGGTAAATTTTCTGAGGCTGCAAAGATTTTAAAAGAAAGTGGCATTCATAAAACTAAAATTCCCAAACCCCAACCTCAAGAATCCAGTCAAGATACTTTAGACACAACTCCCTCTGTTTCAGAACCACCAACAGTACCAAATGAAGACCCAACAACTCAAACAACTGAACCTTCTATTACACCTACTCCCGTACCATCCGAACCAATGCCACCTGCCCCACAAGAAATTAGTCCAGAACCACCAACAATTTCAGAGCAACCTCAAGTTACAACTGACCAGCCTTTAAATGATCAGTCCTCGGATATTTCCTCACAACAATCAGTAGAACCTACACCAACTTCAATCACTGAAGATAAAATCCCACCACCTCCGGAGCAGCCAGAACCCCCCAAACCTACTCCACCTGGTAGTGATATGTTGAATGGGCAAGCAGTTCCAGAAGAAACACCCGATGATTATCTTAAAAAAGCTTATAATATTCGAAAAGGATTATTGGAATATGATCGTATTAAAGTAGCCGAAGAAGAAAAATTACAAGCAGCTGAAGAATTAGTTTTTGAGGGAAATAAAGAAAAAGCTATTGAAATATATAAGCAAGTAGCTCATGAAGCAGAAGAAAAACAAGAACAAGAAGTGGCAATTGAAGCTTATGAGCGTTTAGCTGCATTAACTAGATAAACACAAAAAATAGCCCTTCGACAAACTCAGGGCTATTTTTTATTTATATTAATCAAAACCCAGTGGGTTGGCAAAATAAAAAGTTTATGTTATAATTGGCAAGATTTCATAATTTATATCTGAAAGGTGAACGAATGACCGATGAATTTATCGAGGTCCGCGGAGCTCGTCAACATAATTTACAAAATCTGAATATCAAAATTCCCAAAAATAAATTAGTAGTAATTACTGGTTTGTCAGGTTCGGGAAAATCATCTTTGGCTTTTGATACTATCTACGCCGAAGGCCAGAGACGATACGTAGAGTCCCTTTCAGCTTATGCTCGCCAATTTTTGGGTGTAATGGATAAGCCAGATGTAGATCAAATTTTAGGTCTATCGCCTTCAATCTCAATTGATCAAAAAAGTGCTGGGGGCAGTCCTCGTTCCACAGTCGGTACAATCACTGAAATTTATGACTATCTACGTCTATTGTATGCAAGAGTGGGCACACCGCATTGTTCGGAATGTGGTAAGAAAATTACCAAGCAAACACCCGAACGAATTACAACCAAAATATATGATAGTTATTCAGACGGAACACGAGTAATAATTTTGTCTCCTTTAATAGAAGGCAGAAAGGGAGAGCATCAACATACTTTTGATAAAATTAAAAAAACTGGATTTGTACGTGTGAGGGTAGATGGAGTTGTGTCTGACTTAAGTGAAGTACCTTCTCTTGATAAACAAAAAAAACATTCTATTGAAATTGTAATTGACAGATTGACTATTAAAAAAGTTGACCGAATTAGATTATCAGAGGCAGTTGAAAATGCTTTAAAATGGGGCGAAGGTAGATTTTATATTCACGATATAAGTAAAAAACAAGATAAAGTTTTTTCTGAGCTTTTTGCTTGTTCGGATTGTGGAATATCTTTGTCTGAAATTGCTCCAAGATCTTTTTCTTTTAATAGTCCGTATGGAGCATGTGAAGACTGTACGGGTTTAGGTATTAAGCTATCTGTAGATCCGGAATTAGTAATTCCCAATCAGAGACTTACTTTGGCAGAAGGTGCTATTCGTCCTTGGGTAAAGATGGCATCACGACTAACTTGGAATGAAAAAATACTTCGGGCCGTAGCTCGTGAAAATAAATTTTCAGTTGACGATGAAGTGGAAAATTTATCTGAAAAAACTTTACATATAGTTTTACATGGTACTGGAAGTCAAGAATATAATATTGATGGGTATTTGACTAAATATGAAGGAGTAGTACCTAATCTTGAAAGAAGGTATAAAGAAACTGATTCTGATTTTATACGTAATGAGATCGAAAAATATATGACTGAAAAGATCTGTCCGACTTGTGGAGGAAAAAGATTGAGACCAGAATTTTTATCGGTTTTGATTCAAGACAAATCAATTTCTGAAATATGTGAGATCCCGATAAATAAAGTTCAGAAAGTATTTTATAATCTCAAATTAAATCAAACTGAAAAACAGATTGCCAAACAAATCCTTTTAGAGATTAATAAACGATTAAAATTCCTGGATGATGTCGGGCTAGAATACTTAACCTTAGATCGCAGAACCTCCAGTTTGGCCGGAGGAGAAGCCCAGCGTATTAGGTTAGCTACTCAAATTGGTTCTGGACTGTCAGGAGTTATTTACATCTTGGATGAGCCAACAATTGGCCTGCATCCAAGAGATAATTTAAGGTTAATCAGCACACTTAAAGCACTGAGAGATTTGGGTAATACTGTGATTGTGGTCGAGCATGATGAAGATATGATGCGAGCCGCTGATCACATTATTGACATTGGTCCAGGTGCTGGTAAACATGGTGGAAAAGTTGTATTTGAGGGATCATTTTCAAAGATAAAAAACAGTCATACTTCTACTGGACGATTTCTGACTGGAAAAGAAAAAATTGAAATTCCAAAAGTACGTCGTAAGGGTAATAATAAAATTCTAGAAATAAAAAAAGCTTCAGCTTATAACTTGAAAGATATTGATGTTCAGATCCCACTTGGTACGTTTACTTGTTTTACTGGCGTGTCTGGTTCTGGAAAAAGTAGTTTGGTTTTTGAAGTGCTGTCCAAAGCTCTGCGTAATAAATTTCACAGAGCTCAACTCATACCCGGTGAACATCAAGAGATTCTTGGAACTGAGAACTTAAATAAAGTGATTGTAATAGATCAATCACCTATTGGTAGAACACCAAGATCTAATCCTGCTACTTATACCGGAGTATTTACTAAAATCCGTGAATTATTTGCACAGAGTCCAGAAGCTAAAATTCGTGGTTATAATGCCGGGAGATTTAGTTTTAATGTTCGAGGTGGAAGATGTGAAACCTGCGGAGGTGATGGAGTTAAGAAAATCGAGATGTTTTTCTTACCAGATGTATATATTCCTTGTGAGGACTGTAAAGGCAAAAGGTACAATAGAGAGGCCTTAGATATACAATATAAAGGCAAAAATATCTCAAATATATTGGATATGACTATTGAGGAAGCGCTTAAATTTTTTAATAATATTCCGGCTATAAAAGAAAAATTAAAGATACTAAACGATGTAGGTCTCGGTTATCTGCATCTTGGTCAACCAGCTACGACCCTATCTGGAGGTGAAGCGCAAAGAATAAAGCTTGCTTCTGAGCTATCTCGCAGAGATACTGGTCAAACTTTATATATTTTAGATGAGCCAACAACTGGTTTGCACTTCGCGGATATTAAAAAACTTTTGACAGTATTAGTTAAACTAGTAGAAAAAGGTAACACAGTGCTTGTTATTGAACATAATTTACAGGTTATCAAGACCGCGGATTACTTGATTGATTTAGGACCCGAAGGTGGAGAAGGCGGAGGTGGGATAGTTGGGATCGGAACACCAGAAGATATTGCTAAAAATCATAAATCATATACAGGGCAATATCTCAAGAAAATTTTATAGATTTAATATTTATAATACAAAAAACAGTCAACTTTCATTGACTGTTTTTTTTATGCTTTGAACAGATTTTGGTAAGCCGAGTTCTGTCAATGAATAATCATTTATCTGGTCCCGATGTTGCCATCAGAATCAAGCAACGGGCTATCTATTAACCTTCAAGTCAAAAGTTGTTAATAAATATCCACCCCGTCTTGCACCTAGTAGGGTTTACCAACTTCATTTGTCACCAAATGAAGTTGTGGTCTCTTACACCACTCTTTTCACCTTTGCCTCTTAGCCTTTAGGGCCAAGATAGGCCGTATAGTTTCTGTGGCACTTTCCCTAGGGTTACCCCTGGTCGTAATTAACGACTACTATGACTTTATGGTGCTCGGACTTTCCTCTCCAAAAAAAATGGAGTGATTATTTTTCCGATCTGTTCAAAGCAAAATTATTATACCTGATAAATCTTGATTTGTCAAGGTAAATTTGCTATAATTCTATCTGTATATTATTGAAAAAAGTTTCCATGTATTTGAATTTCGATATTTGAGCTTTGAAATTTGGATTTTGAATAATTGGGGTATAGCCAAGCGGTAAGGCAACGGCCTTTGGCGCCGTGATCCTAGGTTCGAATCCTAGTACCCCAGCCACCTGTTGGCATAAGAGCCAGACAGGTGCGTCCCGTAGCTTATGTTTCTAGAAATAACAGGACATAGTCCGTTTTTCAAGAAAGTAAGATAATGGGACCAATACAAATATAAAATAAAGACTATGACTATTTGGGATAAAATTTATAAAGATTATCAGGTTGGCGGACAAGCTTGGGCAACGATTGAAGGAAGAATTCTTCCCCAATTTTTAGATTTTCTAAAAAACAATAAGTTTACCAAAAAGCATGTTTTAGAAATAGGTTGCGGAACAGGCAAATATCTTGTTTTGTTGCAAAAACTAGGTTTTAAAACCGATGGAATCGATTCCAGTAAAACAGCCGTTGAAATAACGAAGAAAAATCTTAAAGATAATTCTAATATTAAATTAGCAGATATGTTTCAATATAATATTCCACAAAACCAATATGATTTGATTTTCTCGATTTTTTCTATTCATCATGGATATAAAGATCAAGTTAAAAAAACAATAGAAGAAATCTATAAAACACTTTTACCTAACGGAAAAATCTTTATCACTTTGCCGGATTATGAAAGCAGTAAAAACTGGGATACTTTTAAAAATAACCAAGATTTAAATAATGGGACTTTTGCTCCACTTACTGGACCAGAAAAAGATCTGCCTCACAGTTTTTACATTAAAAAAGAAGTAAAAGAATTGTTTAGGAAATTTACTAACGTAAATATCGAATTGGAACAAACTGGCAAGATAGTGCACGGTAATTGGATAATCTCTGGTGAAAAGAAATAATAAATATTTTGTCTCAGACTAAGCAAAAAGTACTAGACCTATATACTCAGCCATTTATATAGGAAACAAAACCACCAAAAGGTGGTTTTTTGTTATAATACAAATAGATCAATAAATAAATTGTCCAGCTTACGCCCAGTGCTACGGTGGACTTCTCGATCCTCATTAGAGGTATCGGGAGCAAAGGTTAATATGGCCAAAAAAATATTGGTAGTAGAGGACGATAAAGATATCCGGACAGTATTGGTGAAAAAATTAAAATTAGAAAAGTTTAGCGTATCAGAAGCTAAGAATGGAAAAGAAGGTCTAGAAATAACAAAATCAAAAAAACCAGATTTGATTTTGCTTGATATTCAAATGCCAGTTATGGATGGACTGGCTTATTTAAAAGAACTTAGAGCTGAAAAGTGGGGAGAAAATATTCCAGTAATAATGCTTACTAATTTAAGTGACAATGAGAAAATAGCTGAAGCAGTTAAATACAACGCTAGTGAGTATTTGGTTAAGTCTGACTGGAAAATGGAAGATGTAGTGCAAAAAATCCGAGGTAAGATAGATAATTAAAAACCAAATACATTATTATTTGGTTTAGTAATTTTAATAAATTCAAATTGATTAAAAATTCTCTCTTGAGTATCTGATAGTTCAGTACTCCCATAAAATTCAAGAACGTATTGAACTTTTTTATATGTGGTTCTATATGCAACAAATGGATCTGATTTATTGCCGTCCACTACAGTACCTTCGGGAAATTCATGTTTGGTGGCATTTTGTTCACTAATTTTTAGAGATTTTGATGACTTTTGTCCTAAATATTCATCTTCTGGGTATTCATATAGTCCGGATTTAAAGATTGCTATTGTTTGATTATCTTTTTCGAGTGCAAATACAGGAATTAAGTCATCTTCTGTATAATCAATCAATATTAAATCTGTAGGATAAAAAAACTGATATTCATGTTTGTAATTTTTAAAAGGTATATATATAATCCCCCGATCTAAATCTCCCACAGTTTCTTCTAAGTCAGTGACTTGATCATTTAATTTGTTTTTGTCTTCTTCTAATTTTTCAATCTGATCTCGAAAGCTTTTGACTTGATTGTTTTTTGATAATCCACCTATACTATAGCCAGCGAAAAACAGTCCAATTATAATTACAACTAATACAACCCATATAATACTAGATCTAAATTGAAATCTGGGTTTTGGGGGTGGTGGTAGTCCAATATCATTAACATCTGGATTCTCAGCACTAAGATTATTAGCTGGGGGGGGAGATTGTAGATTGTTATTAGGTGTTTGAGGAGATTGATCCTCCATAAATCCTCCTTATATAGTCGATACTTTTATTTATTATAGCACAATCATATAATTAGTATTTCTGTTATTATATAATAAATGCCAGACAATATTTTATTTTTAATTTCGCTTGTTGCCTTGTTTCTTAGCGGATCTTGGGCCATTAACGCCCTTGAGAATTTTGGCAGAATTTTACGTCTAAGCCAATTTACATTGGGCTTTGTAATTATGGCATTTGCAACTAATTTACCCGAATTATTTGTAGGGGTTAATGCAGTTGCCCAAGATCAAACTCAATTATCATTTGGTGATTTGATAGGATCAAATTTAGTAAACTTGGGTTTAATTCTCGGGTTAGTTTTTATATTGGGTAAGAAACAAGATTATCAGCCGATATTTAAAAGAGATATCATGATAAATCTATTTATAGTAGCAGTATTGTTTTTATTTATTTCAGACGGATTATTGTCTCAAGTAGAAGGTTTTATATTATTATTCTTTTTTGGTTTTCGTTTGTATTCTTTATTTAAAGAACAAGATCTAGTAGTTGGAAAAGTAAAAAAATTGTATGAGCCAAAAAGTAAATCGTTCATCCACTTGCTTAGTTTTTTCTTTTTTACTGCTTTACTCTTGATATCCGCCTATTATGTGGTAACACTAGGTACAGAAATAGCGAAGAATTTTGGAGTTTCTTCTTTTGTGGTGGGGCTTGTAGCAGTTGCGTTTGGAACTTCACTACCTGAATTGATATTTAGTATTCATGCAGTAGTGCGCAATAAAATGACAATGGCAATTGGTAATCTGTTGGGTAGTGCATTAATTAATTTTACTCTTATTCTTGGTTTTGTAGCTGCATTAAAGCCAATATCATTTAATACAGAAAATGTATGGTGGAGTATTATTTGTTTAACAATTATTTCCTTAATTTTATTTACAGCTGAAATTAAAAAGTTTAATAATAATTTATTACTAGGAATTTTTTTAGTAACAGTTTATCTGCTATATATAGTAGGTGAATTAAATATCATTACTGTTTGATCAGATAAAATTGAAATAATGAGTAATCAAGATTTAATAAGATATCTGGAAGAATCAGGTTTATTGAAAAGTCCAAAGCTTAAAGTAGCATTACAAAAAAATCCAAGAGAGCTTTTTGTTGGTAAAAAAAATCTAAGTACGGCATACTTAGATTCAGCTCTTTCTATTGGTTTTGGCCAAACAATATCTCAACCAACTACAGTCGTTATTATGTTGGAATTGTTAGATGTTCGCAAAGATCAAAAAATTCTCGAAATAGGTTACGGGTCAGGGTGGCAAACCGCTATTTTAGCTGGACTAGTCGGAGATAGGGGTTGTGTGTATGCTTTTGAGATAATTCATGAACTAGCTGATTTTGGTGAAAAAAATTTAACCAAACTTAATTTTAAAAATATTAAAACCTTTCATACTGACTATAAGGATAAATTAGATCAAATTGGAAAAGTAGATCGAATTATTTCTGGAGCTGCTTTTGAAGAAATTCCTAAAGATTTGAAGCAGATTTTAAATATAGGTGGTAGGTTAGTTGTTCCCACCCACCAACACGATATACGCCTTATAATTCGTAAGAACACAAATCAATATATGGAAAATATTTTTCCTGGTTTTGTATTTGTACCAATAACCCACAAAAGATAATATATAGTAATATACTAGTAATTATTTTAATTAAAGATATGATGCAGAATTTATTTGAAAAAGCTTACGCTGCTACATCTAATACCTGTCAAAGTTCTCGATTTTGGGAATGTTCAGATATGGTGTCCCAGAATTTTAATTTTAGTCTTACTACTTTTTGGATCATTACTTCTGCGGCATTAGTTGATTCTATTAATCCTTGTGCTATAGCTGTACTTTTAATTCTCCTGGGTTCACTTTTAGTTACTAAAGATAGAAAGCAGGTATTAAAAACTGGTTTACTTTTTTGTTTGGGGTTATTTATTGCTTATTTTTTAGCTGGTTTAGGACTTTTTTCGGTATTTAGTTTTTTTGAGTTACAAAGATACGCAGAATATATTCATTGGGTAATTGGTGGTTTGGCGATATTTTTAGGACTTTTTAATATCAAAGATTTTTTCTGGTATGGCAAAGGTGCAGCAATGGAGATTCCAAATTCATGGCGACCCACTATGAGAAAGTTTCTACAGAGTATAGCTAGTCCGATCGGGGCATTTTTGGCTGGTTTTGTTATTATTTTATTTGAATTACCGTGTACTGGAGGTCCATATTTATTTACAGTTGGATATCTGTCAACTTTATCAAAGGTGGTGGTTATACCAATTTTGATTTATTATAACTTACTGTTTATCCTTCCACTACTTATAATTATAGGTTTGATTTATTTGGGTAGATCAAGTGTGGAATCTACCAAAAAATGGAAAAATCGAAATATCCGTGTCTTGCATCTCATAGCCGGTTTAATACTACTGGGTTTGGGTATCTGGGTAATCACTTAATAAATTCATAACAAATCTGATATAATTATATAGTAAGAGTGATTTAATAAGATCGAGGGGCAATATGAAAAAATATATTATATTTCTATTAGCTGTACTAACAGCTTTTTTATTTTATACAAATCCTAAATCTGCTAGTGCAATAGCGTTATTGTCACTATCCCCGAATAGTGAGGGCTCCACAGGGATTGAATTAACCATTAAGGGTGAACAGTTTTGTGTGCACAATGCAGGCTTCCCAGTTACGGTAATGTGGGACGGAGCTCCGATAAATGTTGTAGCAGCTCCTAGTTTTGAGATAAAATATACGGTTCCATCGGATACTACAGAAGGATCACATATTATTTTAGCTATAGCTAATTGCCCAGGACAGCTACCAGCAATTCCGCCTTCAGTAGATCAGGCAACAACCACTTATACAGTAGTTGTTGAAAGTGAAGATACACCAAGTAAAAATTCAACCGGTGATGAAACTGACACTAAGTCTGAAGAAGATGAACAAGCAACTACGATTATTGCTGACAGTGACCAACAGAATAAAGAAGACAAAGAAAATAAAGATGAAAGCACTTCAAATCCTTGGTATTCTAATTGGGTTTATCTTGGTTTGTTGGGTTTGGGTCTAATACTGTTAATTGTGGGTATTGTTTTGATAGTACGTTCTAAAAAAAATAAATCTTCTAAATCTGAATTAAAATCAGACATAAAACAACCTATTGAAAATAGGGACATAATATCTAAGCCACAATTAAAAACAATTTCGAAACCCCCAGTATCCCAAAAACCCTCCAAGGATAATACTCCAGAAACTATAAAATCAAGAGTAGAATACGAAGAATAATATAAAAAAATAATTAGTTATTAGTAGTTAGAAATAAGAAATTAAAAATCCTTTACCAATTAGTAGAGGATTTTTAATTGACACGAAACTTATATCTGCTATAATGTTTTGGCACTTTAAAAATTCTAGCCCTGTTTGGAAGGCAGGGCATAAGGAGTTCTCCCGATGGGTAGTAAGAAACCAGATCGGGAAGGTACGAAGAAGAAAAAAGGAGAAGACAACGAGCACTCAGACGGCACTGCAGTAAACAAAGTTAATATTCCAATAGGTTCTTCAACTGAGAAGGACCCACGGCGCGTATTATTTGGAACAATACTTCGCAAGATTCGCAAAGTAAGAGGCAAGAGCATATTTGAACTTGCCAGAGAAGCACAGACAGATGCTGGCTATATAAGTCGGCTAGAAAACGCTCATCGCAATCCACCATCACCAAAGATTTTGCAACGTTTTGCAGATGCTCTTACTATCCGCGTTGATTTTTTGATGATAGCAGCGAGATATCTGGAATATGATTTAGCTGGAGATAAATATTCTCCAGAAGGAATTATTAAACTTGTTGAACGCGAACTGTTTGGAGATGGTGAACCACCTCAAAGTATTGATCTTGAACCTACTGCTGATAGTGTTGACGAGAAATATTCTGTGATACCTCTAATACAAAATGAAGCACTATGTATGGGGGTCACGGATGACGGAACACCAGTTATAGGAAAGGCCATGCTTATAATTGCAAATACTGAACAGGGACCAGTTCATGTTTCTGAAATTACTCATCTTTTGGAGTAAGATGAGAGTAATAATAACGGATTGGTTGTCAGCCGGGCGCACGCGCCCGGTTTTTTTGTTATAATAAAAAAGAATTTAGCGTAGAATATAAAGAATAATAAAACCCTTACGAATAATGAAACAAGTAAATAATAAAACCTCAGCTTTTTATAAGTTACAACAAGTTGTTGGTGATCATCACATTAAAGCTAAAACGAAATTTACAGGTTCTCACCAAAAAGCTCATAAAACCTTAAAAAAGCACAGCCGAACTTTAGATGAGATACGTACCAAAGGAGCACTAGCAGCTTCAACTGCTGCTATCGCTAGTATTTTGGCCACTAGTCCAGTGGCAATCGCTGAAAACCCTCCTGTTGATAATCCAGAGAATCCAAACAAAAACCAAATTAAAATCGAAGAACAAAAAAAAGACTTACCACCAGCTGAAGTACCAGACAAACCTGAAGTTTTTGCTCAAAAAATTCGCAGTATTATAGGTAATAAATCCAGACTTTCACCTGAAGATGAAAAAGCTCTAGGACAGTTAATAAGTGAACACTTTGGTGTAAAAGCTTCAGCAGAACTTGATGGAAACAGGTTGAATGTTAGTTATGGTATGATCGGCGGGGAGCAACACTTACCCAGATATCCGGGTGATACAGCTGCTGCTCATTATACAGAGGGGGAAGATATATATCCAACTCTTTCAGGAATTACACCAGGAAGGGGAGCGTGGGGTTATTTTGCTCCATCAAAAGGCGCTTTAACAGAAGACTTGAAAACTACAGAACAATATTATTTAGTAGGTCAAACATTTTTGGCGCCAGGTTGGGGGTCAAGAACCAAAGAGTTATATGATTGGTTCAAATACAGAAAAATGATCGTAATAAATACTAATACTGGTAAGGCTTGCGTAGGAGAGCTTGGAGATTCTGGGCCTGCTACTTGGACTGGAAAATCTTTTGGTGGTTCACCCGAAGTAATGATCCATGTTGGTTATTCTACGGGATCCCGAAAAGGGCCTGTTGTGATGTTTTTTCTCGATGATGCAGAAAATCAAGTATCTTTAGGAAAAATCGAAGCTCAAGTACCAAATACAAATTTATTTAATAAATAATATTATATTATGCGAAGAAAAACATTTTTTAGTCATCTTTTGGACACTGATCAGCTAATTATGATGGTAGAGCGGTTGCTTGAGATCGAGGAAGAAAAACTCGAGATTTTGGATATGATCGACTCAACATTGCATCACCGAGTTATAGATAAAGTATTAGATGAATTAGATGATAGACATCATGAATTGTTTATGACTGAATATTCTCGAGATCCTGGAAATGAAGAGTTGCTGTATTTTTTAAAAAAACACATTCCGGATATTGAAGACAAAATCCAATTGGAATCTAAAGCCACACAATCTAGTTTATTTGAAGACATCAAGAAGCTAGAAGCAAATAACTAGTAACCAATCACTAATAACTAAAGCTAATCATGAGAATTGCTATTTTTGAGACTGAAAAATATGAAATTGATCCACTAACAAAAAGATTAAAAAATCTCGATGTTGGGTTTTATAAAGAAAAATTAACTCATGAAATTCTGGACAAAGTGCAGGATTATGAAATTATCAGTGTATTTTTTCAGTCTAGATTAAATGCAGAACTGCTCAAACATCTCCCAAAGCTTAAATTTATTGCTACTCGTTCCACTGGTTTTGATCATATCGATTTGGATTATTGTGAAAAAAACAATATAAAAGTATCCAATGTACCGTTTTATGGTGGAAACTCAGTAGCCGAACATACATTTGCTTTGATTCTAGCATTATCGAGAAAAATAATTGAATCCCATAATAAAACTGAAAAAATGGATTTTGATTTTCATGGCTTGATGGGATTCAAACTGCAAGGAAAAACGATCGGGATAGTTGGAATGGGTCACATCGGACAATATGTTGCTCGAATTGCCAATGGTTTTGAAATGAATATTATCACTTATGACTTACATCAAGATAGTGAATTGGCAAAGAAATTGAATTTTAAGTATGCGGCGAGCTTAGATGAACTTCTAGGAGATAGTGATGTAATAACTTTGCATGCTCCATATAATGGGTACACTCATCACCTGATCAATAAAAACAATATATCAAAAATCAAAAAAGGTGCATTGTTTATTAATACTGCACGGGGTGGATTAGTAGAGACCGAGGCATTAGTAGAGGCTCTTAATACTGGAATAATTTCTGGTGCGGGTTTGGATGTGTTGGAACAAGAAGAAAATATCAAAGAAGAAGTCGAACTTTTGAAGGGTAATTTTAACACATCTGATTTGAAAACAGTAATAGAAAATCATATATTGGTTGCTCGGGAAGATGTTATTATTACACCCCATAACGCTTTTAACACTAAGGACGCTGTACAAAAAATACTGGACGTGACTGCTGATAATATTTTAGCATTTATGAATAACAAACCAATCAATCTAGTAAAATCAAAAACTGAATGATTATTCAAAGTAAAAAAGTATTAAGATACTATTTGTACAAACAATTACTTTCAAGTCCCACACCACGGGACTTGAATCTTTTAGATATTATAGATAGAGCTGGTTTTCCCAAGGAACAGAATGCTTCCCTGAGTTTTTATTTACGAAAAGAAAATTTCGAACAAAACGAATTATTAGAGGCTTTAACAAAGAATGAAATAATTGAAGTTAAGACTTTTAAGAATAAAAGATTGATAGTACCAAAAGATTTAGCCAGAGATTTTATTAAATTTATTCCTCAGAAAAATCATTCTGATACAGTAAAATCTTGCGCAAAATTTATTTTCCAAGATTTAAAAAAAGAACCAAAAACTCAAAGTCAGATTCTCAGAAATTTTGCAGAGTATGCAATTGAAATTAAAAAACATGCTATAGATTATCTTGAATCTCAAGGAAAAATCCTGAGAATTTATAATTTTGCAGACAAAAAATTTGAATTCGTATTAACTCAAGAAATATTAGGGCCTGATTTATATCAGAAATTAGATGTACAGATATTGGCCAAAATTATCCATTTGACAATACAATATTATGGTCCACTTAGAATAAGCGATTTGGTGAAATATTCAGGTATTAATTCTATTGAAATTCAGAAAGCATTTAAATATATTCGGAATAAAGTAGCGAGTATTAAAATTGATTCATCCCTAACACCGTATTTAATAGATGGAAAAGATTTAGCCAATTTACAAGTTCATAAGTCACCATCTATTGATTTTATTAATATTTTGCCTAAAAGTGATCACGCTTTAAGTATATCTCAGGATTGGTTGTATAAGTCGATTCCTTTATACGGTAAATTAAATCTACTAGTAATATTTAATGGCGAAGTTGTTGGAGGTTTTTCGGATATGGGTGGTTTTGATAATTTTGTTTTACTTCCAAAGCTTGTATTAAATGAAATTTCGAACAAACATACGACTTTGTTACAATGGATGAAAAGGAAGTTGATTTAATATGCAAGAAATAACCATATCATCACGTAGACCAATAGAATTAATTGATATTACTGAACGAGTTAAACAAATCATCTATAACACTGATATTACTTCTGGATTGTGTAGTCTTTATATACCACATGCTACAGCAGGTATAATAATAAATGAAAATGAACCCGGATTAATAAAAGATTTTGAAAGAGAATTAAAAAACTTATTTATTGATAAGGATTTTGAACACAATCGTATTGATAATAATGCTAGATCTCATATTTTGTCTGGATTTATCGGAGTAAATCAAACCATACCTTTTCAAAACAAAAAACTAAGACTTGGTACTTGGCAACAGATCTTTTTTGTAGAATTGGATGGACCAAGAAGCCAAAGGGAAATTATTATTAATTTAATACAAGACAAATCGTGAAACTTACTTTCTGTGGGGCAGCTGGAGAAGTAACTGGTTCGTGTACACTTCTGGAAGCTGAAGGAAAAAAAATATTAATTGATTGCGGTTTATTTCAGGGAAGTCAGTTTGCTACTTCCAAAAATGCTGATGATTTTCCTTTTGATGCATCTAAGATTGATATTGTTTTTTTAACTCATGCTCATCAGGATCATTGTGGTCGTTTGCCAAAGTTATACAAAGACGGATTTAGGGGCAAGATTTATGCTACTGAGCCAACAATTGAACTTACCAATGCGATGTTGGCAGATAGTGCACATATTATGGAAGAAGATTGTCGCGAAGAGGGAATAGAACCGTTGTATTCAGAAAAAGATTTATTAAGTCTTTTACCTTTATTTAAAAAAGTTGATTATCAGAAGAAAATCAAAATTACACCAAATTTGTGGGTCCAATTTCGTAATGCCGGACATATATTGGGGGCAGCAATAATAGAAGTATGGGCAGAAAGTAAAAAGTTAGTATTTTCAGGAGATCTGGGTCATGAAGCTATGCTTTTGATAAAAAAAATTGCAGATATTAAGGAAGCTGATTACATAATATGTGAATCAACTTATGGTGATAGATTACATAAAAAAACTATCGATGATAAAAAAACCATAATTAAAAAAGCTATTGAGGAAACAATTTCAAGAAAAGGTGTTTTGATTTTTCCAGCTTTTGCACTTGAAAGGACTCAAGAGATTTTATATGAGTTGAATAGTTTGGTTGAAAATAAAGAAATTGATCCGATAGACATATTCGTAGATAGTCCGCTTGCTATTCGAGTGACTAAAATTTTTGACGGATATCAAGATTTTTATAATCTTGAAACTAAAAAACGGATTTTAGCTGGTGATGATATTTTTGAATTTAAAAACTTACAGTACACACCCGAGGTTGTACAGTCAAAGTATATAAATAATTCACCTAAACCAAAAGTAATAATTGCTGGAAGTGGAATGTGCAACGGCGGTAGAATAATGTACCACTTAGAAAGATATTTACCAGATCCTACCACTCACTTATATTTTTTAGGCTATCAAGTGAAAGGCACTAAGGGTCGTGATATATTTAACGGGGTTAAAAATATTACTATTAAGGGCCGAAAAGTAGTAATTAATGCTAAAATTAGCATGACTGAGGTTTTTTCTGGACACGCTGATCAAAAAGAATTAGTAGAATGGTTTGGTAATTTTAAAACAAAGAAAATCAAGCAAATTTTTTTAAATCACGGAGATGAAGAGTCTCGAGAAGCTTTAGCAACAATAATCAAAGATAAATTTTCTATTAATGCAAGGTTACCTTGTTTTGGAGAAAGTTTTGAATTATAACAATGGATCCAATAAAAATCATCCATAAATACTATAATCCAAAATCAAAGACATATGATTTTTTAGTAATTCATAGTAAAATGGTTGCTGAAAAAGCCCTTAAGATAGCAAGAAGAGTTAAATATCTTAATCCAGATTTAAAATTTATTCAAGAAGCTGCTATGTTGCACGATATCGGGATATTTCTAACTAACACTCCCGGATTAGGATGTTACGGTAAAGCACCCTATGTTCGCCATGGGTATTTAGGTAAAAAAGTTTTAGATAAAGAAAAGTTGCCCAAACATGGTTTGGTTTGCGAAAGACATGTTGGGGTGGGCTTAAGTAAAAAAGATATAATAAAGCGTGAATTACCCTTGCCAAAAAGAGATATGATTCCTATTACTCTTGAAGAAAAAATTATTTGTTTTGCCGATAAATTTTTTTCTAAAAATAAAAAGTTTTTAGTAAAAGAAAAATCAGTGGAGCAAGTCAAAGAAGAACTTACTCAGTATGGTGGGGATAAAGTACTAAAGTTTGAAGAATGGTTGAAAATATTTAGAGAATAGATTAAATAAATTTAATTGCCAGCTTAGTAAATTTTATTTATTATATAAGTATAATTAATTCTCATGATTGTGAGAAACAAGGAGGTTAGATGGAAGATACATCCAAACAAGAAGAAAATTCAGAAGCAAAGACACCACAGCAGGAGTCAACTTCTCAATCAGGAAAGAAATCTAATGTTGGGATGATAGTAGTTATAGTAGTTGTGGTACTTGTTGTATTAAGTGCAGGCGGTTATTTTGCTAGTAGATATTTGTTTAAGTCTTGGTTTGAAAAACAAACAGGTATTTCAGTTGATGAAGATAGTGATAGTGCGAAATTAGAAACAGATGATGGCGAAGCAGAAGTCGGAGAAAATCTAACATTACCCAGTTATTGGCCTAGTGATGTTCCAGTTTATGCCGAGGATAGTATTAGTACTGTAGGTAAGAACGGTGAAGAGGATTTTTATCTAAGTTTTACATCTGGATCTACTGCTGATGAAATTTATAACTGGTATATTGAAGAACTAGAAACCCAAGGTTGGACTATTACCTCGCAACTTAGTTTAGAAACTGGTTCAAATATTAGTGCAGAAAAAAGTGATAGATCATTAAGTGTTATAATATTAAAAGAAGAAGATGGGGGTGATACTACTACCTCTGTAGTGGTTGGTCCAAACGATTAGTATTAAAAGTACCTATTTATCTTGATTTTTTAATCTTTTTAAGATATATTTTAGGGTATGAAGAATAGATTAAAAATTGCCCGGGTTGAACTTTTATTGCTTTTCTTAAAAATGCCAACAGATCTGATTATGATTGTATTGGCATTTGTTTTGGCATACTTTATACGTTTAGAATATTTTGGACCTGCTCCAAATGAGTTTATGCCCTTAGATCAATATATTAAGAATTATGTTTTGTTAGTTTTGCCGTTATGGGTGCTTGTAGCTAGTATGAACGGATTATACAATCGAAAAAATCAAGGATTACTAAGTGATTATAATCAGATAACTACTTCAGTATCTCTAATTTTTATGTTTGTTTTGGGATTCTTGTTTTTAACCAGAACTTTGTTCTTCTCAAGACTTTTAATTATGTATGCTTGGATTATTACCATTATATTAGTTAGTGTTGGTAGATCCTTGATTTGGTTAATTCAAAAATTTATTTATTCAAAAGGCATAGGTATACGTAAAGTAATAATTATCGGAACAGGAACAATCGCTCAAAGTATTGCACATCAGACCCAAAAAAATGGCGAAGGTGAGAGGCAGGTATTAGCATTCATAGATACTGGTAATTCAAAAAAAAGATATATTATGAGTTTACCAGTAATTAAAGGTTTTCAAAATTTAGAAAAACGATTTGATTATGATGATATTTCAGAAATAATTTGGACTGGCAAAGGCTTAGATTCTAATGCTGCTTTTGAATTAGTAAGTTTTTGTCAAGATGAAAAAATCCGTTTTAGATATGTTCCTAATCTTTTTGAAACACGATCAACTAATATTGATCTGGAAACTATTGCTGGGATTCCGGTAATATCTTTAAGGAAAACACCGTTAGAAGGTTGGGGTCGCATATTTAAAAGAGCGATAGATGTAATAAGCTCCGTATTTGGATTAATTATAAGTTTCCCATTGTTTATAATTACCGCTATTACAATAAAACTAGACTCAAAAGGTCCAATATTTTTTATTCAAAAACGTGTAGGGGAAGATTCAGAATTTTCTTTTTATAAATTTCGCACCATGATAAAAGATGCACCAAAATTATTATACAAAGTACGCAAAGACAAAAAAGATACAGGCCCATTTATAAATGTAAAAGTGAGCGGAGATCCAAGAATTACCAAAGTTGGCCGTTTTTTACGCAAAACTAGTTTAGATGAACTTCCACAATTAATAAATGTACTAAAAGGAGAGATGAGTTTAGTTGGACCAAGGCCTCTAGCCCCAGAGGAATCAAAAGATGTGGAAGCATTTGAAAAACAATACAGAGTCAGAAGATATGTAAAGCCAGGAATGACCGGATTATGGCAAGTATCTGGAAGAAGTGAGATGACCACAGAAGAAAGGATTCGTTTGGATATTTATTATACTGAAAATTGGTCACTATTATTAGACATTCAGATAATTATTAAAACTTTTTGGCGGATAATATCTAAAAAAGGAGCTGTTTAGTGAAAGTTGCTTTGGTTCATGATTGGTTGGTTACTGATGCAGGTTCTGAAAAAGTATTACAAGTTTTTTCTGAAATTTTTCCAGATGCTCCGATTTATACATGTGCGTATAATGCAAAGAAAGTACCGTATTTTAAAAACAAAAAAGTTCATACTTCTTTTTTACAGAATTTTCCAAAAGCCAAAACTAATCCACAAATATATCTACTCTTGATGTTAAAAGCATATGAAAGTTTTGATTTTTCAAAATATGATCTAGTGTTATCTTCTTCTCACGCTTTTGCCAAAGGAATAAAAACCCCCAAGAAAACCATACATATCTGTTACTGTCACTATCCTCTTCGTTATGTGTGGGAGCCAAAAATTGATCCGAGATTGTCAATTAATCCAATATTAGTTTTGATTAGAAATTTACTAAAGAAACCTGATTTAATTGCATCAAGGAGACCAGATTTATATATTGCTAATTCAAAAAATACAGCTTCAAAAATCAAAAAACATTATCACCGGGATGCTGTAGTTATATACCCACCTGTAAATATTAGTAGATTTAAACCATCTAAATCCCCTAGTAAAGACTATTTCTTACTAGCAGGCAGATTAGTAAATTACAAAAATCCGGGGTTAGTAATACGGGTATTTAATAAATTGGGTATAAAATTAAAAGTAGTTGGAAGTGGTCCAGAAAAGAAAAAATTACAAAAACTAGCTGATAAAAATATTGAATTTTTGGGTAGGGTATCAGACGGCGATTTGGTTAAATTATATGCAAATTGCAAAGCCTTAATTTTCCCAGGGGAAGAAGATTTTGGTATAATACCAGTAGAAGTGATGGCTTCAGGTAGGCCAGTTTTAGCATTACAGAAAGGTGGAGTACAAGAATCTGTAATAAAAGGAAGATGCGGTGATTTTTTTCAAGAATCAACCCCAGAAAGTTTGGAAAGAGCTTTAAAACGATTTGATTTCAACAAATATAAAATACAAGACTTACTAAGCAGGGCAGACGATTTTTCAGAAAGAAAATTTAAGAATAAAATTACAAAATTCATACAAGAAAACTATGAATAATAAAATTAAGGAGAATAAATGGAATTTAAAAAATACTTAATAATTTTAAAAAATTATTTCGGGTTTATTTTGATTTTTACAATCATCGCAGGTTTAACTGCTTATCTGGGATCAATTTATAAACCAGTGATTTATGAAGGTGAAACCACTTTACTTATTAGTCCCGTGCCTAAATCCTCAATAGAAAATCCAGATTATTATGAATTTGATGGTTTTTATGCAATTCAATCTAGCCAACTTTTTGCAAATACAGTTAGTGGGTGGCTATCTAGTCCAGATATAGTAAAATCGATTTATCAAGAAGCAAATTTGGATTTAGAAACAAAAAATATAGAAGAATTGCGCGAGAGAATTAAGACCTCAGTTAAGTCAACTCAAAGTCAAAACAATCTTGTAGATGCAGTATTTAAGGCTAAAAGTAACTTAGAACTTAAAAAAATATCCGATGCTACCTATAATGTACTTAGTCAAAGAGTAGAGCAATTTAATAAATCTACTGGAAATAAAATTACTTATAGGATTGACAAGCTTGGCGAACCCATTGTAGTTAAAATAATTCCCAATGTAACTCTTAACACCATTCTTGGAGTAATTGCAGGCATAATACTAAGTATAATTTTAGCTTTCCTAGCTCATTATTTTAAAAAAGAATACTAAGTATTATTAGGATCTTTTGGGGGGTATTATTAATCAAGATCAAAAACTTTGGGATATCAAATTAGATAGTCACCCGACGGACAATATTCTAATTGAGGATATCCAAAATAACAAAAATAGAAAATCTGAAAAATATTCCATACGATTCTTTAAACAATTTGTTAATTTTTCCCTACTTACTTTTTTAATTGTTTCTTTGGTTATTTCAACTTCAGCCCTTTTTTTGTTAAAGGATAAATTAGTACAAACCACTTATGCTGGTTTTACTGATTCAAAAGATCAAATATTAGACTTAGATAAGAAATTTGATATCAATAAAGTATTTAATACTCTACAAGAAATTGAAATAAATTTAAGAAAATCAGAGCAAACCTTAACTGATTTTGGCCAGACTGGATCTTATTATATACATTTTAATACTATCGGAAGAGAGATTTCCACGGTTCAGAGAGTATCCGAAATAGCAAAAAATATTCGCCAATTATCTCAAAATCTCAAACCTTTCTTAGACATTACAGACTTAAGTAATCTTCAATTGTCCTCTTTTAGGGAAGATATTGAGTTATCCTTTGAATTAATAGATGAGATTAATAGAGATTTTGAGAATCTAAAAAAATCTAATTATATAGACCAGAGTTTATTTAATGCATACCAAAAAGATTTAGATCAATTAAAGAAATACCTAGACCGTATTAAACAAACTTCAGGATTTTTGCCGGAAATTATGGGGCTCAACGGTGCAAAAAAATACCTTATACTTTTTCAAAATCCAAGAGAAGCTAGAGCTACAGGTGGTTTTATTGGTAATTATGGCGTACTAAGTATTGAAAACGGGGAGCTTAATCCCCCAGATATTAAAGACATATATTATTTAAATTTTCTAAAAAAAAGAGTTTACAAAGAAGAACTCTACTCTGAAGATATTTATTCTAGAGCAAAAGATTTTCCAGAGTCTTTAGTGCCGCCTCGAACATTAATAGAAGAAATAAATTGGGCTGATTGGTGGAATATCAAGGAAGGAAATTGGGTAGCAGATTTTCCTATTACTGCTAAAAAAATTGAATACAGTTTTAACCATATTTATCATCAAGGTAATGTTGATGGAGTAATTGCTATAGATCCTAATTCTATCGTAGATATACTGGAGATTGTTGGTGAAATACAAATACCATCCGGAGAAGTTTTAAATGCAGAAAATTTCTGGGATATTATTGAATATAAGGTAGAAATTGATAATCCTTTTAAAAGAAAAGAAGACCTAACTGTTAGTCCCAAGCAAATTCTGTTTGATTTTACAGATGTGCTCTTTGAAAAATTAAAGAATGTAAATCTTCAAGAGTATTTAGAAATTAGTAGAAAAATATTTACAAATTTAAATTCAAAAAATATATTACTGTATTTTGATAATCCCAGACTACAAAATTTAGTAGAAGATTTAGGTTTTTCCGGAAAACTTGAAAATTATCAACAAGACTACCTGTACGTAAATCGGAGTTGTAGAAATGCTGGCAAGCCTTCTCATAGAATTAAAAATAATATTATTTATTCAGTCATAATTGGAGAAGACAGTAGTACAAATGCTACTTTGGAAATCAATAGAGAACATCTGGGAAGCCTTTCAACGTTAGATAAATATGAAAAAACTTTTTGGCAAATTATGACACCAACTGACTCCAGACTTTTATTTTCTGAAATAAACGGAAAAAACAACTACTCTGGTATCAAAGTTCACAATTACTTAGGAACCGAAAATTTTATCACTTACTCTACTATTCAAGAAAACGAAAAACAAAGTATGCAATTAAAGTATAAATTGCCATTTAAAATCAAGAGTAATATTTTTGGAAAAGGTAGTTACGAATTACTAATTCAAAAACAGCCAGGGTTTAATAATGATATGTACGAAGTGAATATACAGTTTCCATTGAGTTGGCAAGTGGATCTAAATTCAGAATATCAAGTTGAAGACAATATAGTAACTTGGAAAGGTAAATTAAAAAAAGATAAGAAAATCTTAATTAATTTAAGAAAATAAACATTTTTCTTTCTTGATTACATCTTGAAATAATGTTACGATAAGTATGTTGTGATACTATTATTCTCTCAGGCCATAGGGCTTGAAATATATTATATTTATAAAAAGTTAGATAAATAATTATGGTTTCAAAATCAGAAGCAAAAAAATATACAGCAGAGTCAATTACTGTTCTTGAAGGTCTTGAGCCTGTACGCAAAAGACCGGCTATGTATATAGGCTCTACTGGAGTAGATGGGTTGCATCATTTAATATGGGAAGTATTGGATAATTCAATTGATGAAGCTATGGCGGGGTATGCCAATGAAATCACCATTCGACTTTTACCTGACAGTAAAGTTGAAGTTAAAGATAATGGTAGGGGCATCCCAGTTGACATACACAAGCAGACCAAAAGACCAGCTCTTGAAACTATTATGACTACCCTACATGCTGGTGGTAAGTTTGGTGGTGAAGGAGGATACAAGGTTTCAGGTGGATTACATGGTGTTGGAGTGTCAGTTGTGAACGCTTTATCGGAGTGGACCTCAGCAGAAATATATCGAGACGGAAAGATTTATTATCAAGAATACAAATACGGAAAACCAACAGGTGATATGAAAATTACTGGGAATACTCAAGAAAACGGTAGTAAGATTACTTTTAAACCTGACAAGCAGATATTTAATAGTTTAAATTATAAT
The DNA here is from genome assembly GCA_043820855.1 of bacterium. GTDB lineage: Bacteria > Patescibacteriota > UBA1384 > JBDRDK01 > JBDRDK01 > JBDRDK01. The sequence goes on from JBDRDK010000062.1 coordinate 28,207, forward strand.
TTACATAGAGTATTAGAACATTGTCGGGAACAGGCTTTTTTGACTAAAGGAACCAAGATTATATTGTTTGATGATCGAGATGAAAAGACTCGGTCCGAAGAATTAGAAAGCGAGTTTTTACCACGAATCTATACATTTTATTTTGAGGGAGGTATTAAAACATATATAAATTATTTGACAAGGGATAAAGAGAAATTAGTAACTCCTATATATATAAATAAAAATATTGAAGATTATTTAGTGGAAATCGCTCTAGTTTATTCGGATGAATTTAATGAGAGAGTATACTCATTTGCTAATAATATTCATACTACAGAAGGTGGATTTCATCTGACAGGCTTTCGGGCAGCATTAACCAGAGTGATAAATGATTACATGAAAAAGCAAGAATTGTTAAAAAATGGAGAAGCTGGCATTTCCGGAGAAGATATACGAGAAGGATTAGTGGGTATAATATCTGTAAAATTACCCAATCCTCAATTTGAAGGACAGACAAAAAATAAGCTTGGAAATGCTGAAATACGTCCAGTAGTAGAAAGCATTGTAGGTCAAGAGTTAGCAATTTATTTTGAAGAACATCCCTCAGAAGCTAGAAAAATCATCGAGAAAGTTTTATTAGCAGCCCGAGCCCGAGTAGCTGCCAGAGCAGCTCGAGACACAGTGATACGTAAAGGAGTACTGGAAGGTATGACTCTTCCCGGTAAATTAGCTGATTGTGCATCCAGAAAACCCGAAGAAAGCGAAATACTAATTGTAGAGGGAGATTCTGCCGGAGGTTCTGCTAAGCAAGGCAGAGATCGATCTTTTCAGGCGGTTTTACCTCTCAGAGGTAAAATATTAAATGTAGAGAGAGCCAGACTAGATAAGATGTTGGCAAACAATGAAATAAAATCACTAATCATTGCAATGGGAGCCGGCATAGATGAAGAGTTCAATATTGATAAAATTCGTTACCACCGAATTATTATTATGACTGATGCAGACGTTGATGGTTCTCATATACGTACACTACTCCTAACTTTATTTTATAGATATTTTCCTGAAATAATTAATAAAGGATACCTATATATAGCTCAGCCACCATTATATGCAATAAGTAAAGGAAAAAATAAAGCTTATGCCTATACAGAAGAAGATAAAATTACTATTTTAGATGAATTTAAGAAAAAACATGGAAGTGTAGGTATAGGAATTCAAAGATATAAAGGTTTGGGAGAAATGAACCCAGATCAATTATGGGTAACGACCCTTGATCCAGAAAACCGAGTTCTCTTACAAGTAAAAATTCAGGACGCTGAAGAAGCTGATCACATATTTTCAATGCTTATGGGAGATGAAGTAGAACCAAGAAAAAGATTTATTCAGACTAGGGCAAAAAGCGTTCAAAATCTTGATATATAAATAAGGAGAGGATTAAAAATGAATGAAAATCAAAAAGAACATTTTGAAAAATTAAAAAAAACTTTAACCCAAGAAGAAATAAGTTTAGTGCATAAACTAATAACTGAAAGAACTGTCTTTCAAAAATATTTGGAAAAATTCCCTTTATTATTAGGTGTATTAGGAGCATTCGGTTTAGTTGCTTTATTTTACAGTTTTGAAAAATTAATGGATAAAACGGTTTTAGTTGAATATCCTTGGTTTTTACTAGTTATGGCTTTAATAATTTTGTATATCACCGGTGCAAGTTTGAAAAAACTATAAGGAGAAAGATTGATAGAAGATATTGGAAAAAATAAAGAATATGGTTATATAAAACCTCGGCAGATTTCCCAGGAAATGGAAGAGAGCTATTTGGATTATGCGATGAGTGTAATTGTGTCTAGGGCGCTTCCGGATGTAAGAGATGGTTTAAAACCAGTTCACCGTCGAGTTTTATATGCAATGCATGAATTGGGATTGACAGCCGCAGCAAGATTTAGGAAAAGTGCTACTGTGGTTGGTGATGTTTTGGGTAAATATCATCCACACGGAGATTTAGCTGTATATGATTCCATGGTTAGAATGGCTCAAGATTTTTCTATGCGTTATCCGTTAGTTATGGGTCAAGGAAATTTTGGGTCAATGGATGGGGACAGTCCAGCCGCACACAGATATACTGAAGCAAAACTAAGTAAATTATCCGAAGAGATTTTAGTAGATATTGAGAAAGATACAGTAGAATTTTCTGATAATTACGACGGTACAAAAAAAGAGCCAAAAGTATTACCAGCTAGATTACCAAATCTACTTTTAAATGGAACGCTTGGAATTGCTGTGGGTATGGCAACTAATATTCCACCACATAATTTAAACGAAATAGCAGATGCAATCAATACTCTTATAGAAAATCCTGAAGCTACTACAGAAGATCTGATGCAACATATTCAAGGACCTGATTTTCCCACTGGTGGATCAATCTATAATAATGAAGAAATAAAAAATGCTTACGCTTCTGGAAGAGGTAAGATAGTTATGCGGGCAAATTCGGAAATCAAAGAAAAACAAAGCGGACAATTTCAAATAATTATTAATGAAATTCCGTATCAAGTTAATAAAGCTCATTTAATAGAAAAAGTTGCTGATTTAGTAAAAAACAAAAAAATAGCTGGGATTTCTGATATTCGAGATGAATCCGATAAAGATGGTGTAAGAATAGTTATTGAATTAAAAAAGGATGCTTATCCCAAAAAAATATTAAATCAGTTATATAAGAACACTCAAATGCAAGAATCTTTTCATGTAAATATGGTAGCACTAATTGATGAGGTGCAACCAAGATTACTAAGCTTGAGAGAAGTATTAAGTGAGTATATTAAACATCGTAAAATAGTTATTCGCAAGAGAACCACCTTTGATTTAAATAAAGCAAAAGCAAGAGAACATATATTAAAAGGGGTACTACTTGCATTAAAGAACATTAATCAAGTAATTGAAACTATTAAAAGATCAGCAAATCGGGAGATTGCTGATAAAGCTTTACAGAAAAAATTCACACTAACCTCTCGGCAGAGTAATGCGATATTAGAAATGAGACTTTCTGCATTGGCAAGCCTAGAGAGAAAGAAAATTGAAGATGATTATAAAAAGACTTGTGATTTGATAATTAAATTATCTGCTATATTAGAGGATCCCAAAAAGATATTAAAAATTATTAAAGATGATTTAGAAGATATTAAACAGAAATACGGAGATAAACGTAGAACTAAAGTATATAAACAAAGTTTAGAAGATTTTTCTCAAGAAGATTTAATTCCCAATGAACAAACCATAGTGACTCTTACAAAAGGTAATTATGTAAAACGCATACCCATGGGAAGTTATCGAGCACAAGGTAGAGGAGGTAAGGGAGTTGTTGGTATGTCAATGAAAGAAGAGGATGTAGTAGAGCAGATTTTGCCGGCCAATACTCATGATGATTTATTGTTTTTTACCAATAAAGGTAGGGTTTTTGAAGAAAAAACTTATGAGATTCCTCCAAGTTCTCGTCAAGCAAAAGGACAAGCTATGGTAAATCTACTACAATTAATGTCAGGAGAATCAGTTACCAACATTATAAACTTAAGCAGAAAAGAGCACCTTGTATATTTGATAATGGGTACAAGGCAAGGAATGATTAAAAAGACTGAAGTAAAAGCTTATAAAAATATTCGCAAATCAGGGTTGATAGCTATTGGACTTAAAGATGGAGATGAATTGCAGTGGGTACGAGCAACAACCGGAGACGATGAAATAATTATAGTTACAAAACTTGGTCAATCAATTCATTTCAAAGAAGATCAAGTTAGATTTATGGGAAGAACTGCTGCTGGAGTAAGGGGAATTCGATTAAAAGCCAATGATCAAGTTGTGGGTATGGATATATATTGTAATTTAGAATCAAAGCAATCCACTAGTGTGTTGGTAGTTATGGAAAATGGTACAGGAAAACGAACAGTGATTAAAAATTATCCTCTTCAAAAAAGAGCTGGTGGTGGAGTAAAAACAGCTCGAATTACCAGTAAAACAGGAAATATCGTATCAATGCGTATTATTACAGGAGATCAAGGTGAAATTTTCTTAATTTCTAAAAAAGGTCAAGTGATTCGAGTGCCTCTTGCATCAGCTAAAAAATTAAATCGATCAACCTCAGGAGTTCGATTGATAAAATTAAATACTGGTGACAAAGTCGCGTCAATGGGTGTTATTGTATATGAAAGTTCTCAGGAGGATTTGCAACAAGATAATCCACCAAGCAAAAAACTTAAAATTGAAGATAAGTCTAAATTAAAAAAATTGAGACCCAAGTCACAATTTAGTAGTAATAATAAATCAAAAACAAAACCCCAAGAAACAAAGACTCAAAGAAAATTAAAAAAGTAGATGTTATAATTTTATGAAAATACCAGAGTTAGCAAAAAAATTAGAAATTACCCCAGCAGATTTGCGTAAATATGCAAGTGATTTAGGATACAACATAGGTCATAAATCCCGCACTATTAAAGACTCTGTAGCCCTTAAACTGGACGAGAAGATTAAGGAACTTTTGGAGCAAAAGAAAGTTGAAAGATTAAAAAAAGATCAAGCCAACATTAAAAAGAAAGACCAGTCAGAGGCTGGTCCGCCTCAGGCGGAAAAAATTGAAATCCCACCAATTTTGACGGTTAAAAATTTTGCATCATTGATTCAAAAACCAGTAACTGTGGTTATTAAAGAATTAATGAAAAACGGAATAATGGCTACAATAAATGAAAATATTGATTATGATACAGCCGCAATTATTGCAGACGAACTAGAAATAAAAGTAGTACGGTCAAAAAACAAAGAAGCTCAGACAAGTTCTGAAAATATTGACAAAACAAAACTTAGTATCAGACCTCCTGTAGTAGTGGTTATGGGTCATGTAGATCATGGGAAGACTGCCTTATTAGATAAAATTCGAGAATCAAATGTCGCAGCATCAGAGTCAGGGGGGATCACCCAACACATAGGTGCATATCAGGTTAATGCTAAAACTAAAGAAGGGAAAACTAGATTAATTACATTTATTGATACCCCCGGACATGAAGCATTTACAGCAATGAGAGCTCATGGTGCAAGTATAACTGATATTGTAATATTAGTTGTGGCTGCTGATGACGGAGTTAAACCTCAAACGCGCGAAGCAATTGAACACGCTAATGCAGCTGGAGTGCCGATAATTGTAGCTATTAACAAAATTGATCTACCTGGATCTGATACTGAAAAAGTGAAAAAAGAATTAGCAAGTTTGGAACTAAATCCGGAAGATTGGGGCGGTACGACTCCTATGGTTCCGATTTCTGCAAAAACCGGTAAAGGTATAGATGAGCTTTTGGAGGTGGTATTATTATCTGTTGACCTAGAAGAATTAAAAGCCGTATCAGAAGGTTTAGCACAGGGTGTAGTAATAGAATCTTTTCTGGATCAAAAATCAGGCCCAATTGCTTCAGTATTAGTTCAGTCTGGTAAACTAACCAGTAAAGATACGATTGTGGTAAAAGATACTTGGGGTAGGATTCTTAAAATGACTAACTTCCAAGGTGACAAAATCCAGGAAGCCGGACCCTCCACACCCGTAAGAATTTTAGGGCTTAACCACGTACCAGATTTCGGCAGTAAAATGACAGCGGTTAGTGATGAAAAAACTGCAAAAATGACAATTTTGAATATTAAGAGAGTAAACGCAGCAAAAACTATTGGTTCTGGTGGACTGGCAGAAGTATCAAAAAATATTAAATCAGGTACCCTGAAAGATCTAAATATTATTATCAAAGCCGATGTTGCAGGTAGTATTGCTGCTCTGAAAAACTCTTTAGAGGCAATGGGCAATAAAGAAGTCGGCGTAAAGATAATATCTGCATCTGTGGGTAATATATCAGAATCAGATGTAATGTTGGCGGAAGCCTCAAATGCAATTATTTTAGGTTTTAAAGTTCAAGCATCCCCAACTGCTCGAAAACTTTCTCAAACAAATAATATAGATATACATAATTATTCAATTATTTATGATTTATTAGATGAAGTAAAAGCTGCTTTGTCAGGGATGCTTGAATCAGAGAAAGTTGAAGTGGAGATAGCTCGAGGCAAAATACTGAAAATATTTTCTTGGACAAAAAATAATAAAATTATTGGAGTAAAGGTATTAAGTGGTGAGATTCAAAAAGGTTTAAAGTTTTATGAAAAACAGGGCGATAAAAAAATCGGATCGGGTAAAATACTAAGTTTGAAAATCGGAAAAGAAGTTGTTGATAATGCCAGCGAGGGTAAGGAGTGTGGTTTAGGTATTGAGTTTAACCAAAAATTACAGATAGATTCTAAGTTGATTTTTTATAAAATCGAAGAACGATTGCGAAAGTTATAATATTTGCAATCAAAAGAACGATGCACTAAATTGATTAAATCAGGTTTTATAGCTATTATAAAGTAGTAGAATAGGTGTTCATTGTTAATGAGGGTTGGTTAATAATGTTAGACAATATCATAGAATTATTAAAAGTTGGATTTATTAGTGTTCTTGGCAAAATTGGAGATTTCTATACTACTATAGCCGGTTCTTTTAACGTTTGGGCAGTATTAGATATTTTTATAACTACAATAATATTTTGGTGGGTTTTTAGTTTGCTTAGAAGCGAAAAAACTAAAAAAGTAATTTTGTTAATGTTAATTTTAACAATGCTGTATTTGTGTAGTGATATATTTGATTTAACTTTATTAAATTTAATAGTTAAGTATCTAGCGATAATGTTTGTAGTAAGTTTGCCGATAATATTTAACCGAGAACTTCAATCCTATTTTCTCGACAAAAAAATTAAGCACAATGATCATAATTCAAAATACAACTAGATGAAAATATTTAAAGATATTGATATCAAAATTATTTTATTTCTTGTAACGATTTTGTTATGGTTGTTTGTGGCGTCTGGTCAAAATCGAATAGATTTCCTCCCCGGTAAATTAGTTGTAGAAGCCCAAGGATTGAAAGATGGATTAGTGGGGGTATTTAGTGATGATTTAATAAAAATTAAAATTTCAGCACCAAAAGGGTTATGGGAAGATTTAAATAATGAAAATTTTGCAGTATTTGTAGATGTACGGAATAAAAAAATCGGTACATATGAAATGGAAGTATTAGCTAGTTGTTCTATACCAGGTGTGCAAATTTTAGAAGTTACACCTGCTCAAGTTTTGGTTAAGGTTGAACCAGCAGTTCAGGCTAGACTGCCTATTACCATTCAAACCAAGGGGTCGCTGGCCAAGGATTACACTATAGGCGAATTAACAACAGATCCTTCTGAGGTATTAGTTGAGGGGGCTGGGAGTGTAGTTGACTCTCTGGTAACTGCCACAACAATATTAAATTTATCTGGAGAACAAAATAATATCAATCGCAACATTGAAATTGTAGCATTGGACGAAGAAAGTAAACAAATTCGTCATTTAAAGTTTGAGCCTGAGAAAGTTAAAGTAAAAGCTATGGTAGTAAAAGGTGGAGTGGCAAAAATAGTAGGAATAAATCCAAAAATAATCGGTTCCCCTACCTCAGGATTCTGGGTATCAAATATCGAATTTGAACCATCAACTTTGAAAGTTACTGGAAGTTCTGAAAGACTGGAGAATCTAGAATATTTAGTAGCAGATTTAGATGTTACTGGAGCTGATGAAAATTTTGATAAAAAAATAATTCCTAAAATTCCAACAGGAGTGACTTTATTAAAAGGTGAACCCGAGACAGTTCTTGCAAAAGTAAGCGTGTCCAGAGAAAGCTCAATAAGAACTATTAACGCCGGCGTTCTCTATAATGGTTTAGAGGGACGTGGTTTGAGTGTATCTTCAACCACTCCCGACCCATTGGATATTAAAGTAATAGTATCAGGACCCATAAGTGTTCTTTCGGCTCTCACGTCCCAAAATGTAGTGGTAAACATCGATTTGTTTGATAAAGGTATAGGGGATCATAAAATTGAAATAAAAAAATCAATGATAAGCATACCTAGCTCTGTATCAATTGCTAGTTATCTGCCCAGTCATATTAGTATTACTATTTCGGAAATATAATGATAGATAAAAATTCTGTAAAAGTAACAACCCAAAAAAAATTGAACAGTAGACAGAAAGTAGATAAGCTTTCCGGAGACCACAATGTAAAAACATTAGCCTTAAAGCTTTGGAATGATTATGATAAAGAATCGAGATTGCATGCAGTTTATCATCTAAGCAAAACAAATCATTTTCAAATAATGCCGATACTTGAAAAAGCTTTAAGTATCGAAAAAGACCAAGAAGTACTATCAGAGATTATCAATGCGATGAATTACTTAGTTGGAAAAGAATCCAAACAGAGTTTAACAGATTTTTTCATTAATTCTCGCGATCCATTTTTATCTAAAAAAATCGCTTTAATATTAAGTAGAAATGTGGATGATAATGTTATTAAAGCTATAAAAACCAGAATTAGAAACGAAGTCGATCCAGAGTTAAAAATTATATCTTTAAGAATTCTTAGTAATTGTTCTGACGAAGAGACATTGTCCATGATTGAAGATCGCTTGTTTGCTGATCCACATTTACAAGTTAGAACTATGGCAGCAATAAGTCTGGGTAGGTTTGCTCACCCGAAAGCTTCAGATATTTTATTAAAAGCCTTGCAGGAGATAATACCAAGCGAATTAAGAAGAGAGATTATTTGGGCATTAAGTAAAAGAGAAGATTTGCAAACCAACAGTCTAGTCACACATTTTCACAATGAACCGGATTTAGAAAATCAGAAAATGATTTTATGGTTAATTAAACAAAAGGGTAAGTTGCAGAATTTATTTGATCTAGTTCAAAGCTTAGATTACCCCCTATGCGATGATTTACAAAAAGATTTAGTGCTTTCTTTTGGAAAGTTTAAAGATAAACTTTCTGCTGATCAATTGATCAAGATATTTCAAAAAGCTCATTCAAACAAAATAAGACATCAATCATTATGGAGCCTATCTCAAGTTATATCTAAAAAGCACCTGCCTATTTTAATCAAATTAAAAGAGCAAGAAAAGGATCCGTACATTCGTCAAGAATTAGTACAGGTTTTACAGATGTTTAGTGGGTGAGCAGTATTTTAAAATCTTATTTGCGCATATCGCTTGACAAACTTTTTACTTTGTGTAAACTGGGCTTTGTATCAAAAATACTCATAATATTGGGTATTGGAGGTTGAATAATATTGAAAGATGACCCTTTGCCTAACCATTCAGGTTTGGGCATAGTTAATACAATAAAGAGAATTGTCAAGAGTACTTTCGGGGTTATATTTAAGTTTGCAATTAAATCAATAAGCAAACTTTTTTTATATCTTGATACTTTAAAAATTCAAATTTTAGATTTTCCAGAGGAACTAAGAAATAGTATCAAAAGTATTAATACTAGGTCATTACAATCTGATACTAATCAAATATGTAATCAAATGTTTAGTTTAAAGTACTTTAAACACTTAGGAATATTTTTAGTTTTTATTTTAATGTTAATAAATAACGCATTTGCCGGGGATACTAACCAGCTTGGAGATATTGAGTTTAGTTTTGAAAGCCAAGCTAGTGCAAAGTTTTTAACTAACTCTGATTTAGTGAATATCGTAAAGACACTTGGTAAATATACATTAATCGATGAGAAACCAGAAGATTTGCCAGAAAATTTAAGTAAAAATAGAAAGATCATAATTGATCAAAAAGGATTTATAGTAAAGCCAGTTTTGGCGATGAATACTGTTGAAGTGCAACAAGAATCAACCACTATAGTAGTTGAGCGAAGAGAAAATATTAAATATTCTGTACAAACCGGAGATTCACTTGGAGGTATTGCTGATAATTATAATTTAAAAATCAGCACATTAAAACATGCAAATAATCTTTCAGATATAGATGTGATATTACCTGGACAAACCCTACTTATACCTTTTGCTGATGGTATGATACATACTGTAAAAGCTGGAGAAACACTTTTGGGTGTAGTTAAAAGATATCGTGGAGATTTTCAAAAAACTTTAAGTCAAAATAATTTAAATCAAGACGGTACAATATATATAGGACAGAAAATAGTAGTGGTTGGTGGTGAATATATTCCACCCAAACCTCAACCTCGGCCAAGTCAATCTAGTAATCGGTATGCTGATAATGATTATTCTGGACCGCGAGGTAATTTTCGTTTTCCCACCTCGGGAGGTACTTATTATAACGGTTATCACTGGTGGGCGATAGATATACCCAGATCAACTGGAACCCCGATTTACGCATCAGATGGTGGAAGAGTAGTTACCGCAGGATGGAACAGCGGGGGTTATGGTAGATATATTGTTATAAATCACGGTAACGGTTATTCAACCCTATACGCTCACTTAAGTAGTATTGGTGTCGGTGTTGGGCAATATGTAAATCAAGGTCAATATATAGGAGGGATAGGTAGTACTGGTAGATCTTCTGGTTCTCATCTGCATTTTGAAATCATTTTAAATGGCAGAAAACTAAACCCCATTCGATTTTTCTAAACTTATCCCGACCGAGGCGTCGGGGCTTGACAAATTTTCTATCTATTGTTAATGTATGATCAATGGTAATACAACTTGATTACCCAGATTTATATTTAAGGCAGATTGAATTGCCCGTTTTTACGGTCAATATTTAATTTATTTAGGGTGCAGGGAATTATCTTATAAAACAAAATATCGTCTTCCTCTGTTTTTTAGAGGGTTATTTATTTGTAATATTTTTAGATAAATTGAGGTACAAATGCCAGCTATTAAAGAACGAATTAATTTAGGAAAAGCTACGAACCAAAGTCCTCCAAATTTTCCAAATTTAATAGAATTACAAACCGATTCATATGAATGGTTTAAAAAAGAAGGTATACAAGAATTATTTCAGGAAATATCTCCAGTAATAGATTTTACTGGAAAAAATCTAGAATTAGAGTTTGGTAGATGTTTTTTTGAAAAACCAGTTTGTAATGAAGATGAAGCTCGTGAGAACAATTTGACTTATAAAGCTCCGTTGAGAGCTATAGTGAAACTCAAAAATCTGCAAAATAAGAAAATAAAAGAACAGGATGTTTATTTGGGTGATTTTCCGATGATGACCAGAGGAGGAACCTTTATTATTAACGGAATAGAAAGGGTAGTTGTTAGTCAAATAGTACGATCTTATGGTGTGTTATTTACTGCTAATAAATCTTCTAAAAGAAAACTGTTTGGAGCAAAAATTATTCCTAATCGTGGAGTATGGCTAGAACTTGAAACTAATAATAAGGATGTAATTTCTGTAAAAGTTGATCGAAGAAGAAAGATATTAATTACGACTTTACTTCGAGCTTTGGGTTATGAAACTGATGCAGAGATAATTAAACTTTTTTCAGACGTCAGCACAGACAGTGATCATAATTATATTCAAGCAACCTTGGATAGAGATCCTAGTATAAATTTTCAAGAAGCAATTTTAGAAGTTTACAAATGTGTACGTCCTGGTGAACCAGTTACATTTGATAATGCTAAGGCGTTTATTGAAGCAATGTTTTATAACTTAAAAAGGTATGATTTAGGTCAGGTAGGAAGATATAAAATCAATCAAAGACTGAATTTAAAAGTTGAGAATAATTTAAAGAATCGAGTTTTACGAAAAGAGGATATAGTTGAGATATTAAAAGAAATTATTCGACTTAATAACGATCCGGATGCTCACGAGGATGATATTGACCACTTAGCTAATAGAAGGATAAGATCAGTAGGTGAATTAGTGCAAAGTCGAGTTCGAGTAGGCTTATTGAGGTTAGAAAGAAACATTAGAGATCGTATGAGTATCTCGACTTTAGAGATTGTTGCTCCACCATCTTTAATTAACGCACGACCGATAATAGCTGTTTTACAAGAGTTTTTTGCTTCTTCTCAATTGTCCCAGTTTATGAATCAAACTAATCCTCTAGCTGAGTTGGAACATAAACGGACTTTATCTGCTACCGGACCCGGGGGCCTCTCCCGAGAACATGCTGGCTTTGAAGTGCGCGATGTACATAGTTCGTTTTACGGTAGAGTTTGTCCAATTGAAACACCAGAAGGTAGAAGTATTGGACTTGTAGGTTATCTGGCTTGTTATGCCAAAATAAATCAATATGGTTTTATTGAAAGTCCGTATTTTAAAGTTCAAAAACATAAAGGTCAAAAACCAAAAGTTGATACAGAAATTACATATCTTGATGCAGGTACAGAAAATCGTAGCATTATTATTCCATCAAGTATTCAACTCGATAAATATAGATGTATTCAAGATTCTAAAGTTATAGTTCGAAAATTTAGTGAACCTAACATAGAGAGAGCTAGCAAAGTAGATTATATGGATGTTACACCTAAACAAATCATTAGTTTGAGCACTGCTCTTATTCCATTTTTAGAACATACAGATGCAGTTCGAGCTTCAATGGGATCAAACATGCAAAGACAGGCAGTACCTCTTATAGTATCAGATTCACCTATTGTCGGAACTGGAGTAGAAAAAGATGTGGCTAGGAATTCTGGACAGATATTAATATCAGATGTTGCCGGAGAGGTTGTTTCAGTAGATGCTTCTGAAATTGTAATTAAAGATCAAAAATCCAAAAAATATACTTATAAATTACAAAACTTTATGCGTTCCAATCAAGGGACGTGTTTGCATCAAAAACCAATAGTCGAAGTAGATCAGAAGATAAAAAAATCTGAAATTATTGCTGATAGTTCATCTACTCAAAACGGAGAGTTGGCTTTGGGTAGAAATGTTAAAGTAGCATTTTTATCATGGGGCGGATATAATTTTGAAGATGCAGTTATAATATCTGAAAAACTAGTTAAAAAAGATATATATTCATCAGTTCATATTGAAAGATATTCCATCGAAGTACGAGATACCAAGCTTGGAGCAGAGATTACAACTCGTGATATTCCCAATGTAGGCGAAGAAGCTTTAAAAAACCTAGATAGTGATGGTATTGTTCGTACCGGTGCTCGAGTAGAAGGCGGTAATATATTAGTAGGAAAAATTACCCCTAAAGGTGAAATAGAACTTTCCGCAGAAGAGAGATTGTTGCGTGCAATATTTGGCGAAAAAGCCAAAGACGTTAGGGATACATCTTTAAATTTGCCTCATGGTGAGAAAGGTAAAGTAGTTGGAGTAAAGATTTTTTCAAAAGAACAGGGGCATGAGTTACCCGTAGGTGTAAACAAATTGATTGAAATATCCGTTGCTCAATTGAGAAAGATATCTGTTGGAGATAAATTGGCTGGTAGACATGGAAACAAAGGTGTTATTTCCAAGATTTTACCAGAGGAAGACATGCCGTATTTAGAAAATGGTACACCAGTGGAAATAATTTTAAATCCTTTGGGTGTGGTTTCTAGGATGAATATTGGACAGATCTTGGAAACTCATTTAGGTTGGGCTATGGAAACTTTAGGTATGAAAATCTCTACTCCAGTTTTTGAGGGAGTGAGTTTTGACAAAATTCAGAATAAATTACAAGAAGCAAATTTACCCAGAGACGGAAAAAATAAATTATATGACGGTAGAACAGGAGAACCCTTTGATCAAAAAGTTGTTGTGGGTAATATTTACATTATGAAATTAATTCACATGGTTGATGACAAAATGCATGCTCGATCAATAGGTCCATACTCTATGGTTACTCAACAACCCTTAGGAGGAAAAGCTCAATTTGGCGGACAGAGATTTGGAGAAATGGAAGTATGGGCTTTAGAAGCATATGGAGCTGCTTATACTCTACAGGAAATGCTAACAATAAAATCTGATGATATCTCTGGTAGGGCAAAAGCTTATGAATCAATAATAAAAGGCGAACCAATAGAAAAAGTATCTACTCCGGAATCATTTAATGTTTTAATAAAAGAATTACAAAGTTTGGGCTTGTCTATTAAATTAATAAAATAGGATTCATATTACTATGATTACAAAAACCAAAAAAGAGGGTATCAAATCAAATAATTTTAATTCCATAAAAATTTGCGTTGCTTCACCAGAAGAAATATTAGACTGGTCACATGGTGAAGTTCAAAAGCCCGAAACAATTAATTATCGTACCCAAAAACCAGAACGAGAAGGTTTATTTTGTGAAAGAATATTTGGTCCTAGTAAAGACTATGAATGTTATTGCGGAAAATACAAAAAAATTAGATATAAAGGTGTAATTTGTGATAAATGTGGTGTGGAAGTGACTCGCTCTGCAGTACGTAGGGAAAGAATGGCACATATTAATTTAGCCGTACCAATAGCTCATATTTGGTATGTGCGAAGTGTGCCTTCAAGAGTAGGGTTACTTCTGAATATGTCTTCTAAGGAGTTAGCAAGAATAATTTACTTTGCTGATTTTGTGATATTAGAAGTTAATGAAGAAATTCGTAAGAATGCTCTTGGTAAAATTGAAAAAGAATTAAATGATTACAAATCTCAATTGCGAGATAAAACTGAATTGAAAAATAAAGGCGATTTAATTGAAGAAGAAAAAAGAATTGAAACTGCCTATAATTCTGCAAAAAGTGAATTACTAAGATTAGAGCCGAAAATACTAATCTCTGAAGAAAAATATTTTGACCTGTCTATGAAATATGGTCAGATTATAAAAGTAGGTATAGGTTCAGAAGCTATCTATGAATTATTAAGAAATATTAATCTGGATGAACTAATAACTGAATTGAAAAAAAAGGTACATTCCAAGGACGCTACTCAAAATAAAAAGATAGCCAAAAGAATAAAAGTAATTACTGGTTTTCATGAAGCCCAGATACGTCCAGAATGGATGGTACTTCGAGTTTTGCCGATTATTCCACCGGACCTGCGTCCCATGGTTCAGTTGGACGGTGGACGCTTTGCAACTGCTGATTTAAATGATTTGTACCGCAGAATTATTAATAGAAATAATCGTTTGAAAAAACTTTTAGATCAGGGAGCGCCAGAGGTAATATGTCGTAATGAAAAAAGAATGTTACAAGAAGCTGTTGATGCTCTTATTGATAGTGCTGCGAAAAGGGATAAGTCTAATAATCAGCGTAGATCAAGACAGGATTTGAAATCTTTATCAGATATGTTAAGGGGTAAAGAGGGGCGATTTCGTCAAAACCTGTTAGGTAAAAGAGTAGACTATTCTGCTCGTTCAGTTATAGTTGTTGGTCCAAATTTAAAACTAAATCAATGTGGTATTCCAAAAGAAATGGCTTTGGAATTGTTTAAACCGTTTATTATAAGTAAATTAATTTCTAGCGGTTATGCTCATAATGTAAAAAACGCCGCAGGAATTATTGAAAAAAGAGAATTAATTATATGGGATATTTTAGAAGAAATCACCTCATCTAATTATGTTCTATTGAATCGTGCCCCAACATTACACCGCCTGGGTATACAAAGTTTCCAACCAGTATTAATTGAAGGTAAAGCCATTCAAATTCATCCATTAGCATGTGCTGCATATAATGCTGATTTTGACGGTGATCAAATGGCAGTATATATAACACTTTCTAGTCAAGCTACCCAAGAAGCTGAAAAGATAATGCATTCTATTCATAATATCTTGAAACCAGCAACTGGAGAACCAATAGTAGCACCTTCTAATGATATTGTTCTTGGTTGTTATTATACTACTCAAGATAATCCAGATGCTTTAGGTAGCGGGAAAAGCTTTAAATCCAAAGAAGAGGCGATTTTAGCTTACCAGACAAAATATATTGACTTACAAGCTAAGATTAAAATAAAGATTAAAGATGAAATAGTCGACACAACCGTTGGAAGAGTAATTTTTAATCAAGTATTTCCCAAACCGTTTAGATTTGTTAATCAAACACTCAATAAGAAATTGTTGCGAGCAGCAATCGGAGAGTTTTTTGAAAAATATGATAATGTATTAACAGCGGAGTTGGTAAATAACATCAAAGATTTAGGTTTTCAATTTGCATGTTTATCAGGCAATACTTTTGCTATTAATGATATTAAAGTTCCGGAAAAGAAACATGAAATAATGAGTAATGCGAAAGTTGAGGTTGAAAAAATCGAAGATCAATATCTTCAGGGATTAATCTCAGAACAAGAAAGATATGGGAAGGTAGTAGAACTATGGAGTCGAGTTAAGGCTGAAATTGAAGATTTAATGAAAGATAATTTCAACGAATTTAATCCCATTTATACTATGGTTAAATCAGGTGCTAGAGGTACCATGGCCCAATTAGTGCAAGTAGCCGGGATAAAAGGTCAAGTGGCTAGTCCGTCAGGTAAAATCATCGAATTTCCAGTGGAAGCTAATTACAAAGAGGGATTTAACGAATTTGAATATTTTATTGCTAGTCACGGTGCACGTAAAGGAAAAACAGACACTGCTTTGCGTACTGCAGATGCAGGATATTTAACACGAAGATTAGTTGATGTGGCCCAAGATGTTATTATCACTTCCAAGGATTGTGGAGAAACTGAGGGTATAGAAATATCTAGAAAAAAGACAGAAGAAACAGATAGAGATTTTGAGGCCCGACTAGTCGGAAGAATTTTTGCAAAAAATATTAAAGATAAAAAAGGTAAAACATTATTTAAAAAAGGTCAAGAAATATTATCAGAGGATGCCAAAGCCATAGCCGAAAACCTTGATATTTTGGAAGTACGAGTTTTTTCAGTTCTCACATGTAAAAATCTATGGGGTGTATGTCAAAAATGTTATGGTACTGATTTAGGTAAGGGAAAATTAGTTGAACTTGGTACTGCTATAGGTATCATCGCTGCTCAAGCTATCGGAGAACCAGGAACACAGTTAACTCTTCGGACTTTTCATATTGGAGGTGTAGCTAGCGAAGATATTACCTATGGCTTACCAAGAGTTGAGGAGCTATTTGAAGCTCGCTCTCCACATACTCCCGCAATAATTAGTGAGATAGATGGGAAAGTTAAAATATCTCATGATAAAGACGAGGATGTACTAGTAATTCAAGTTATTTCTGACAAATACAAAGAAGTAGCTATTGATGTTCCAAAAGATTTTAATATAACAGTAAAAAACAAGGACAAAATTAAAGTTCGCGGGATATTAGCAAATGCAACAAATCGTAGAGCAATTCGAAGTCCTTTTGAAGCTAGTATAAAAATATCTGGTAGAAAGATACATTTAACCAGTTTAGAAAAAATTTCTAAGTCTTACAGACTTGAAGCATCAGTAAGTATACTGGTAAAAAATGGAGATTCTGTAAAAATAGGTAGTCAGTTATCAGAGGGGCATAAAGATCTTGAGCAGATATATAACATGGAGGGGCAAAGAGAAGCAGAAGATTACATAATTTCTGAAATACAACATATCTATTCTATGCAGGGTGTGGATATTCACGATAAACACGTTGAATCAATAGTTAGACAGATGTTTTCGCGAGTAAGAATCAAAGAGTCAGGAGACACTAATTATTTATCAGGTCAGATAGTTGATAAACTTGACGTTGAAGAAACTAATAGAAAAATTAAATTAAAAAATAAACAAATTGCTACACTTGAACATTTAGTTTTAGGTATCACTCGAGTTGCTTTATCAGCAGGTAGTTTTTTGTCGGCAGCTTCTTTTCAAGAAACAACCGGGGTTTTAATAGATGCAGCAACTACCGGAAGAATTGATCCACTAAGAGGATTAAAAGAAAATGTAATTATCGGAAGACTGATACCCGCTGGAACAGGGTTTAATAAAACTACTAAATAGAGTTGAAAAATTTTACTAATTAAACTATAATTATTAAATATGCCCACAATAAATCAATTAATAAAAAAATCTAGAAAAAAACAACGTGCCAAGTTGAAGACTCCAGCGCTTAAGCGTAATTTAAATATTTTAAAAAGAAAAAATATTAATCTTAAAGTGGGTTCACCTCAAAAACGAGGTATTTGTTTGAAAGTTACAACTATTACACCCAAAAAACCTAATTCTGCTTTGAGAAAAGTAGCTAGAGTAAGATTAGCCAATGGGATGGAAATTACTGCATATATTGGTGGAGAAGGTCATAATTTACAAGAACATTCGATTGTTTTGGTACGTGGTGGAAGAGTTAAAGATCTTCCGGGAGTGCGATATCACGTAGTACGTGGAAAACTGGATACTGCTGGTGTTGAAAATAGAAAACAAGGTCGTAGTAAATACGGAACTAAAAAAAGTAAATAACTATATGCAATCAAAAAAACGTACAAAACCAGATCCTAAATACCAAGATTTAATAGTTGCAAAATTCGTAAACTACGTTATGCATAATGGAAAAAAAAGTGTGGCTCAAACAATAGTACATGGGGCTATAGCTGAATTAGATAAAAAATCAAACGGTAAAGGTTTAGAATTATTTCACAAAGCTCTTGAAAATGTAGGTCCTATGCTTGAAGTTAGATCCAAAAGAATTGGTGGAGCCAATTATCAAGTACCAATAGAAGTAACCAGAGAAAGAAAAATCGCTCTAGCAATGCGATGGATGATAGATGCAGCCCGTTCTCAAAAGGGGGTATCTATGATTACCCGACTATCAAAAGAATTAGATTCGGCTTCAAAAGGTGAGGGTTTAGCTATAAAGAAAAAAGAAGATACACACAGAATGGCAGAAGCCAATCGTGCTTTTGCCCATTTCGCAAAGATGTAATCCGCCAACTGGCGGATAGCTTATAGCACATAGCAAATAGCATATAGAAAATAAAAATACCAGTTTGACACTGGTGTTTTTTGTAATTTTTTATACAAAGAAATAAATCTAGGTATAATAAAAGATATGAAGTTTATCAAAGTTATATTTATATTTTTTGTTAGTTTGATCATTATAATACTGATAAGTTTGTTATATTTTGCTTTTGAATTTAATTATAGTTCCACCATTAATTCTCAAAAACAAGAGTTTGAAATCAAAGAAGGACAGGGAATCGTACAGATTAGTCAGAATTTAGCTCGAGAGAAAATCTACTCCAAACCATTAGTTTTTAGATTATACGGTATATATTCTGGTAAATACGCAAAATTACGCGCAGGTACTTATTTAATCTCTCCAAATCTGAGTTTAAAGAAATTAGTGAATATTTTTGTTAACGGAGATATCTCCAAGGGTAAAATAACTATTCAAGAAGGATGGAGGATTAATCAGATTCTAGATTATTTAATAGAAGAAGGACTAGTTGAAACCCGAGAAAATTTTTTAGAAGTTCTACAAGCTTCTTTATATAAAGATATTGATTTTCCAGAAGGTTTTGAAGGAGAAAACTTAGAAGGTTTATTATTTCCTGATACATATTATATACAGCAGAATGCAGAAGCAGAAGAGATCATAAAAATCATGCTTTTAAACTTCCGAGAACGTACTAAAGATTATTCCATTCTTCAAAATAATCACAACCTCAGTGAATATGAATTAATTATTTTGGCTTCAATTATTGAAAGAGAAGCTCAAAATCAACGAGATCGAGAATTGGTAGCCAGTGTATACTTGAATCGTGTTGCCCGAGATATGAAATTGGAAGCCTGTCCAACAGTCCAGTATGCGAAATCTGATAGTTGGGAGGAGATAGATTTAAATGATATTCAAAATATTATTTCAGTTTATAATACATATTTATATCAGGGTTTGCCACCTACGCCAATCGCTTCACCAAGTTTAAACTCAATACAAGCGATAATAGATGCGCCAAAAACCGAATATTTATATTTTTTTAATAATAGCGAGGGTAAGATTTTTTTCTCTAAAACAGCACAAGAACATGAGACAAAAAAACAAACCGAACTCTAAATAGGCAATCTTTATTTTTTTGTATTTTTATGTAATAATTAAATCTTATCCGCCCTTCGTCCATTCAACACATTTGATAGGTTCGACACTTCGGCAAGCTCAGTGCAGGTAAACTTAGGACTATGGGTTATACCCATAGAGTTCCATATTAATAATAAATATGTTTGGTAGATTATTTGGTAGTTTGGCACATGATGTTGGTATAGATTTGGGTACTCGAAACACCCTGGTTTATGTTAAGGGAAAGGGGATCGTTATCAATGAACCCTCTGTTGTTGCGATAAATAAAAAAACTAAACAACTATTGGCAATAGGTAGTGAAGCTTGGAAAATGGTTGGCAAAACACCAGCAAATATAGTTGCTATACGACCTCTAGTAGATGGGGTAGTATCGGATTTTGAAGTAACTGAACAAATGTTGAAATATTTTATCGATAAAGTTCATCGGCGTAATTTTGCTTTTTTACCTAGACCTAGAGTTGTCATAGGTATACCTTATGGAGTAACAGAAGTTGAGAGAAGAGCCGTAGAAGAGGCAGCGATAAATGCTGGAGCCAGGCAGGTATTTTTAATTGAAGAGCCGATGGCTGCAGCAATAGGTGCTAGACTACCCGTTCAAGAGGCATCAGGCAATATGATAATTGATATTGGAGGAGGTACGACTGAAGTAGCCATGATCAGTCTTGGGGGTATTGTTGCTTCTAGATCAATAAGAATTGCAGGTGATGAAATGAACGAGACGATCGTTGACTATGCACGGGATCGATTCAATTTATTACTTGGAGACCGAACAGCAGAAAACATAAAGATCCATATTGGATCAGCATTTCCACTGCCGGAAAAACTACACACCAAAATGAAAGGTAGAGATTTAGTCACTGGTTTGCCAAAAGAAATTGTAGTAAATGACGAACAAATTCGAGAAGCTTTAGCCAAGCCAGTATCTCAAATCGTTGATGCTGTAAAAGTAACTTTAGAAGAAACCCCACCAGAATTATTGGCAGATATTATGGATAAAGGAATTGTAATGGCCGGTGGAGGCGCACTACTCAAGGGTTTGGATGTACTTGTCAGTAAATCTACGGAGACTAAAGTATTTGTGGCAGATGATCCAATAACCTGTGTTGCACGAGGAACAGGTATAATCTTAGAAGATATCGAAGCTCTTAAGGAAATATTACTACCCTCTCAGTACGAAAAATTGTCAAGTTAATAAATGAAAGAATTTAATCAAAGTATTATAATCGCAATAATAACTATTTTGATAGCCGGGTTAATTATACCCGATAATTATTTTATTGCTCCTGTTAGATCTTTTTGTTATCAAGCTATAAAACCAGTTAACTCTTTTATTAGCGGAGCTTCTATCGGCACTAAGAATTTTTTTAATAATTTTTTACAAATTGATCGAGTTTTGGAAGAAAATCAAAAATTAGAAGAAGAAAATGCCAATTTAATTGCTGAAAATGTTCAAATATCAAACCTAGAATACGAGAATCAGATACTGAGAGAACAGTTAAATTTTGTGAATCAGCATAAAAAAATCAAGATAGTCGGTGCAAATATCATTGCAAAGGACCCAGATAGTTTTCTGCAGACCTTTACTATATCCATAGGTGAAAAACACGGGGTTAAAGTTGGTCAGGCAGTAATATTAAATAGTTATTTAATAGGAAAAATTGAAAAATCATTTGATAATCATTCCAATGTACTACTAATAACTAATCGAGAAAGCGTAATAAACTCCTTAGTTCTTGATAGTCGGGCTAATGGAGTAGTGATAGGAGGGTTAGGTTTTGGATTGATCATTGAATCCATTCCCCAAGATGCTGATATTAAATTACATGATAAAGTAATTACTTCGGGATTAAGTAAAGATATTCCATTTGGATTGATAGTAGGTCAGATTAGTGAAATTATTTCAGATGAAAGCGAGATATTTAAAAGAGCAGCAATCAACTCTCCGATAAATTTCAGTAATCTAGAAACAGTTTTTGTAATTATTGATTTTTAGAAATACATTATTATGAATTTATTATTAATATTAATGAGTGTAGTTTTTCTAGCGATATTTCAATTTAGTGTTTTATCTTTTTTTTCAATCTGGGGTATTGTAATCAATGTATTTATATTAATATGTATTGCTCTAGCTATCCGAAGATGGGATGAATATGCACCACTATGGGTAGGTATAGGTGGCCTGTCATTAGATTTTTTAAATTCAGGTCAATTTGGCTTATATACTTTAAGTTTAGGCACAACATATCTAATTATTAGATGGCTTTCAGTTCGAATATCGATATTAATCGAGAAGCAATACTTAACAGCAATATGGGTTTTTGTCGGAGTTTTATACTTCAATATCGCAGTTGGTTTAATATTATTATTATCTGGAGAGATTACTAATATTTTTAGTTATGGATTAATTATTATTAAATCTCAGGTTATTCATATGCTATTATATATTCCAATTGATTATATAATAAAAATCTTTTATTTACGTAAATTAAACAAATCTCAAATCAATTTATAATTATGAGCTTATTTGACGAATTTTATAAAGGTATAAATAGTGACAACGAAAAGAAAAGATATGTAAAATCTGATTTTGATTTAGATTATGAACGGGATGAATTTACAGAAATTGAGTCAAAACCGAGCCTGATATGGTTTTCTTTGCTTACTGTTGTAATTTTTGGGGTGTTAGTTTTTAGATTATGGTTTTTACAGGTTGCCCAAGGTGATTATTATTTTGAGTTAGCCGAAGGTAATAGAATACGTATTGAAAATACTACAGCTTCTAGGGGTGTAATCTATGATAGAGATGACGGAAAGCTAGTACAAAATACCGCCAGTTTTAATATTGAAATATCGCCACAAGACTTGCCAAATGACAGCGATAAATTAGAAAAAAATATTTCAATAATCAGTCAGATTCTCGGTATTTCAGATTCAGAAATTATGGAAAATGTAAATAATGTTCAAGGAACCGATCCGATAATTCTTAAAGAAAATATCGACCGGAATCAAGCTTTGAAATTAAAGGAAGAGTTAAGTGTTCAAAATATAGCAAAAGTAAAAGAACACGCGACTCGTAGTTATGTATCTGGATATGGTCTATCTCATATATTGGGGTATGTAGGTAAAGTAACCAAAGAAGATCTCGAAGATCAAGAATATCTGTCAACCGACATTATTGGAAAAATTGGGCTTGAAGGTTATTACGAGGAATATTTAAAAGGAAAAAACGGAAAGGAGCAAATAGAGGTTGATGCTAGCGGAAGATTAAAGAGAATATTAGCATCACTCTCAGCAGAGAGCGGTAATAATATCAAGCTATCTCTTGATATGGATTTACAAAAAAAAACTTATGAGATTATTAAATCTGCTACTCTGCGTAGAGGAAGTCCAGGTGGTGTAGGTATTTTAATGAATCCAAAAAATGGAGAAATATACAGTATGGTTAGTGTTCCGGATTTTGATAATAATATATTTACAATTTCAGAAAAACACGTATTTGAAAAAAAATACAAAGAATTACTAGATGATCCCAACCTACCTTTATTTAATAGAACAATAAGTGGGGCATATCCTTGCGGATCGACTATTAAACCAGTATTGGCTGCTGCTGCACTTAACGAAGGTACAATTTCAGCCTCAACTTCACTTATTGCTAAGGGATTTATTGAAGTTCCAAATAAATATAATCCAGAAATTATTTATAAATTTCCTGATTGGAAAGTACATGGATGGGTAGATACCAGAAGAGCGATTGCAGTTTCTTGTGATGTATTTTTTTATGCAGTTGGAGGTGGATATGAACATATCAAGGGTTTAGGTTTAGAAAAAATTCGTGCATACTACTCAAAGTTTGGTTTGGGAAAAAAAACCAGGATTGATTTAATGGGTGAAGTGGCTGGTTTAATACCATCAGAAGAGTGGAAAAAAGAAGTTAAAGGTGAAAGTTGGTATCAAGGAGATACTTATCATATTTCCATAGGGCAGGGAGATTTACTGACTACTCCCCTACAGGTTTTAAATTTTACTGCAGCCGTAGCTAATGGAGGAACCTTACTTAAACCACATTTAGTTTCGGAAATACGTGATAGTAAGGGAAAAATAATTGATAAGATTGATAAACAAATACTTGAAAAAGATATGGTAGCAAAGGGTCATATTCGCACTGTACAGGAAGGTATGCGTCAAGCTGTTACATCCGGAACTGCGAACATATTAAATTCATTACCCGTAGCAGTTGCAGCAAAAACCGGCACTGCTCAATTTGACAATAACAGCAAAACCCATACTTGGCTTACAGCATATGGACCATATGATAATCCAGATGTAGTATTAATTGTTATGTTGGAGGGGGGGAGAGAAAACGGAGAAAGCGCTATGCCCGCTGCCCGAGAAATTTTGAACTATTATTTTAGTAGATAGTTATTTGTAATATATCAAGAGAAATATAAAAACACTTTCGTGTCTTTTTTTATATGAGTCCGTGTGTAAAACAATGTTATGATAAAGATATAATTAACTCATGAATATTTACATCACTAACAACAACCAATTTGCAAAATTTTCTGCAGGTAAGTTAGCTACAAATATTGTTGAATTACAACAGGAAATTCACAGGGATATTCTAATAGTGTTTGCTTCTGGTAATACCATGCTAGAAATTTTGAATGAATTATCAAAAAATCTACAAATAAATTGGAATCGTATTCAAGCTTTTCATCTGGATGAATACAGGGGTTTGTCAATAAACAATAAATATTCATACGCTAATTTTTTACAAAAAAATTTATTTGATAAAGTTCAAATTCCCCAAGATAAGATCCATTTTATTAATGGTCTTGATCCAAATTTTCAAAAATACAAACAATTACTTAAAAACGGAGCTGACATTACGGTAGTTGGAATAGGTATGGATGGTCACTCGGCCTTTAATGAGCCAGGATCTGGCTTTAATAGCCAAATGAGGTTGGTGCGTCTTAATCCCAAAACACTCCAGTCAAACAAAAACAAATATCCCCAGATTATTAATAATCCATATGCTTATACTCTCGGTCTCGGGGATATTTTTAAATCTAAAAAGATATTTTTGTTTGCCAATACTATAACTAAAGCAAATGTTGTTAAAAGAGCTTTGGAGGGCTCAGTATCTACCAAGGTGCCAGCATCTATTTTACAAAAACACCCAAACGTTGATTGTGTAGTAGATGCAAACGCTGGAAGTTTATTATTCACCCAATATCACAATAAATTATTTGATTTAACTGCATCTATTGAAGACACTAATAATTTTTTTAAAACAAGTGATAGCTACTTGGTGTCATTCAAGCCCACAATTCCAGAATATATTCGAAAATTCCCGTTATTTGTAAACCAAAAAATATTAATCCTTGAAAATGCCAAGAATCAATCAGATTTATTTGCTGGTAATTTTATCAAAGCTTTAGAAAAGTACGGAAACAACTCCGTACAAAAGCTTATAATCTCTCATGATAATCAACACGAAATCACCAAAGAATACAATCCAAATATTATTTTCGCGCCTGAAAAAAATTCACAAGTTAAAACTTGGTTACGAAAATATATAAATAAAAAACCAGAAATCAAATTACTATTATACGAGACAATCGAATCAAAATCTGATTTTAATTTATGTATCGGATTTGGAAAAGATGATCTTGGCGTTGCGATTAAAGCACTGCGTTCTCATAAAAGTCAAATCAAAAGAATAAATTTGCCGTTAATTAGTAAGTACTTATATGACATAAACACTGAATTATCTAAAGTAAAAAGTATTGATGTAAACAAATATGCAAATATATTTTGGATGTATTATATAAATAAACATAAAAGACTTATAACAGTAAAAAACCAGAAATTACGGAAAATCGTGTTAGAGCCAACTGCTAAATCTTCAGAATTTGAGATAGCACAAGATAATCAGATATTTATAGTTTCTCCTCATCCAGATGATACAGAAATAGCTTTGGGAGGATTTGTAAGAAAATTGGTTAAAGCCGGTTTTATTATTAATAATCTAATATACAAAGATGGTAGTAGGGGTGTTAATTTAGGTAATCTAGATAAAATACTTTCAAAAGTTCCTGCGAGTATTCGAAGACAAGAAGCTGAAAATGCACGAGCAATATTAAATAAAAATGTTTTAGGAAGAGTGAATAACATTTATTTGAATTTAAAAAACAACGACAAACATAATTTTCAGAAACTCAAAGAAAATTTCCAGAAATATTTTCAAATAAAAAATACTAAACAATTTATTGTTATACTGCCTTGTTTAAATGACAATCACCCTAGTCATATATATGCTAGTAAATTAACAATAGATGTATTAGGGAAGATAGCTTATCAAAATCAAACTAAAATCAGAATTCTTTTTTATCAAACTCCTTGGGCTGGTAGATTTAATACATATTTTCACTTTGAAGAAATAGATAAATCACAAGACAAAAATGGTATAGATATTGCTAATTATCAAAAATTATTATTATCAAACTTAACATCTGAATTGGTTGGAGAATTTGGAGATAAATCTATTGATTCACTATTACTAGGGGGAAAATATGTCGAAAGATTTCAGAGAACAACCGTTAGAAATAAGAAGGACTTACAGAAAATATAAATTGGGGTTGACAAAAAACAAAAATAGTTTTTATAATATAGTACCGAGCAGTTAATACAAATTGAAAACACGGTTATTTTTTTTACCGTAGTGAGGAGAAAGATGATAGAAGGAAGAGTGATTACTAGGGAAAAACTTGAGGATCTGAAAAAGCAATTGCATGAATACAAAACTAAAAAGCGTGTTGAGGTAGCTAAGAGAATAAAAGAAGCCAAAGAATACGGGGATTTATCAGAGAATTCAGAATATGAAGAAGCAAAAAACCAACAAGCTTTTGTTGAGGGAAAGATAGCGGAACTAAAAGATATTATTAAAAATGCTAAAATTTTAAAATGTAGTCAAAAGAATGGAACGATTTGCGCTGGTTCAAAAATCACTTTACAAGACGCAGAAGGTAAGGAACATATATATACTTTAGTTGGAGCACTTGAGAGCGATCCAGCTAAAGGTAAAATTTCAATAGAATCCCCCTTAGGCCAAGCTTGTATGAATAAGGAAAAAAACGATTCCATATCTGTTAATTTACCTGCTGGAAAAACCGAATTTAAAATAATAAATGTAGAATAAATAATAATATTGATAAATTAGACCCGATACAATCGGGTCTTTTATCCGCCCTTTGTCCCACTTCAATAAAACTTACGTGGGACTACGGGGGATGTCACAATTCTTTTTCTTTTATAAAAGGCGGATAACCCCCCGACCTGTCCGCCATAGCTTTAGCGAAGGTGGAAGCTTTACGCGAAGGAGGGTCAAGATGGGGGCCACGGGCTACCTGTCCCTCGTAGCTTTAGCGTAGTGGGATGTCCGTGGAGTTCCATTTTTTAGTTAATCCTGTAAAATAAATACAGGTAATAGAAAATTTGGTTGCTAGTTATTGATGATCAGTTATTAGAATTTGGAAACCAGAGCGGAAAAAAATAGCGAATTCATAACTAGTAACTTCGTCCAAAGGACGATTAGTCTCTGGCTGAAATAACTAACAACTAATTAATATTGATTATGTTTTGGGCAGATGAAGTCGTAAACAAAGCTATAAAGCAGTATGGCACAAAATCACACTTGATATCAACTGGTATAACTCCATCAGGTCATATTCATTTTGGACATGCAATGGAAGTATTTGTAGCTGATACTGTGAGAGTTGCTTTTCAAACCAAAAAAATTAAACCTCGTTTGATTTATATCCATGATGATTTCGACCATTTGAGAAAAATTCCAAAAGGTATATCAAAAGAGTTTGAAAAATATTTAGGTACACCGTTAATATTCGTACCAGATCCTGAGGGAGATAAGCAAAAAAATTTCGTTGAGAGATTTCTTAATAATTTTTTTTATGCGTTAGATAATCTAGAACTGGATATAGAAAAAATATCGCAATACGAACTTTATAAAAGCGGTAAGATGACTGATGTAGTGAGTGTTGCCTTAGAAAATAAAACTAAAATTAAAGAAATTCTTGAGAGAGTAAGTAATAGAAAATTAGATAAAAACTGGAATCCCGTTACTCCACTTTGTGAAAAATGTAATAAACTTGGTTTTAATAATGTCTTAAATTTTGATATATCTAAACATATTGTGACTTATCAATGTGAATGTGGGCACAAGGGTCAAGCTGATTATTCTAGAGGTCAGGCAAAGCTAGTATGGAGAGTTGACTGGCCAGCAAAATGGAAAGTATTAAATGTCACAGTTGAGCCATTTGGAAAAGATCACGCAGTATCCGGCGGATCTTATGAATCGGGTAAAGAAATTAGTGAAAAGATTTTTCATCGAAAAGCACCAATACCAGTACCTTATGAAAATATCCATTTAAAAGGGGTTCGTGGTAAGATGTCGTCATCAGTTGGAAATGTAGTTAGCTTAAAAGATGCAGTAGACAATTTCCCACCAGAAGCCTTACGGTATTTAATAATGCGAAAAAAACCCAATAGACACTTAATATTTGATCCCGGAGAAGGTTTATTGCAGGTTATTGATGAAATTACTAAATTAGGAGATAAAACTAAGATTCAGAAATTTGATCAAAATCAGATTCGAGCTTATGAATTAGCTAAAACCAAAAAATCACGAATTAATATTTCTTTCCGGCATTTGATAAACGCTATACAAGCAGCACAAGGTAATATAAATGAAATAATCAGAATACTTAAAAGATCAGGTCATCTGTCCAAAGCTTACAACAAAAAAGCTTTGGATATAGAGATAAAAAGAGCCCAAAATTGGTTAAAGAATTATGCACCAGAATCTGTGAAATTCGAAATACAAAAAACATTACCAAATACAGCAAAAAATTTAACTGAAAAACAAAAACAATTGTTAGTAAAATTAATTAATAAATTACAGAAAAATATTGACGCTGAAGTATTGCATAATTTTATATATGATACTGGAAAATCCTTGGGACTAACAGCTGTTGATACTTTTACACCAATTTATAGTATATTGTTAGGAAAAAAATCAGGTCCAAAAGTAGGTTGGTTTCTATCTATTCTAGACAGAGATTTTTTAATAAAAAGATTAAAAGAAGCCACAAAAAAATAAATAACTAATGTCTAATTACTCTAATTTTTAAATAAATCCCAATAAACAAAAATTCCAAATACCAGATTTTTAAACATTAAAACATTAGACATTATTTAGGTTAATTATCTGTTCGATAAACTCAGGGTATCCTGAGCAAAGTCGAAGGATAGGTTAATTAAAAGATTATAAATTATAGTAACATTGTATAAATTGTCGAAAAATCAAAGGAGAATTTCATGTTAGACATTAAATATATTCGTAAAAATCCGAAAAAGATAAAACAAGCAGCCGAACAAAAAAATATTCAAATAAATATCGATAGATTACTGTCAATTGATAGGACTTGTATAAATTTACGCAAGGAAATTGAAGATTTAAGGTCTGAACAAAATAAATACAAGAAAAAGCCATCAAAAACAGAACTTGTAAAATTAAAAAAAATAGCTATTAAAGTTAACCAGCAACAGAAAAAATTACGGGAATTACAAAAAGAGATGACAGAATTGATGTTACTTGTGCCTAATATTCCTGATTCCAAGGCTCCAGTAGGAGCTGATCAACGATCAAATCAATTAGTTAAGACCTGGGGTAATCCCATAAGATTTAGTTTTAAACCAAAATCTCACATTGATTTAGGGCTAAAGCTAGATATAGTTGACTTTGTGCGAGGAGTTAAAATAGGGGGATTTAGAAGTTATTTCTTAAAAAATGAGGGTGCTTTACTGGATTTAGCAATAACTAGATACGCAATAGATTTTATGATTGCAAGAGGATTTACAATTATGGCTCCACCGATTATTAATTTACAAAAATACTTTTACGGCACAGGTTTTTTGCCATGGTTCAAAGAAGAAATTTTTGAATTATCAAAGCAAAAAGATCAAGCTTTAATTGGTACAAGTGAAGTTCCTCTGGTTTCCTACTATGCTGAGGAAGTACTAAGTATTGATGATTTACCAGTAAAATTAGCTGGATATTCTCCGTGTTTCAGAACTGAAATCGGTAGTTACGGAAAAGAAACCAAGGGTCTGTATCGGGTTCGACAGTTTAACAAAGTTGAACAGGTGGTATTGTGTAAAAACGATTATAGTGAATCTATGCGTTGGTTGGAAGAAATCCAAAAAAACGCAGAAGATTTTATACAAAGTTTGGGTTTACCCTATAGAGTAATGGAGATGTGCACAGGAGAGATGGGCGTTTCTAAAGTTAAAATGTTTGATTTAGAAACTTGGATGCCGTCATTTAATCATTACCGTGAAACTCATTCAGCTTCCAATTTGGGGGATTTTCAATCCAGGCGTTTAAATATACGCTATAAAGATAAGGATCGAAAAATTCAATATGTGCATACCTTAAATAATACTGTTATAGCCACACCAAGAATATTAATTCCACTTCTTGAAAATCATCAACAGGGGGATGGGTCTGTTAGAATTCCCGAGGTTCTACATAAATATACTGGATTTAAGAGTATAGAGCCGAAGAGGAAATAGCAAATAGCTTATAGCAAATAGTAAATTTAGTTATTAGTGATTAGTTATTAAAATCCGGAAGTTAGAATATGGAATATTATTGTTCGAGTGAAGCAAAGCCCAATCAGACGAGGCGAAGCGGAATCGAGAACTGGTTGAAGAATATTTCTCCATCACCCTTTGTTAAAACTTCGGAGTGACAAGCCAGATTTCATCTCCTTCGAAAGAGTTCAGGACGGGCCGAGTCGAAAAATAAATATATAATAATTTTAAATTTTGAATTATCATTTAGATTTTTAAATTTGTGAGGTGGTATGCAAATTGCTTTTAAGACAAAAAATTTTAAACTAACCAAGAAAACAAAAAAATACATACAAGGCAAACTACTTAAATACAATAAACAGATACCTGATAATAGTTATATTGAAATTAATTTGGAAGATATATACGGTCCTAGGGGAGGTAGAGACAAAAAAGTTCATCTGTCGGTAGATATTCCCGGTGAGGAATACATTTATTTAGAAGAGATAACTTCTGATGTATTTGCTTCCATTGATTTGGTTTTTAAGAAATTTAATCAAAAAATAAAAAAAGTCAGAGGCAAATTAATATCCAAAAAACGTAAACAAAGAATGAGTAAAACTTTTAATATGGTTGTTGGGTGGATGCCAAAACAAAAAGTTTTTAAGATGCCGTTTCCTACAAGGAAACCAACAAAACCCAGAATTAATATAGAAACTCAAGAAATAACTGAAATTTTAGACGATGAGGTTGCTGTGAAAAGATTCCGATCTGTACTCACACCTTTTTATTTATATCGAAACCGAAGCGATAAAAAGCTTAAAATAATCTATAGAGATAAAAATAACGGATTTAAAGTAATTCAAATTAAATAAATATATGTTAAAATTTCTTGAAAAAATGCTGGGCGATCCAAATAAAAAAACTCTTGTAGCATTAGAGAAAATCTCTGTACAAGTTTGTGATTTTGAATCTGAAATTACCAAACTATCCGATAGTGAGTTACAGCAAAAAACTAAAAAATTTCAAAAAGAGCTAGCTAGCGGAAAAAGCCAAGATGATATACTGCCAGAAGCTTATGCTACAGTGCGAGAAGCTGCAAAAAGAACTCTTGGTCAACGCGCTTTCAATACTCAGATAATTGGTGGAGTTGTATTGCATCAAGGAAAGATTGCGGAGATGAGAACCGGTGAAGGAAAAACTCTAGCAGCAACATTTCCAATTTATCTAAATGCTCTTTCAGGAAAAGGTGTGCATTTAGTTACAGTAAATGATTATTTGGCTAGAAGAGATGCTTCATGGATGGGGCAAGTATACGATTTTTTGGGCTTATCTGTTTCATGCATCCAGCATGAAAAGGCTTTAATATATGACTCCAATCACAAAGATTCTGGCCATAAAGATGAAGGGTTGGTTCTTGATGTAGAAAATATGAGGTCATGTGAGCGCAAGCAGGCTTATGAGGCTGATATTACCTATGGCACAAATAATGAATTTGGTTTTGACTATCTGAGAGACAATATGGTGATCGACATAAAGGACAAAGTACAAAAACCACTATATTACGCCATAGTGGATGAGGTTGATAGTATATTGATTGATGAGGCTCGAACTCCCCTGATTATTTCTGCACCAGCTCAAGAGTCTACGGATAAATATAGGCAATTTGCAGTAGTAGCTAAAAAATTAGTTGAAAATGAAGATTATAATATCGATGAAAAAGATAAAACTGCGACATTAACTGATAAAGGTATTACTGGGGTTGAACAATTATTAAAGATTAAAAATATATATGAAGAGGGTGGAGTTATATTGGTTCACCATTTAGAGGAAGCGCTAAAAGCAGAAACTCTTTTCAAGGAGGATAGAGATTATGTAGTTCGTGATGGTGAAATCGTGATTGTTGATCAATTCACGGGTAGATTGATGCCTGGCAGACGGTATAGTGAGGGTTTGCACCAAGCTATAGAAGCAAAAGAAGGAGTAAGTGTCAAAAGAGAGAGTGTAACCTTGGCTACCGTGTCTTTGCAGAATTATTTTCGATTGTATTCTAAGCTTAGTGGTATGACAGGTACAGCAGTTACTGAAGCAGAAGAATTTTATAAGATTTACGAATTAGAAGTCGTTGAAATTCCTACCAACAAACCAATGGTTAGAAAAGATATGGCTGATAGGGTATATAAAAATGAACAAGCAAAATTTCAAGCTGTCGTGCAAGATATTTTGAAGCGTCAGAAATCTGGACAACCCGTATTGGTTGGTACAGTTTCTATAGAAAAAAACGAAACCCTTTCCGCTATGTTTAAAAAAGCCGGCATCAAGCACGAAATATTAAATGCAAAAAATAACGAACGGGAAGCAAAAATCATAGCTCAAGCTGGAAAATCCGGCACTATTACTCTGGCTACAAATATTGCTGGAAGGGGGGTTGATATTATTCTGGGTGGTCATCCGTACAACAAACAAAACGCTCAAAAAGTAATAGATACTGGTGGTTTGCATATATTGGGTACAGAGAGGCATGAGTCACGAAGAATCGATAATCAGCTTCGAGGTAGAAGTGGACGACAGGGTGATGCAGGCTCTTCTCAATTTTATGTTTCGATGAATGATGATTTGATGAGAATCTTTGGTGGTGACAGGATGATGGCGATAATGAATACTCTGAAAATTCCCGAGGATCAACCTATAGAAAATAACCTAATTTCTAAATCAATTGAATCAGCTCAAACAAGAGTTGAGGGACATAATTTTGATATACGCAAACACTTAGTTGAATACGATGATGTATTAAATAAACACCGCGATACCATATATCGTAAAAGAGAAAAAATTATAATTTCAGAAAATTTAAGAAAAGATATATTAGACCTTTTTAAAGAAGAAATTGATGAGTTGATCAATTTTCATGCCCAAGGCCCTTCCAGAGAATGGAATATCAAAGAGCTATCGGAAAATTATCACAGTTTTTGCGGGCAAAAGCTGAATGAAGCTAAATTGAAAACCTTAAATGATACAGATATTTTAAAAAATTATTTATACGATAATATTAAAGCAGTTTATTCTGAAAGAGAACAAAAATTAGGTAAGGATAATTTAGCTAAAGTTGAGAAAATGGTTTACTTAAGAAGTATTGATTCTTTGTGGATAGAACACCTTACAGCACTTGATAATTTACGTACAGGTATCGGTCTTAGGGGTTATGCCCAGAAAGACCCTTTAGTAGAATATCGAGCAGAAGCTTTTCGAATGTTTAGACAGCTTCTGGATGCCATAAGAGAGCAGGTGTTACATCTAATACTAAAAGTAGAAATTCAAATTAATAATTCAAATATTAGAAATAATCAAACGCAAAACACTGATAAACAAACTCAATCAAATTCAAATGTCACTAAACAACAAAACGATTTTAAAGCAGGGCAACAAACTGCAAGAATGATGCAAGCAGAAACTTCAAGAAGAACAACAACTGCATCAAACAAGGTTGGTCGCAACGATCCATGCCCATGCGGAGCGAAACATCCAGATGGACGTTCAATAAAATACAAACATTGTCACGGCAAATAATTTTAATGAGTGACAAAGGTAAACGAAGTCCCGCGTAGCCCTATGTTGCTAAAGCTATACGGGGCGAAGTGGGATGGAAGTGGTAAGAAATATAAAAAATGCTGTGGGAAATAGTGATATAATGAAAATAAGCTCAAAGTTTAAATAATCTCGTCAGTTTAAATAATTCCGTCATTCTGGCTTGCCCAGAATCCGTTCGTAGATAGATTCTGGATACGCTTCGCTTACCAGAATGACGAAGGGAGATCCTGAACCGAGTTCAGGATGACGCAAGACGTCATTTTAAATTAATTTTCGATGATAGAATTTTTAAACATAAATAAAACCTATATGGGTAGAATCCAAGCCCTAGCAGATATAAATTTACGGATTAATCGTGAAGAATTTGTGTGTTTGGTTGGAGCCAGCGGAGCTGGTAAATCAACTCTGGTACGGCTTTTGATATGCGAAGAAAAACCAGACAGAGGTGCGGTAATTATCGGTGGGTATGATATTACTAAACTCAAACCACACGAAGTGCCTTTTTATAGACGTAAGATAGGTGTGGTATTTCAGGATTTTAAATTATTACTCAAAAAGACTGTATATGAAAATGTAGCTTTTGCTTTGGAAGTAGCCGGAATTCCAGATTCAGAAATAAGACGAAGAGTACCCAAGATATTAAAAATAGTAGGTTTGTCTCATAAGTCAAAAAATATTCCCGGAGAATTATCCGGAGGCGAGAAACAAAGAGTGGCAATTGCCAGAGGTCTTGTGCATAATCCGAAACTGCTAATTGCTGATGAGCCAACCGGAAATTTAGATCCCCAGAATGCCTGGGAAATTATGGAATTACTTCTGAAAATTAATCGTTTAGGTACTATAGTTGTAATGGCGACCCACAATAAAGATATAGTTAATCGCTTGGGAAAAAGAGTAGTTACTTTTAAAAACGGTCGGATGGTTTCTGACCAAGCTAGAGGGAAGTATAAAGTGGTATGAATCTGACAACTTTACGAATATTCAAATGGGGTTTTATTAATTTTTGGCGAAATAGTCTTTTGTCTATTGCTGCTACTTTGGTTATGAGTTTGGCGCTTCTCACAGTAACTATATCAGTAATTATGAATTTGGTGATAAG
This sequence comes from bacterium, assembly GCA_043820855.1. Lineage (GTDB taxonomy): Bacteria > Patescibacteriota > UBA1384 > JBDRDK01 > JBDRDK01 > JBDRDK01. The sequence continues at coordinate 63,324 of JBDRDK010000062.1, forward strand.
CGCTACTGTTGATTCGATCAATCAAAAAATGGATTTAGTTATTTATTTTTCTGATGAGGTTAGTGGTGATGACTTATCTATACTTAAACTAGAAACCGAGAGTTTAGAGCATGTTGAGGGAGTCGATTATATTAGTAAAAACCAAGCTTTGGAAAAATTGCAATCTTTGGATATCGACAAACGTTTAAAGGATATTGCAACAGACGAGAATCGTTTGCCCAGGAGTTTTGAAATTACTATAGATGAACCTAGTAATATGCAAGAGGTAGCAGAGTTTTTTGATAAAGGTGAAACCAAAGATTGGGTAGAAGATACTAGCTTGAATAGAAATAAAACCAAGATTGAACGACTATCAAGAATAACTAATTATATCCGAGTTGGTGGAATACTGTTTTCAGTCGTGTTTGTACTTATAGCAGTACTTATCGTATATAACACAATTCGACTGACCATATTTACTAGAAGTGAAGAGATAGAAATTATGAAACTAGTGGGAGCAAGTATCCCATTTATACGCTGGCCATTAATAATTGAAGGTATGCTGTATGGAATACTTGCCACGATTTTCTCAACTGGTTTGATATATATATTATTTTATTTTGCTTCTCCAAGTTTTAGTAAATATTTTGGTTCAGAGATAGTAGCTCTTGATGGATCTCTCTTCGCTTTTTTTGTAAGCAAGCTCTGGATAATTATTTTACTTGAATTATTTGTCGGAGTACTAATTACTTCAGTTAGTAGTGCTCTGGCTATGAAAAAACACCTTGATGTATAAATCTCAAAGCTCAAAATCCAAATTTCAAATAAAATTCAAAATCTTAAATTGTGGAATTGTCATTCTGGTAAGCGAAGTGCATCCAGAATCTACCTACGAACGGATTCTGGGCAAGCCAGAATGACGAAAAACAGTGAGATTTCTGTCTTGGCGTAGGCGAGGATTTTTTAATTTGGATTTTATTGATTTGACATATAACATCTAGTTGTTAGAATTGGGTTGAAAATGAATATGAGTAAAATATTGAAAATATTTCAAAATACTATTCTAGTATTTATTACTGGAATGATTTTATTTATGCCTGCAATGGTAGTTGCTGACTCATTGGACGATTTACTTCGTGAGCAAGACCAGCTAGAAGCAGAGATCAGAAGAAATCAAGCAATTATTAATCAAAAGGGCCAATCTATCAAAGATTTACAAAGTCAGCTTGCAGTAATGGATGCCCAGATCGCTGAAACTCAAGCTAAATTAAATTTAACTTATACCCAAATAGAAATTACCGAAAAAGAGATCACATCTTTAGAAGTACAGATCACTGATCAACAAAATAAACTTGACGAACAAAAGAATATTCTTTGGGCTGGTATAAGTGTACTTTACAAAGAAAAAGATACTAGTTTGATGGAAACTATTTTGTCTAGTGAAAACTTTTCAGATGTAATGAATAGGAATTTCTATCTAAGCAGTATAGAAGATCAAGTCATAGAAGCTATGGATGAGATAATTGAGATTCGAAATAAATTAGCTGAAAATAAAAAAGATTTGGAAATAAAACAAACTGATTTAATTGTGTTAGCTCAAAAGCAAGAAACTGAAAAGAGAAACCTCGCACTTACAAAAGGAGCTAAAAGCGATCTTCTATTTCGTACCCAAGGAGAACAAGCTCAATATAAAAATTTAGTTAGCAAGCTTCAAAATGAAGCAGGGGAGCTGTCAGAAGAGATTTATGAGTTACGGAAAGAACAAGGAGGAGGTGAAGATATTGATACTGGAGGATCAGGTGGTTATCCATATACTCAAATTCATGCAGTTGATCCCTGGAAATTTCTAACTCGAGAATGTACTTCATATGCTGCCTGGTATTGGAATATGAAGATTGGTAAATCCTGGACTAATACAAGGCCAGGTTCAGGTAGTGCTTATAACTGGCCTAATATGGCGTATGATTATCCAAATAGCTTAGGTGGTTATAGCGTATCAAATACTTCACGTGTAGGAGCAATTATTTCTTGGTCTTCATCTGATCCTGGAAATATTAATAGTGGGAATCCTTGTTGGTGGGGATCGGGAAGTATGCCTTGCGGTCATGTAGCAATAGTACGATCAGTAAATAGTAACAACACAATTGATGTTTCAGAATATAATTGGGTAAAATATAGCTATAGTTATAGAAGTAATGTAAATCCATGGGCATACGGAACAACCCCAAGATATATTTACTGAGATTATTTAATATTGAATTTGAATTTAAAAAGCTGATATTTTTCAAAAAGCTTTTTTTATTTTATAATAGGGATATAGATATAAACGCGCCCCAGTAACACTCTTTTCTGGAAAAACGGATTACATCC
>JBDRDK010000063.1:0-7406 GCA_043820855.1 bacterium
TTTTTTCTTTTTGAGATACAATAAAACTAAATGAAATTGGAACTAAAAACTTTGAGTCCCTCGCAGATTTTTATTGTAGGTCTCCTAGGTTTTATCCTTGGAATGTTTTTTGCACCTGAAATAAACTTTGGTTTAAATCAATTAATATTGTTAATTTTTGGTTTATCGATTGGTTTATTGTTTGTCTATCCAAATTTGTGGGGAAGAGTTATAGCAGTTTTTTTAATATTTATACTTTTTGGTAGTTTGTATTTCCATATTTATCAAGTATTTCAAAAACAAAATAATGTATCTGGATTAGTTGGAATACAAAATACTATCACAGGTATTATTGTTGAAGATATTGAAGTTGATGATAAATATCAAAAAATTACTTTAGGAAATATTCAATCTGAAGACAAAAAATATACAGGGAAGATTTTAGTTTATACACCTAAATATCCAAGATATAAGTTTGGCCAAAATATAGAAATAGTAGGTGATATTGAAAAACCAATACAATTTAAAGATTTTGACTGGCGAAAATATTTAGAAAAAGAAAAAATATATGCGACTTGCTATCAACCAAGAGTTAAATTAAAAGATAAAGTAAATTTAGGTTTTCAAGGTCTAGCATTAAAGGTCAAAGGTGTTTTGATTAATATAAAGAATAGTTTTCTTCAAATAATAAACAGGATACTACCAGAGCCAGAATCCGGACTTTTAGCTGGGATACTTCTGGGCTTAAAACATAGTATGTCAGAGCGACTTTTAGAGATCTTTGGGGTTGTTGGTATTACACATATCGTTGCTTTGTCAGGGTATAATGTGACTATTATTGTAAGAGCATTTTTATTTTTAAGTTCTAACTGGCCTAGAAAACTAGCTTTTGGATCTGCGATATTAGGTATTATGCTTTTTGTGATTATGACCGGTGCATCAGCGTCAGTTGTGCGGGCAGCGATAATGGCTGGATTAATTCTATTGGCAGAACGTTTGGGTCGCAAAGCTGATATTCTGATATCTTTACTCTTGGCTGCAATACTAATGAGTTTATTTAATCCAATGCTAATTAGGTATGATGTGGGGTTTCAATTATCTTTTTTAGCAACAACTGGGTTGATATTTTTTTCAGATAATATATTAAACTGGAGATGGATTCAGTTTGTACCAAAGTTTTTTAGAGAGCATCTGGTGGCTACCTTAGCAGCGTTAAGTTTGATATTGCCGGTATTGGTGTATTATTTTGGTCAACTATCTATAGTTGCGCCGGTCGTTAACATGCTCATATTACCAGTGGTTCCTGCAGCTATGTTTTTTGGGTTTATATCTGGAATACTAGGGTGGGTACATATAATTCTAGGTCAGTTCACAGGCCTTATAGCTTACATTTTACTGTATTATATTGTGCGGGTCGCTGAGTTTTTTGCTGCAATACCATTTGCTGCAATTAATATATCTAAATTTGGAATTAGTTTTCTGATTTTATACTATATATTGTTTATTGCAATATATTTAATATGTATGAGAAAAAGATCCAAAACTTAAAATGTATTTAGCAAAATTGAGTTTATGATGTAAAATTAAAATATGAAGTTTGTAATCAAACACAAAATTTGGTTTGTGTGTTTATTTATATTTATTATCGGACTTATTCCTCGAGTTTTGGATATTACAGGTAACTCTGCTTTTATTGACGAGATCTGGTGGTTAGACAGAGGGCAGTTACTTTTCAATAATTTATTTGTTGATTTTGATCTTGGTAACTTACAACACGGTTGGTGGAAATTGTATGACACAGTAGCGATTGGTACGCCTGCCGCATTTCTAATAGGTATATTTCAGAAATTCTTAACAGTAAATGCATCCAATTATTCTTTGGAAGTTTATGATCTTTTGGGTGCATCTAGGTTACCGATCGCTTTGATAGGTGCTTTGACCCCTGCACTTGTATATTGGTTTATGCAAAAACTCGGTCATTCAAAGATAGGTATTTTAGCTGCTTTGATGCTGGCTCTTGATCCAGTACATATTGGTTTATCCCGTTGGGCACATCAAGATGTGATGTTGACTTTCTGGATGATATTTACGATATTCAGCTTTTTTCTATATGAAAAAAATCAACAGAAACTATGGAAAAACTTGAGTATCGCCGGATTTGTTTTGGCTTTTCTTACAAAGTATAATGCTTTAATTATTTTACCGATACTGGGGTTATGGAAGATTTGGAAAGTTTGGAAAGATCTGGGCGGAATATGGGAAACCAAGAAAATTGCTGTAGCCATATTTAATAGAAAATATATATGGATGCTAATTTGGGTTTTGGTATTTATTATGCTTCTGTGGCCTGGAGATTGGACAGCGCTTCCCCCATATACCTTTTTCAAATATTTCTTTACCCAGCTTGGGGTGAATTCTTATTATGACCACACCACTTTTTATCTCGGCCAAATCACTGCTGATCCCGCATGGCATTTTTATCTAGTAATTCTAGTAATTCGTTTGACTGAAATAACTTTGTTAGGATTTTTCTTAGGTATCTATATATGGTGGAAGAAACGCAGAGGTGATCTAGACTTATGGACTCTGCTTTGGATCTGGATGATTGTATATATTATTGTTATGTCACTGGCTAACAAAAAACTGGAAGTGAGATATGTGCTACCCGTGTATCCGGTAATTATGATATTTGCTGCTTGGGGGCTCTTGGGTACTTTGCGCAGAACCCTTCTAGCTACAAGCAGGCTTCACGGCTTGAAGCTTATGGGCAGTGATCTGTTTCCGTTGATCTTGGTAGTCATATTTATTACAGCTTATAATTTACCACTTTTGAATTATTACCACCCTTCTTATTATCTATATTACAATCAAATAGCTGGAGGTCCACAGGGCGCAAAGCGCTTGACTACTGTTGGGGTAAATGAAGGGTTGAAAGAAGCCGCATTATATGTAAAAGATAATTATCCTGAAGAGAAAAAGATTTTACTTCGAGGACATAAAGAGCCGTTTTTGTATTATCATAAACTGAAGCGAGAAAACATGTTTGGAGTATTTGAAAAGCACAAAGATGAAATTCGAGTAGCTGTAGTTGAGTCACATTTCGTACAACGCACGACAGATAATTTACTGGATAGGTTGGGGGAATGGGGCACTTTAGTATATACAGTAAATATTGCTGGAGTGGATTTAGTATATATATATGAAAAAGATTAAAGAACATCTTACAGCCGGAGGGGTGATTTATAATAAAGGTAAGGTTGCTTTGCTTCGGGATCGTTGGGGTAAGTTAGTTTCAGCAAAAGGTCATATAGAGAAAGACGAAGATATTAAAGATGCGGCAAAGCGGGAGGTAACTGAAGAAACTGGTTATGTAAATTTAAAGCCAATAAAACAGTTTGATAAAGTTGATTTTACATATTCGATTGGTAGTCAGAAACACCATAAAGTTTTGTATCAGTTTTTGTTTGAACTTGAAGATGAAGAGCGGGATAAAAATTTGATTGAAGATCATGAAATATATGAATTGGTATGGTTGGATATAGATGAAGCAATAAAAAAAGCCGCATTTGATAATACTCGAAAATTATTACAAGATATTAAGGATTATTATTTAAAATAATGGAATTTATTAAATATTTTATTGACATCAATGCATTTCAAACTGGACACACCCCAGGGATTGTATATAGTGTTATGAATTCAATGCTACTTTTGGCGCCGGTCTGGGGTATCGGGTATTTACTGATAACAGTATTTAAACTTCTAAATGCTGGTGGTAAACCCGAGAAATCCATGCAAATTCGTAATGCAGTACTTCTAGTAGTGATTGTTTTGGTTATTGTTTATACAAGTTATATGATACTGAGATTTGTTTTGGATAGATTTTGGTCGAATGCTTAAACTTTGATATAATAAATATAAGTTAATTTATAAGGAGGCATTATGGTATGGTACTGGTGGGTATTGATTATCGTAGTGATTCTGCTTTTGATTTGGGTATTCACACGAAAAGGTAAATAGTTTTTATTTTACAACTTTGATTCCCCAGAAACCTAAATTTTAGGATTTTTGGGGTACTAATTAAAAAGAATTCAATTTATTAAAATCACTTATATTACACAAGTGATTTTTGTCTTTAGTGCTATAATAAAACAACTATGAATAAAATTGTATTAGATCTGGAAACCCAAAAAAGTTTTGATGAAGTGGGCGGGCAAGACAACTACGATAAATTAGGTGTATCTATAGTTGGTGTGTATGATTATATGCATGATAAATTTATGACTTTTCGCGAAGAAGAAATTCTCCAGCTTCAACCGCTTTTGGAAGAAAGTGAAACAATAGGTTTTAATATTAAGAACTTTGATTTTGCAGTTTTACAGCCGTATCTGGATATTGATGTAAGCAAGTTAAAATATCTAGATATAATGGAGGATTTTGAAAAATACGCTGGTCATAGAATAAAGCTAGAATCTTTAGCTCAATCCAATTTAGGTGTTGGTAAAAGCGGAAGCGGGCTCGATGCTTTGAAATACTACAAAGACGGCGATTTTGAAAAATTGGCTAAGTATTGTTTGGATGATGTGAAGATTACTCGTGATCTTTATAATCTTGGGACCAAGCGTGCTTATTTAAAATATAAATCCAAATTTGAAGATAGTGAGTTAGCTGTACCAGCAGGTTGGGGCAAGAAAGTAAGTGCCGGACAAGCTATGAGTGCGTTTGCCAGATCACATATAACCCGTCAACCCATCGAGATCGATTATGTTTCCAGAAAAATTGGCGAAGATAAAAATCCTCGTAAAGCAAGGAAAATTCAAGTTCTAAATTTTGTTCAGGGCGGTGTGGAAGCCCAGTGTTTTTTAAAAAATCAAAAACAACATTTCCACCCAGACAGAGTAATAAACATCATTAAGAATGATTAGGTAATTAAAATAATTTATATGTTCTTCCGCACTCCCACAACGATCGTTGCGGGAGTGCGGATATTATGTTATTCTATGATAAAATGAAACGTAATAAAATCCTTGATTCTTTGATTGTTGGTTTAGACAAGGCCATAACTATTACTGAAGATATAATCTATCCCTATAAGGGATTTGATCCTAGAAAGCTGTACAGAAAAAACTATAATTATTTAAAAGCAAATAGAAATTTAGAAGAGAAACAATATATAGAAAAAATTGGTAAAGATAAATTTCAAATAACCTTACTTGGTAAATTAGAAATCTTAAAAGTTCAGAATCGAAAGATTAATTTTGAACTAAAAGATTGGGATGGGAAATGGCGGATTTTAGCTTTCGATATTCCCGAGAAAAAACGGAGAATTAGAGAAAAATTAAGAGAATATCTTATAATATTGGGTTTTAAATTAATCCAAAAAAGTATTTGGATTACTCCCCAAAAAATTGATTTTCATGAGTTGCAGCCACTATTTGAGGAAAAAATTAAAGAGAAATTACTTTTTATCATTACTGATAAAATTTCAGAAGAAAAGGAGATGAGGAAATTCTTTGGTTTGGGATAATAATAATTTATAGAGCTTAGAGCTCATAGTAAGAAAGGGTAAAAGTCCGTACTCCCGCAACGATCGGCGGCTGAGTGCGGAAAAAGAAATAAAAGAAAAGGTTTTGGGTATGAAAATACCCCCCGTAAAGGGGGGGCTTTTGATTTTGGATTAGGAAATGTATCTTCTCGACAAGCTCGAAGAATAATTAAGGTATTGAATGAGAATGCTTGAGAGAGCTATCGCTTCCATCGACCCAAACCAAGTGGTAAGTGCCAGTGGTTGGGTCTACAGTGGCGTGGTAATCAGTTTGTTCTACTGGACCAGCTATTTTCAACAAGCTGTCTATTGCAGGAGTACCGTACAAAACAGAGCCGTAGATCCAGCGGCCATCAGAATCATCATCGCGACTGTCAAGCCAGAACACAACTATATTGCTGCCATCACAGACCAATTCTGGTTTTGATGCACTTGATCCAGTAGGGGTGTTGATGCGGATACCTTCTGGAGGACTGGGATCAGGAGAGGCTAGAAACGAGGTATAATAGATACTACCCTTATTATCGATAACTTCTGTCCATGCGATCCAGACATTGTTACCTGCAACACAGATCACTGGCTGACTTGCATTATTGCCGCTGGCAATTACTAGAGGTTCACTGGTAGGGTGTAAATCGGAATTAGTATATAGGATTTCATTAGTGCTCGGATCTCCAAAATAATGGTCGCACCAAACAACATGCCATCTGTCAGACGCATCAATACTGCAGCGAGGGAGAATGGAGCGCTTATCACTATTTGTGACGTACTCTTCGTCTTCCCAGCCCAATTGGTTTTGCCGCATTTTGATCTGCCGATAGAGGTCGTCAGACGGGGTTAAATCTTCCCAAAATACCGAGAGAGTATCTGTGGAGGATAGGATCAAATCTGGGCAAAATGCTCCGAGAGCAGCACCTCCATTGCCAGTGCCAGTACTAACTATTTCTGCTGTATCAAATGGAGTATCGGGTAATACAGGGTCAGGATCAAAATGTTTGTAATATACGTTACGGATTTCCTCGTCCGGTGGTTTCTCGTCCCATACCAAGTGGATCCATCCGCTGGAATCACTTAAGAAGCGAGGCGATCCTGCGGAAATGCCATCTGGATATGCGATGAGATCAATAGGTATTTGGGACCAATTACTGCCATTATACTCTGACCACCAGACATCTGTTGTATTATCTTCATCAGCCCAAGCACAGTAGAGTTCTCCTGTTCCCGATACATTGAGGTAGGGAGATTCTGGAATCTCTGAGAAGGGAATAGGTACTGGATAACTCCAGCCAGCATTTTCTGCATAAGCCACATTAATTTCATTGCGTAACAGCAGAAAGTTCTTCTCTTCACCGGATTCGGCAGTGATGAGTACAAATTGATCACCAACTGCTCCGCCTCGTTCATTGCTTACATTGAAAACAATTTCATGTTCTCCAGATCCAGAATATGCCTGAGAATCAGCAAAAAGAGCAGGAGATTCAACTCTGACTTCGCCATTATCTTCCTGCCAATCATAGATTGTGCAGGTAATGGTTGCTGATCCTGCGCCTTGAGTGTCAAAATCCTCTGTAATCTCAATGTCCCAATCTAAGAAAACAGGACACTGAGCATTGGCCTCGTCAGGATCAAACCCAACGGGTTCATCCCAATGAGCTACAACCGCATAGTTGAAAGCTCCGGTGTCGTCATACCAGGAAGTGGAGTTCTCATGTTGCAGGGTATAGATTCTGCTGTTTGTTTTTCCAGCGCTGAATCTTCCTCGAGAAGTGGTAGGCAGAGAGGAGATGTTTGCATCTTTACTTAAGTCATCTGCAAAGTACTTATAGGGACTAAGGGTAGAACTAAAGGATCCATAAGGACCTAATAGCCCATCTTGATAGCT
>JBDRDK010000064.1:0-2137 GCA_043820855.1 bacterium
AAAACAAAATCAAAAAAACATAATGTTTACACCAATAGAAAGAAAGCAAATAGATAATATTCTGTCGCTTGGCTTTAGTGATAGCTTTAGATTATTCCATAGTAAGGGAAAAAATTACACTTGGTGGCCATATGCTTACAATGCAAGAGAAAGAAATTTGGGATGGAGAATTGACTATGCTTTTGTATCCAACAAGCTTACCAAAAAATTAAAAACAGCCAATATCTTCACAAAGAATAAAGGTTCCGATCATTGTCCAATTGGACTAGAATTCGCAGATTAATAAGCTCTAATTTTATATAAAGAAAGGGTTAGAAAATTTTTGCAGATGCCCATGCCAAAGGTGGTAGTTTTATTCAAGGATGATAATATATTATCGTACAAAAAGTATGCCACGAAACTGAGAAGGTCAGGGGTAGAGGTTATAAGTTTTGATGAAGGAGGTCATGGAGAGACAAAGGAGTACTGGGAAAACTTAAAAAAATTATTTTAATTACTTTACGATAGATATTATCTCAAAGCACCGAAGACTGTGATTTCTCTTGCTGAATCAATCTTTTGTTTATCTGTTCCGTCTAAATTGATTGTAAAAAGATAGGAAGTTACTTTGTTAGGCACCTCTCCAGTTGTGTAACTTTCTTCACTATAAATTAATTTTGAGCCAGATAACCAACTCCATGCTCTTAATCGAGCGTTTCTGGTTCCTGCAGTAACTAATTTTGCTGATCTTGAATTAACATCAACTACATAAATTCCTTGGTCTCCTCCCTCCACTGATTTACCAAGAACTTTATAGGCAAGTTTCAAGCCGTCATTTGACCATACTGGATGATCAAATTGATCAGTATTACTTTCAAGTATTTTTATTGTTGCGCCAGTACTTAAATCCGTAACGCTAATAGTAAATGGAGCACCAGGCTCAGGTCGGTTATCTGGGACATCTTTCCACCCATACGTAGTGTATGCTATTTTTGTCCTGTCTGGTGAAAAGGACAAGCCCCAAAGCGTAACTTGTGGTGTGTTTGCTTTCTCGATTTTACCAGTCAATAAATTTGCTACATACATACCTATCGGCGTAGCTTCGCTATCAGATGTGGTTTGTAGGTATATTTCTGTTTCATCTTGTGACCATGCAACGGGGACTAAACGAAACCGAGAATTGCTTCCTAAATAATCTCTTGTCTTGTCGATAACCAACTTGTTCTCGGTTCCATCAGAATTGATAACCCAAAGCTGTTCCGTATCTGTAGAGTAATTACCAGTATTTTGCACAAGTAGAGAGTACGCTATTTTCTCGCCATCAACAGAAATTTTTGGGGACTCAATATATTTTTTATCTTCCGAAGTTAGAATTTTGCGAGGCTCAGTACCTTTATCACTTACCCACAAATACTGTTCTATTTCGTTTCCGTATTGATCTTTTTCAATAAGACTTTTGTAAACAAGTTTCTCGCTTTTATCTGAGACATCGTAGCTACTATAAGTCCCAACATATATTGGAACTGCATGGATCTTCTGTTTGTATGAGCCATCGAAATTTGAAACAATAATATCTCCAGAACCTCTAATATCCTCTGTGGCGGTTTTAAGATATGCGAACTTTGTACCTAGTGTTATATCTTGGTTAGATGAGGGAATATTGCTATTAGTGCCAGTTTGTTCTGTAGGTTTAGATATTTGGCTTTCTTGTTTATTTCTGATAGAAGAAGCAAAAATATATATTCCTAAAACGACAAAGAACAAACAAGCGAACAATATAGTAGAGATCATCCAAAAATTTACTTTTGGCTTATCAGGAACAGGAGGAACGGGTGGTTGGTTTGTTGGATTTTGCCCGATTTGCTGGGTATTTTGATTATCTATTATTGGTTGGTTTCCCATATGTGTCTCCAACAAAAAGTATAGCATATTTTGAGTAATCAAGTATATTAAACTGAAATAAAGTTCTTCGGTAATTGAAGTTCTAATCCAAAACTTTAAAATCAATTTGGCAGTTACCAGAACGGGTATAACCGGCTTTTAATGCTTCTGCTTCGGAGCAAAACCACTGATCATCTTTCCAAGTATCAACAACTGCCCTATTGTAATTCATACAGCCGGGATAGGAATAAAGTTTGCGATTATCCCGTTGGTTGTG